>JAFXIL010000059.1 GCA_017563185.1 Kiritimatiellia bacterium | reverse complement strand
TTTCCAACAATAACTTGGCTTGGCTTTGCGCGTGCAGGGCCGGTAGCTTGCGGGATCGTCCAATCATAAGGAGAAGAGTCATGCTGAATAGATTTGCCGGAAGGCCAGGAACGGCGCTGCGGGCACTCTGCCTGGCGGCTGGCGCGCTTGCGGCGTCGCTGCCGCCAGCAGCATCGGGAGAGGATGCGCTGAACGTGTTCGCGGACGGCGGCAATATAACGGTCTCCGTGCCGGCAAACTCGTACGACGACACGTCGAAGCTCTACATTGTATGGGGCGCGGCCGACCACGGAGCGGAGATATCCGCCTGGCCGCTCGCAAACCGCCGCGCGTACGCCGGCGCGCTCTCCGCGTCGGCGGCGACTTACGAGATCAGCGCGGACGGCATCCCCGCCGGAAGCGTCGTGCGCGCGATCGTCACCTCCGACGTGCGCCTCATCGACGGCTGGGTGTCGCTCGGCAACGGGCAGTACGTCAACACCGGCGTCAAGGGCAACGAGGCTTACGGAACCGAGATCAAGTTCCGCCGCACGGGCGCGAACCAGACATGGGCCTCCGTGATCGGAAGCAAGCTCGACAACTTCACGATCGGGCAGCGCGAAAACAACAACAATCAGTTCTACCTTCGCTACCAGGGAGTGAACGGCGGCCTTTCCGCGTTCACGTGGGCAGACACCTCGGTTCCCCATACGATCCACCTGAAGCACTCGATCAACGACGGCAAGGGCCATGTGAACGGAGCGTACGTGGACGGCACAAAGGTGACGCTGTCGTTCCTCACTGACAAAGGCAAGGCCACGACGGGGCCGGTCGGCGCCATCGGCACGGATGCCGGCGACATCTTCGTCGGCTCGTCCAACAACGGCTCGGGTGCGTCGTCCGGGCGCTACTGCTTCAGCGAGTGGCACTACGCCCGGATATTCGATTCAAATGGCGGCGACCTGCGCCACCTCGTGGCGGCGGTACGCGGCAGCACTTCCTCGCCCGAAGGCGTGTTCTACGACAAGGTGACTGGCAAGGTGTTCGCCAACTCGGGAACGGGAACTCTCGGCTGCGATGCCTCCGCGACCGTGAAGGAGACCATTCCGCTCACGACTGCCAGCTCGCCTGTGCTGGTCATTGGCGGAATGACCGCGCTTTGGATTGGCGCGGGCGACCTCTCCAACGTGAACGATCCGGCGAACTGGACGTGCACCGACTCCACCGGCGCCGTTGTCGCGGGCGCATGCCCCAACGCGAACACCATCGTCGTCGTCAGGGGAGCGACGAACTTCAACGTGCCCGCCGGGCAGAGGCTCGCCTACAAGGAACTCAGGTTCGAGAACTGCTCGCTCGCGGCGGACTGCGACTGGAGCGGACTCGCCGAAGAGGCCGAACTGCTGGACGTAGGCGAGGCGCTGCAGTACATCGACGCGCCGAAGGGCGCCTACATCGACACTGGCTTCAAGCCGAACAACAACACGCGCGTCGTGTTCGACGTCACCGTGCGCGGGACGCTTGAATCCTGGTTCGGCGTCACCGACGACACCAGCGGCAACTGGTGGAAAACCAAAGCGTTCGGCGTCAGCAACGACGGCGGCGGAATTTACAGCGGTTTTGGCAATGCCGGCGGCACGGTAGGCCCGGTTGCCGCCAATGGCCGGCACACGATCGACTTTGACAAGGGCGTGCTCAAGGTGGACGGCACGGTGCACACAACGCGCTCCGGCCAGACGTTCCAGCTATCGCGCAGCCTATACCTTTTCGCGGACCACAGGCCGAACGACCTTAACATCAAGGAAAACAACCCGGCGGTGCGCCTCCATTCGTGCAGAATCTACGACGGCGAAACGCTCGTTCGCGACTACGTTCCAGCGCTGAGGAGAGACGCGGTCGGCCTCTACGACAGGGTGACCGGCGAATACGCGATGAACATCGGCTCGGGCGCGTTGGCGGCGGGTCCGTCGCTTGGAGAGAAGGTGGGGCTGCACAGAGTGACGGGGCCGGCGTTCATCGATGCGAAAATCGATCTGGCGGGGCATTCCCTCACGCTCGCGCACACGACGGGCAAGGGCGAGATCACGGACGCGACAGGCGGCGGCGAGCTGCATGTGAACGTGGCAGGCGGCGCGACCGTCACGAACTCCCACATGGCCTTCACCGGCCAGATGAAGCTCGTCAAGGACGGCGCGGGCACGTTCGTGGGCGCAAAGGCCGGCCAGCCGTACACCGGCGGCACGGAGACGACGGCAGGATGGCTCAAGAGCGGCGCGTACAGCGGCGCGTGGGGCCCCGCGAAGGCGCTGATCACGGTCGAGGACGGCGCGGGCTTCGACTGGGCCGGCAAAGTGGACAATTCCACTGCCACTCCGTACAGCTTCAAGGTCGCCGGAACGGGACCGGACGGCAGCGGCGCGATGATGACGTCCGCCGACTTCGGAGGGTTGTTCCACAAGATAAACTCCATGGCCGATCTCGAACTCGACGGGGATGCGACGTTCAGGCTTCACCAAACTGTCCTCAACATGTACGGCTTCATGTTCAACAACCTCAACAACCATGTTCTAAAGCTGAACAGCCACACCCTCACCGTCGTGGTGTGGGACTCCTTCCCGTTCCAAAACGTCACTTCGGCTGGAGCCGGCACGATCGTATGCGTGCCCGACGAATCCAAGGAGGGCGGCCTTCGCCGCTTGTCATTCTACGGCGCTCCAAGCGATCTTTCCGGCGTCACGCTGGACGTCCACGACCGCTGCGGGCTGAACGTCGAGGACAACGTGAAGGTGCTGAACTTCATCGACCGCCGCACGCTGCAGTGGAACGACGGAACAAAGGACAACAACGGCTTTACGACGGACAAAGACAGTATCGACGGAATGCTGACCGTCATCGGCAACTTCAAGCCGTTCTCGACGAATCTCTTCAACCGGGTCACGCTCGGCGACGAGACGCACCTTTCTCCCGTTCTCGACCTTTCGCTGCTTGCCAGTCCGTTTGGATCGGCGGAGGGGATTCCCGAGCTTGCATTCGCCACGAATGCGACGGCGACGGTGGACGTGGGCGCGCGCGCGGTGGCCGCAGGGGACAAGCTCATAGCCTGGAGCGTGCCTCCCGACTGCACCTTCACGCTTGCCTACGACGGCGAGGAACGCCCGATCGAGGCCGTGGCGCGGGCGGACGGACTGTACGTGAAATCGACGGTCATTCCCGCGTATGCGATGCTCGACATGGAGGCGGCGACGCCGGACTGGGTTTTCTACGACGCGAACGGAAACGTCGTCCCGGACTGGGAGAACGGCGTGACGAGCGACATACAGGTGCGGTTCGCGTCCTACGAGGAATACCTTGCCGTCAAGGCGAAGAACGTGTCGCCGGCCGAGTATCTGCTTTCGGGGAGCTTCACGCTGCCGGAGGGGAGCGGTGCGTGCGACATGGGCGGTGGATTCGACTTCACGCCGGTGCCTGGCGTCGCGATCGACGTCGCCGGGCGTAAGCTCGTGCTGAAGGCTTCGCTGGCCGGCGGCGTAGTGCCGTTCACCGTCACGTCGAGCGTGGATGGCGGCGAGCTGGAAGTGGCGGTTGCGTCCGGCGCCGTTGTCACCAACACGGCGATGTCTCTCACGGGCTCGCTCAAGCTGGTCAAGACGGGCGAAGGCATGTTCGTGGCCGCGAAGGCGGGCCAGACGTACACGGGCGGCACGGAGGCGAAGGCGGGCTGGCTCAAGAGCGGCGCGTACAGCGGCGCATGGGGGCCTGCGAAGGCGCTGGTCACCATCGCCGACGGCGCGGGCTTCGACTGGGCGGGCAAGGTTGATGCTTCCAGCGTGCCCTATTCGTTCGTAATCTCGGGCGCGGGGCCGGACGGAGCCGGCGCGATGATCAGCAGCGGCGTGGTGAACACCAAAGGATGGTGGGAGATGAACTGCATTGCAGACATGGAGCTTGCGGCCGACGCGACTGTCGCAATGTCAAGCGATGCCGAAAACAACGGCGCGCCAGGCTTCATGTACGCGCCCGGCAACGACGCCCAGCATCTTCTCACGCTGAACGAGCACACGCTTACGATACGGCATGGCTGCAGAATGGGCTTCAGGCGCGTGAAGACGGTGGGGCCCGGCACGATCGCCAACGTCGATTCCGGCGATGGGAAGGCGAACATGTGTAGAGGTATCTCCGTGTATGCCGGAAACGACACGACCGATCTCGGCTCCGCCACGCTCGACGTGGGCATCGGCTGTACGACGCACATCGAGGCCACGTTTAGGGTGGGCACGTTCATCGACCGGCGCGAGACATACGGGGAGAATCCCGCGCAGAACGCGATGATGACGGTTCTCGAGCGCTTCAAGCCGATGACGGCGAATCTCCTGAAGACCATCACGCTCGGCGACGCCGAGCACCTTTCGCCGGTTCTCGATCTCGGGGACGTCACGGGGACGTTCGTGGTTCCCCAAAGCGGCTTCGCGATGACATACGCCACGGGGGCGACGGTGACGGTGAATCTCATGGGCGAGCGCACAGACCTGATGGCGATCGCGTCCTCGAAGAACGAGGAGGGCAAGCCCAGCGGCTACGTTCTCAAGTGGCCTGCGAAGCCGGCGGATGTGGAATTCGCGCCGTCGCCCGCCACGAAGGCCGCCGGGTTCAAGCTTCTGGCGGACGAAACCGGTCTTCTGCTGTCGCGCAGGGCCGGCACCGTGCTCATCGTGCGCTAGTGCGGGCCGGCGAATGTGAAGCGTGGACATTGCGCCGGCGGCGGGAATTTGCTATACTACACGCCATGAACAAACCCGCAATTGACGTCGCCTATGTAGCGGAACTGGCGCGGCTGGAGCTGACCGACGAGGAAAAGGCAGTTTTTCAGCCGCAGCTCGAGGATATTGTCAGATACGTGGAGAAGATCTCGTCCGTGGACGTGGAGGGCGTTCCGCCCACCATGCACGGGCGCGCCATCGTGAACGCGCTTCGCGAAGACGAGGTGCGCCCCTCGATGCCGCGCGAGGAGGCGCTTGCCAACGCGCCCGCCCGCACCGGCGACGAGTTCATGCTTCCCAAGATCGTCGAAGGGGCGGAAAGCTAGGAGAGCCGGCCACATGAACGAACTTTGCAAGCTAGGCATAAAGGAGGCCCGCGCCGGTCTCGCGAAGGGCGACTTCACGAGCGTGGAGCTCATGCAGGCCGTCATCGACCGCTACCACGAGGAGAACGCGCGCATCGGCGCGTACCTTACGTTCGACGAGGAGGGCGCCCTCGCCGAGGCGAAGGCGAATCCCGGCGGCGTGCCGCTCGCGATCAAGGATCTCATCAACGTGAAGGGCCAGCCCTGCACGTGTGGCTCGAAGATCCTCAAAGGCTACACCAGCGCCTACGACGCCACCGTCATCAAGGGCATACGCGCGCACGGCTTCGTGCCCGCGGGGCGCGTGAACATGGACGAGTTCGCCATGGGCTCCTCCACTGAGAACTCCGCCCTCGGCCGCACGGTTAACCCGTACGACGTCACGCGCGTGCCGGGCGGCAGCTCCGGCGGAAGCGCCGCCGCCGTAGGCGGAAATCTCTGCATCGCGGCCCTCGGCACCGACACCGGCGGCTCCATCCGCCAGCCGGCGAGCTTCTGCAACTGCGTGGGCCTCAAGCCCAGCTACGGCCGCGTGAGCCGCTTCGGCGTCACCGCCTTCGCGAGCTCGCTCGACCAGGTGGGGCCGATCACGAAGAGCGTGGAAGACGCCGCGCTTCTTCTCCAGGCGCTTGCCGGGCACGACGAGATGGACGGCACCACGCCGCGCGAGCCGGTGCCCGACTACTCCGCCGCCATCGAGGGCGCCACGCTCAAGGGCGTGAAGATCGGCCTTCCGAAGGAATACTACATCGACGGCCTCGATCCCGAGGTGAAGCGGATCACCGACGAGGCGATCAAGAAGTGCGCCGCCGCAGGCGCGGAGCTTGTTGAGGTGTCGCTGCCCCACACCGACTACGCGATGGCCGTGTACTACGTGGTGGCGCCCGCCGAGGCGAGCGCAAACCTCGCCCGTTTCGACGGCGTGCGCTACGGCCACCGCTCGGAGCGCAGCGACAACGTGTTCAACCTCTACGCGCGCAGCCGCGCCGAGGGGTTTGGCCCCGAGGTGAAGCGCCGCATCATCATGGGCACGTACGTGCTCTCCAGCGGATACTACGACGCATACTACGGCCGCGCCTCGAAGGTGCGCACGCTCATCCGCCGCGACTTCGAGACGGTGTTCGGGAAGGTGGACGCGCTTCTGACGCCGGTCGTGCCAACGCCCGCGTTCAAGATGGGCGAGGTGCAGGACCCCATCACGATGTATCTGAACGACCTCTTCACGATTCCGGGCTCGCTCGCGGGCAACTGCTCGATAAGCGTGCCGGCGGGATTCACAAGGGCGGCGGACGGCGCGCCGCCGCTGCCGGTGGGCGTGCAGTTCATATGCGACGCGTTCCGCGAGGACAGTCTTCTCGGCATTGCGAGGGCGTTCGAACAGGTCGAACGGGGCGCATGACCGTGACGCAATCTTGGGGGAGAAGGGTGTAGAATCAGACATGACTAGACTGAAAGGAGCCATCACCGCGCTTGCGGCGCTTGCGTTCGCGTGCTCCTGCACGCGGGCGGCCGACGACGAGTACTCCGTCAAGGAGAAGTCCATGGTGCCGGCCGTGACGAACGTCGCCGCGTTCGTGGTAAACGCCACCAACGACACGGCGTCTGCACTCCTGCCCCAGGAGACGCTTTTCAAGGACGCCGGTTCGCCGGTGACAAACAAGGACGAGATCGCAATCGCGGCCGTCTCGACGAACGTGGTCGCCCTGCTCGAGATCGCGGCGAAGATACCGGAGGTCGATGCCGTCGCATCGTCCACGAACGACTACTACACCGTCTCGAACGGCGTCGCCATGGTGGTGGCGGCCGGGGCGGCGGCCGGTTCCACGAACGCCCCCGGCGTCGCGTCCGCATCGACTAACGTGCTCGACGGCGCTTCCGTGTCGACCAATGCCGCAGATGCGGCGGCCGCCCCGCTCGCCGCGGGCGTCTCGGCGGACGAGGTGACGAACATCGTGCAGACCGCCGTGGCGGGAACGGTGAAGCAGGCCGCGCTCGACGCCGTGGTGGAGGCCGTGAACGCCGTGAACACGGCGGCCGACAAGGTGGCCGCCACCGAGAGGCGCCACCGCATCTCCACGCGCACTTTCAAGCTCATGCATGCGTCGGCGGAGGACGTGGCGATGCGGTTCAACACGATGTGGAGCGGCGACTTCGGAACGGTGTGGAAGGTGACGAGGATCGCGCAGGCGTTCCCCGAGGCCAACACGGTCATGGTTACGGCGCCGGGCGCGATTCTGGACGCGTGCGAGCAGACGATCGCGGCGGTTGACGTGGAGCCGAGGCAGGTTTACATCGAGGCGCGCTTCGTGGAGCTGCAGAACTCGGCCGTGCACAAGCTGGGCATAGACTGGTCGATGCTGGACGGAATGGGCGGCACGGCGTCCTTCGGCGGCGGAATCGACCGGAGGAACATCGGCAACGCCGTGCAGAACTATTCGCGCACTATCTCCAAGGCCGGCGACACGGTGAACTACAGCCTTGCGGGAAAGACTTCCACAAAGACGTCCTCCACGTCCGAGACGATTAACTCGGCCGGAGAGTCCACCGCCACGACAACGGCGAACTCCACCTCCACGCACACCGGCCGCGACGGCGGCGTGTCGTACTTCTCGGGCACGCTCTCGTTCACCGACATGTCCCTCGTGCTGAGCGCGCTTGACACGAGCGGCGACGCGAAGATATTCTCGAACCCGAAGATCATCGTGGCGAGCGGCAAGAAGGCCACGGTGGACATGACCGAGAAGTACCCCAACGTGGCGATCGCCGCCAAGCGCACTCTGAACGGAAACTCCGAGTCGCTCGACCTCGACATGAAGATGGCGGCGATTCCGGGCGAGGACAAGCTGATGTTCGCGAAGGAGGCGTTCTTCAGCTGGGGCATATCGCTGGAGGTGACGCCGCGCGTGATGTCCAACGACTTCATAAGCGTCTCGATCGTCCCCACGATCAGCGAGAAGGCTGGCGAGGTCACGGCCGGCAGCAGCACCACCGGCACGACCGGCAGCCGCTACCCCATCATAAGCGTGCAGCGCCTCGTCACCGACTTCGCCCTCAAGGCTGGATCAACCGCCGTCATCGGTGGCCTCTCCAAGACCACCGAGGAGCAGGTGGACACCGGCATTCCCTGGCTGCGCGACATTCCCTGGATCGGCGACAAGCTCTTCGGCAGCAAAAGCCGCAAGAAGGTGCAGAAGGAGATACTGGTGTTCGTCACCGTGGGCATGGCCGACCCCAAGAACATCAAGGAGGACGTGGGCATGCCCAAGAACGCGGTGCTCGGAAGGATGTACACGCAGGGCATCAAGCAGGAGCCCGGCGACCGCACAGGAAACGCCATAGAGGGCATCGCCGCCCTCGACACGCGTCCGCTCGACGAGCAGGCCCGCGATCCGCTCGCGACGAACGTCGTCGAGAAGGCGGTGTTCCATATGCCGTTCGTCAAGCACGCCGACGACGCGAAGGACGACAAAGACGAGAAGGAAAAATAGCAGATGAACTTCGAAAACACAATCGGCCTCGAGACGCATGTGCAGCTCAAGACTCGCACCAAGATGTTCTGCGGATGCCTGCTGAAGACGGGCTGCGAGCCGAACACGAACGTCTGCCCCGTGTGCCTCGGCTACCCCGGCGCTCTGCCCATGATCAACAAGGAGGCCGTGAAGCTCACAGTGATGAGCGGCCTCATGCTCGGATGCGAGATCAACCGTCACGCCACGTTCGACCGGAAGAACTACTTCTACCCCGACATGGCCAAGGACTATCAGATCTCCGAGAACGGCAATCCCCTCTGCATTGGCGGCGGCGTGACGATCGAGACGCCGAACGGTCCCAAGACGATACGCATCAACCACATTCATCTTGAGGAGGACGCGGCGAAGATCAATCACTACGCCACCACCTCCGGCGTTGACTTCAACCGCGGCGGCACTCCGCTCATGGAGATCGTCTCCGAACCCGACATGGCAAGCGCCGACGAGGCGATCGCCTACCTCACCGCGCTCAAGGAGATGCTTGTGTACGCGGGCGTGAGCGACTGCAACCTCGAAGAGGGCAACATGCGCTCCGACGTGAACATCTCCATCCGTCCCGTGGGCGAGACGAAGCTCGGCACGAAGGTGGAGATCAAGAACATGAACTCCTTCCGCGGCATCCACGCCGCGCTCGAGTACGAGGCGCGCCGCCAGCGCGAGTGCATGGCGCATTCGATTCCGATCGTCCAGGAGACGCGCAGATGGGACGGCGAGGCGCTCGAGACCGCGTCCATGCGCTCAAAGGAGAACGCCCACGACTACCGCTACTTCCCCGAGCCGGACCTCGTGCCCGTGGCTCTCTCGGAAGAGCAGATCGAGGCGTGGCGCGCGCTCCTTCCCGAACAGCCCAAGGCCCGTCGCGCTCGCATGATCGAGGAATACGGCATCGCCGAATACGACGCCGACGTCCTTTCCCAGCACAAGGCCAACGCCGACTACTTCGAGGCCGCCGCGAAGGGGCTCGACAAGAAAATCGCAAAGCAGCTTTGCAATCTCTTCATGAGCGACGTGATGGCGCTTCTGAACGAGAGCGGCAAGGCGATCGGCGAATGTGCCATGCGCCCCGAGGCGCTGCGTTCGCTAGTGACGCTCGCCGCGAAGGGCACGATCAACGGCCCCACGCTCAAGGAGCTTCTGCCCGAGATATTCGAGAAGGGCGGCGACCCCGAGGCGATCGTGAAGGAGCGCGGCCTTGGCGCCGTCTCGGATGCATCGGCTCTGGAGGCGTTCGTCGATCAGGCGATCGCCGCGAATCCCGGCCCCGTTGCAGACTTCAAGGCCGGCAAGAAGGCTGCGGCAGGCTTCTTCGTAGGCCAGGTGATGAAGCTCTCGAAGGGCAAGGCCGATCCCAAGATCGTGGGGCCGCTTGTCGCGAAGAAGCTCGCCGCGCTCTAGCCGCGCGGCAGGAGGCAGGAGTGAAGCGAATCTGGTTCTACGCCAATTCCAATAAGCCAGTCGCCGTCTCGGAGCTCCAGCGCCTGACCGTGGCCGCGCTTGGAATCGGCCTTGATCTTGACGATTCGGCTCCCGAGGCCGTGGTGGTGCTTGGCGGGGACGGCACGATGCTCTCAGCGGTGCACCGTTTTCCGGGCGTGCCGCTTCTCGGGCTAAACCTCGGTTCGCTGGGATATCTCGCGGGCGTGGAGAGGCCGTTCTTCGAGGCCGCGCTCAAGGCGCTGCGCTCGGGCGACTTCACGGTGTCGCGCCGCACAGCCCTGAAAGTTGGCGGCCAGGTGGCGCTTAACGACGTGGTCGTCTCGAAGAGCGTCTCTGGGCACGCCGCCGTGATAGAGCTCACGATAGACGGGCGGTTCACAACGCGCTTCTTCGCGGATGGTCTCGTGGTGGCCACGCCGACGGGCTCGACGGCCTACTCGCTTTCGGCGGGTGGACCGATTCTGCTGCCGGATTCGCAGTCGATCGTCATAACGCCTATATGCCCCCACGCGCTCACGTCGCGTCCGCTTGTGGTGCGCGATACCGTGCGCATCGGAGTGCGCGTGCGTCCGCGTCCTGGTGCCGAGTCGCTCGAGGCATTTGCCGACGGCGCGCCCGCCGGGCACCTCGCCGAAGGCGATCTCCTTGAGATCGAGAAGGCGGCAGAGGGGGTGCCGCTCGTTGAGCTTTCGGGATACGACCCGTGCGACGTGCTTAACCGCAAGCTGGGATGGTCTGGCAGCTCAATAGGATGACCGGCATGACCGAACTAGAGCAGAAGATAGGCTACGAATTCCGCGACTCGGCGCTGCTGGCGCTTGCGCTCTCCACGCCGTCCGTGCGCCAGAGCAGTCCGGATGCGGACGACAACCAGCGCCTGGAGTTTCTAGGCGACGCGGTGTTCGGGCTTTTTGTGGCCGAGGCGCTTTACAGGGCTTTCCCCGACGAGCAGGAGGGCCCTCTCACGATGCGCCGCGCCCATCTCGTCTCTGGCAAGGCGCTTGCGGCGCTTGCGGAGCGAATCGGACTGCGCCGCCATCTCGTGCGCGGCGAAGGCCTTCCGGAGCTTCCTCCTGGCGCGAAGCCGGTGGCCGACGCAATGGAGGCGCTGATGGGGGCCGTGTGGCTGGATGGCGGAGATGCGGCGGCGAGGAAGGTGTTCGCACGGCTTGAAATGTCGGTGGAAGGTCCGTGCGACGAGCGTGTGGAGAATCCTCGGCTGGTGGTGCAGAAGATCGCGCAGAGCCGCACGCCGCAGGTACGCCCCGTCTATGAGATACTCAGCATGGATGGGCCTGCGCACGAACCTGTCATCACAGCGCGCGTCACGGTGAAGGGCATTGGCTCTGCGGAGGCAAAGGGCAGGTCGAAGGCCGCAGCCGAGGCGGCCGCAGCCGTGGCACTTCTCGCCAAGCTGGATGCCGCCGCGCATGGAATAGGAGACTAGAAGATGTCGTTTAGGTCGCTGCTGCCGGTTCTCGCGCTTCTCGTGGTGGTTGGATGCTCCCGCAAAGACGAACTGCCGCCTGCGCCGCCTGCAGGCTCGGCGCGCATTGTGCCGGCATGGAGCGCTGTGACCAATGCAGCGGCGGCCAAGGCTGTGTTCCGCGGCGGCGAGACGCTGCCCGTGAGCCTGGCGGCTCCGGGCGTGGTGTCGATGCCCGTCGATTTTTCGGGCAATAAGCCGCCGATGCGCGCAAGCTGGGATCTTCAGCTCCCGTGCGACCTCTCGCGGGCGGACGGCATTCAGTTCGACTTCTACTGCAGCGACCTCGACCAGTTCGCCCACTTCAGCTGCTACTTCAAGAGCGGAGCAGGATGGTACCACGGCACATTCTGTCCGGAGGAGAACGGCAAGTGGCAGCACGTGAAGGTGATGAAGTCGCGGGTGGAGCTTGAGGGGAAGCCCGAAGGGTGGGACAAGGTGACGACTGTTCGCATCAGCGGCTGGCGCGCGGGCGAGGGCAAGGCCGTGTGCGCGATGGCTAATCTCGCCTACGAGGGAGGCGAGTTCGCCGACGTGGTGGTCGTCTGCGCCGAGTCGGTTGCCTCAGGCGGCGGCGATGAGGCCGTGAGGTGCATGCGGTATGCCGACAGAATGGCCACCGCGCTGCGCTCGACAGGCCTTGTGGCGTCCGTTGTGCCAGACAGTGCGCTCGCCGAAGGCTCTCTCACGAACGCCGTTGCAGTGGTGCTGCCGTACAATCCTGCGCTGCCCGCCGGGAAGGCCGATCTTCTGAAGGCGTACGTGGCCGCAGGCGGAAGGCTTCTTGAGTGCAACGTGCAGAGCGCTGAGGCGGAGGGCATAGAAGGGGCGCTGCGTTCGACGGACAAGCGCCTTGGGGCAACGGGGTCTGTAGACGTCGCTTTTCTTCGCGAGCTCGCGGGCAAGATGGCGCCGGCCCTTGAGAAGAAGATGGCGAAGCACGATGCGGACGAAGCCGAGAGGAAGAAAGAACTGATGAAATGGCTCGCGTCAAGGCCGTCCTGCAAGGGCGAGAGGCGCGCGTTCTGGTGCCACAGCGCAAGAGGACTGGGCGCACTCGGCTGGGATGCCTCGGTCAAATATCTCAAGGCTCATGGCTTCAACGTTATCATCCCCAATCTCTGCTGGGGCGGCGTGGCGTTCTATCCCTCGAAGGTTCTTCCGGTAGCCGCCGACGTGAGGACGAAAGGCGATGCGTTCGAGCAGTGCCGCGCCGCGTGCAGGAAGTACGGCGTGGAGATGCATGTGTGGAAGGTGTGCTGGAACATGGGGCATCACACGACTGCCGCGTACGTGAAGAAGATGAAGGACGCAGGGCGCACGCAGGTGGACTGGAAGGGCGCCCCGAAGGAGAGGTGGCTCTGCCCGTCGCATCCCGACAACCAGACGATGGAGATCGAGGCGATGGTGGAGCTTGCTAAGATGGGACCGGACGGCATTCACTTCGACTACATCCGCTACCCCGGCCTTGACTGCTGCTTCTGCGCAGGATGCCGCGCACGCTTTGAGGCCGAGATCGGCACGCCCGTCGAGAACTGGCCTGACGACGTGCGCGACGAGAAGAAGCTCAGGGACCGCTGGAACGAGTTCCGCTGCGCCAACATAACGAAGGTCGTGCGTACGGTCTCGGAGCGCGTGCGCCGCGAGACGCCTGGAATTAAGATTTCGGCCGCGCTGATGTCCAGCCCCTCATCTGCTGTTTCGTCGATGGCGCAAGACTGGCCCGCATGGTGCGAGGAAGGTCTTCTCGACTTCGCCTGCCACATGGACTACGTGAACGCCGCCCCGCAGTTCCGCAGCCAGGTGCGTTCGCAGCTGAAGCGCGCCGGCAAGGTGCCGCTCTATCCCGGCATCGGCCTTTCGTGCTGGCCGAGCGACGGACGCGACGCCGAACGCCTCGCCAGGCAGATCGAGGCCGCTCGTGCGCTTGGACTAAAGGGCTTCACCGTGTTCAACTTCGACCATCGCGCCGAGCAGGTGCTGCCGCTGATGCGCCTCGGTGTGACTAAAGAGGACTAGCTGCGGCAGTTTCCGGCGGCGCCGAGAGGATTTGCGGCGGCGGAAACCAGGGCGGGGAAGTCGCAGTTGAAGTCGCGCACGTTTCCGCAGGGAACGTCGATGAAACCGCAGGTCTGCAGGTCGCCGACGTGCGATAGAAACGCGAAGCCACGTCCGCCAAGGCATCCGCATGGAGGGCGTGAGGGTGGGGCGTTGTGCGTGCGGCGCCATTCGGCCCAGTAGGCGGGCGCGGAAGGGCAGCATGTCTCCTTGATGGGAAGGGGCCCGGCGGCTGTCTTTGCGAAGGCCCAGTCCAGCACCGCACGCGTGGCGTCCGGCGAAAGGGCGTAGTCGGCGATGGCCTTGCCGCGGCCTACGGGCACGAGGAAGAAGAGGTCGAGCTTCGCGGCACCCTGGGCGACGGCGAGCGCGTGGAGCTCTTCAAGGCGGTCAACGTTGAGCGTAGAGACCGTTGTGTTCATCTGGAAGGGCATGCCGACCTCGCGTGCGGCGCGCATGGCGCGCATCACGTTGTCGAAAGCGCCGGATACACCGCGGAAGGCGTCGTGAGATGCGGCGTCGGGTCCATCAATTGAGAACGAGCATGCCGCCACGCCGGCGTCCTTCAATGCGGCGAGGCGCTCTGGCGTGACGAGAAGCCCGCACGGGGCCATCACGCTGCGGATGCCGAGGCGAGTGGCGTGGGAGACGAGATCTAGAATGTCTGGGCGCATCATCGGCTCGCCGCCCGTCCAGATGATCATCATCTCCGGCGGACCGACGCGTTCGGGTTTCTTGGCGGCGAGAGGCGCTAGCGAGTCGAGCACCTTCATGCATTCCGCAGTGGATAGTTCATGTTCATACGGCACATCGGCCGCTCCTGCGCGGCAGTGGCGGCAGCGCAGCGGGCAGCGTCTTGTGACTTCCCAGGCGATTACGCGCGGAAGGGCGAATTTTGCGGCTGAAATTTCCATTGCGGATATTCTATCAAATTTTTCGATTTCCCGCTTGCATTTCCGCGTAAAATTTCATATCATATATCTGTTTTCCTCACGGAGGGATGGCCGAGTGGCTGAAGGCAACGGTTTGCTAAATCGTCATACGGGCTAAACCCCGTATCGGGGGTTCAAATCCCCCTCCCTCCGCCAATCCCGCAGTGGTTCATTCAATGACCGCTTCGGCGAGTTTTGCGTCGATGCGCTTGTCGCTTATGGGCTCTGGAGTGTGAAGCTCCTGCGCGAACAGCGACACGCGGTACTCCTCAAGCATCCATCGGATCTCCGCAAGCCCTGACGCGGAGAACTTGACTTCCGCCTTGCCTGCCGCGGCGTCGCGGTATAGGATCCAGTATGGCGCGAAGCGCGCTTCCTTGGCCTTGTCGCCTGCGGGATTAGTGCGGGCGCGCTCCACGCGCAGGGCGGCGCCTTTTAGGTAGCGCTCGTAGTGGCGAAGGCGCGCGAGCGGGACGCTGCGGGGAAAGCCGGGATAGAGCAGCCACGCGAGCTGCGTGCGGATCGAGTCCGCCGTTTCCTCGTTGATTCCAGCCTCTTCGATGCGGTCCTCGATCTTCGCCGCCGAAGTGTAGGAGTCCGTGAATATGCGCGCGATCTCGGCTTGTACTTCGTTAAATGCGCTGCGGCATTCGCGCAGGCGGCGCTCGAAAGTCGCTGCGTCGCGCACGCTTGGGCGGCCGCGCACGAACGCCTCGAATACAGCGCCGGCAAGGATGTCCCGCGACGCGCGTTCGTCTTCGTAGTTGATCGACTTGAGATACAGCTGCGCGCCGAGCGGAAGCGACTTTCGCCGAAACGGGATGCGTGCCCGTTCGCCCAGGGCCAGCAGGAAGAGGCGGGCAACGCCCGCCGAGTGGGCGGCCGCAGCTTCGGCGGCGCTCGCGTAGAGGCGCAGCGAGGCGCCGGTGCCGTCGTCGTGCAGCGCGGGGAAGTGCTCTAGCGTCCAGCCCGCCTTCGCGTC
>JAFXIL010000058.1 GCA_017563185.1 Kiritimatiellia bacterium | reverse complement strand
TTTGTGCCCTTGTGGCGGCTGCATATGCGGCTGCCGCGCCGTTGCCGCAGCCTGACTTTGCAGATGCGGGTGCCTGTACGAACATCGCGCTGAATGCGCTGTCGGCAACAGGCACGCTTTCGTTTTCACTGAGTTTCGTGCTGCGGTCAAGGCGTCGGTTGACGGCACGGTGTTTCTTCTGAGGTGACACGATGAATGACGTGAAGTTGTTTCTCGAGTCATGTCAGAGCCTCGTGCTGTACGCGTTGGTCGTGCTGTCGCTTGGCGTCCTCACGGCCTCGTCGGCTGTTGCGCTGATGAAGAGCGTGAAGATGTCCGCCGTGAAGATATGCAGATGTGGCCTCCTTGGCGTCTTCTTAATGTCCGTGATGTTTGGGATTGGCGTTTCGATGGGGTCCGTCAAAGTTCCCGGCGATCCTACGAACCAAGTGCAGCAGGGACAAGTCAGCGGCGAGCCATTGCGGCGGCCAGAGGGCTGGCCGCCCTACCAGCATCTGGGCCTTGGCTTGCCATTGCGCTCGGGAGGTTCGCAGGTTCAGATTACGGACGAGGACATTACCAACTGCTGGCGCGTTGCCGAAATCCGCGAAGGTTGTGAGATTATTGGGCGTGACGCCTTTGACGCTCCGCAGATACATGAGGATTGGCTTGTGCGTGGCGGTTTCATGGATGTGATGCATATCCCCGCCGTCGGATGGTCGTGTCCGTGGCGCGACGGTTTTCTTGAGGGCATGACGGTTTTCTCCGATGGAGGGCTACGTCCGGCGTTGCGCACGCCATACTTCCCTCCGCCGTTCGAGGTACCGCTTGCGGTTGTGCCGTCCTTCAACTGGAATATTCTGCCGAGCGGTGTCTCCAATGTGTTCTGGCACGCCGTCTCGCCGTCCAACTCGTTGGTTGTCACATGGGAGAACTCGCCCGTCAACCGCGACGAGAACTGCATCACCAACTTCCAGGCGGAGTTTTTTGCCGACGGACGATTCTCATACCGCTACGATGACCGCACGGTTGGATATTCAAGAGTGCATCCGCTTGACCTTGACTTTGACGGACTGCCAAACGCGATTGATCCAGAACCGGAGATCCCGCTTGCCACGACAGCGTGGAATCAGAGCGAGGCGTGGGCGGCTGTGGCTTTCCCGAGCAACGCGGCCGAGATCGCTTCTGCGGGTGGCTACGCCGCGTGGGTGGTGCAGAGGGCGTCCGATCCGAACCGTCGCCTTGTTGGTCTAAACATCGCCCTGCAGGGCGGCAGATGGCCCGTGTGCGTTGAGGTGGGCGGCGTCCCCGTGATGGCGGACGGCAACGCCGAACTGCTCTACGCCATCGACTGCGGTGCGCAGGTTCCGTTCTCGCTCTCGGACGGCGAGCTCAATGAATGTGCAATTGTGGAATTGTGGAATTATGGAAATGAGGCATTGGGCATTGGCGGCGAAACCCAATTTCATAATGTCACATTGCTACATTTGCACAATTTCACAATTCCACAATCAATCAACTGCGTATTTCCATATGAGTGCATGACAGGCGACGTGGTGGTGCATCTCGACAGTCCTCGCACGGGCTGGATACGGCGCACCGCGGAAGTATCCGTGGATGACCAATACCTCACGCACCTCTATCCCGGCAACATTGCACAACTTACGGCTGTTGTGACCAACTGTCATGCCAACGCCTATCTGGGATGTACTTGGTCTGGCGGCAATGGCATTTCCTTCCTTGATCCGCATTCTCTCAACACAATAGTCTCTTACACTTCCACGAACTTCGTGCAGTGGGCGACCAACCATGTCTCGCTTGTTACGGAATATGTGGGCGGCTATGCCATCACGAACACGACTTGGTTCACGGTGGGCCAGAACACCGAACCCACGCCAAATTTGACGATCGGCTGCCAGGAGGTGTTCTTCCTCAATGACGCAGACTTCCTAGATGGCGGAGCATGTCCTACAAACCGTCCCGAGCGCATACGCCCCGTAACGCTGAATCTGCAGGCGCCCTATGGAACTAGCGGCACTTTGACGATATCGGCGCAGGGCACAGCCAATCCTGTCGTGTGCTATGTGGAGAATGACGTGACGAACCGAATAACGGGAACAACCGTGCTGCCGCTTGCGGTGACAGATCCTTTTACGCGAATGGGAGTGCACACGATCTGTGTGTCGTGTCCGCAAACAGGCACGGGGACGCTCACCGCCACGGTGTCGCTCGACGGCGGCGGAACGCTTTCGGATACGGCGAGCTTCAAGTGCATAGAGCCGCTTCGCAAACTGGTGACGACGGAGAAGGATGCGGGCCGTTTCATCAATCCATCGCGGCTTGTGATGGGCACCAATGCCGTTCTGCGGGTTGGCGTGAACGGTGACTTCGATGCCACCAACGTTCAATGGCGTGTAGTGTCAGGTTCGGCGGACATTTCGCCCATGAACGGCTTTACCACAACTGTTGTGCCCACTGGCACGAACGAGGACGTCGTGGTCGAGGCGCGCTTCAACGGAGATGAGATACAGCCAAGTTTCAAGTTGCCAGTTGTGATGCCGCGCACGATACCGTTGAAAACATTTATCGTGAAACCTCCGCAGGACATGAGGGATAATGCCTGGTTACATTCTGATGTCAGTGACATGCTTGACACTGCCAATGAGATATTCACGCAGGTAGGCATCCGTTTTGAGATGGTCGGCGTGCCGCAGAATATCGATGCCACTAATAACTGGATTGTCCCCATGTGCAACGTGACAACAAATATCTACGGAGAGGTTTCTTACTCGGAATATGTCACTAGCCAAATGATGACACTTCTAAACAACTACAAAACCAACGACTGCGTAGAGGTGTATTTTGTCGGTGGCATAGTCAATCCTTCCGTAGCTGCCATCACCACTGAATTTGGGGTGATCATAGGCAGGACGGATTTTAAATATGTCTTGGCGCACGAGCTAGGACATACGTTAGGGTTGAAAGACATCTGTCATTCAGTGCAAGTCGCCGCAAACGGAACTAACACCATCTGGAGTCTGGGGGCAAGGCTCAACCCATTGGACAAGCATGTTTTCACAGACCATGAGCACGACTGGCGTCGTGAAACCGGAAGGGGATTCTACGAGAATTGCGACACGATAGCCTCTACAATCGACATGCTCCTTATGCTTGGAGTTGAAAGTTCAACCAGCACCAATAACGTCATTGGCGACATCCCTTCTGGCAAGGTGTACGGGCTTTCAAAGATTCTTGATAAAGACCACCAGAACGTCGGAGCTTCCGGCATAGAACCGTCCAACGAGAAAGTGTATTCAAAATGAACACGCAAATCATAAACCACATAGTCATCTTTGCAGTCGCGGTCATGTCGCTGGCATGGACATTGTCTGCGCATTCGCCTGCTGAAACCAATGAACTGGTGCGGGGGATGCTTGGGAGCATCATTTTTTCTGCGAACGACAACCTGCTTGATGGGAAGCCGTGGATCGGCAATCGCGAGGCTCCTGTGACTTGGCCGGGATTTCTGGGGCGTGACGAGAGCCATGGGTGGACGTTGGCGGAGAAGAAGGCTGCATTCGCATGGTATCTATCGACGTTGGGCACGAATGACTGCAGGGCGCTCTCGGCGCTGGACAAGCAATATGTTCGTGTGGCACTCGATCAGTGCCGCACGCTGAACTATGTTGAGGCCGCACAGTCGTTGAAAGCGCTTGCGCTAAATCCCAATGGAATATATCGCAACGACGCCATAAGACTTGCAATACAGTTTTGTCCAATTGACGATTCTACAACTGCCTTTGCTGAGACAATTATGACAAACACAGCGGAATACACTCGCCGAGAATATGGTGCGGCCAGTTGCCAATATGCCTATATGTTGTTGGGTTTTAATGCCACAAACGACGCCCAGCGGGCGGTTCGAGATCGTGCCGTAAGCATGTTCTACAGAAATCGCATGTTGCCGTCAGCCGCATATTCCATTGTGGACGGACTCTTTGTCCGATACATAAGCGGATATGAAACAAGTTCCAACAGATTGGAACACGCACTAAACGTGCTTTCAATGCCAATATATGCAGAATTGTCAGGAGAACACTTTATCTCTGTGACAAACCAATTGCTCTCGTCCGGACAACCGCTTGTGCAGCTGAACATCGGAGAGTGAGGCTTATTCGTGGCAATTCAACCGCGACGTGAACTGCATCACCAACTTCCAGGCGGAGCTGTTCCCGGACGGAAGTTTTGCGTACCAGTATCAACCGGACACTTTTCCTAGACGGTGTTTTGGTTCTCGCCCCTTCGTCATCTTCAAACCCTTCGCCATGAAGAAGGAGAGAGGAGCAAAAAATGAATATGGCAGCAAAGATCAGATTACTCGTTCTGTATGTGGCAGCGTTGGCTACGTTAACGGCATGTCCACACGAACTGCCTAAAGAAGTCCTAGGTACAAACGCGACGCAGAACGTTACGGCAGATCAGACCGTTAAGGTGGAATCGGAAATCAAGGATGATTTCGACAATTGGTCCAAGATATGGAACACCGAGATGTATGGCAGAATGGACAAACGCATATACATATTTCGCCTTTGCCAGAAGATATCTTCACTAAAGCGTCGTGATTTGAAGGTCAAGTACTATAATCATGTGATTGACACCGTGCTGTCCATACGCCTTGAGGATATCGGCGAAGTTCCAGAGGATTATCGACCTAAACAGTGAGGGAGCAGGAGGGATGCGGAATGTATAACATGTCCGAGTTCCGATGGAGACTGTTCCACGCGCAGGTGGATCTGGTGTGCATATTTCAACCGCGAGAAGTTGAATGCGAGATTCAAGAAGGCTTTCGGGCGGAAGCTTCGAACGCGCAAGCAGATTGAATCAGATTATGAAGATACCGCCCACCCGAAATCGCCATGGCGATTTCTTACGCCATGGAAATGAAGAGAAAAATTTATTTTCTCAACCCTATTGACTTTTCCCCCGGTTTTTGATTAAATATGCGGCTCTTACGCGGAATCGGCTGACGAAGTCGGTTCCATGCGGACGGAGAGGTTTCGCCCGCACATTACGGACAAATCCCCCCTCAAGGGGGCACAAAGCCACAGAAAAAAGGACAGAACATGCTGAACAAGCAGAAAAGCACGCGTCCCGCGAACCCCGGCGACAGCCGCAAGTGGTATCTGGTGGACGCGAAGGATCAGGTTCTCGGCCGTCTCGCGGTCGTGATCGCCAACAAGCTCCGCGCGAAGGACACTCCCGCGTTCGACCCATCCGTCGACGCAGGCGCGTTCGTGATCGTGATCAACGCCGCCCAGGTGAAGCTCACCGGCAAGAAGGAACAGCAGAAGGAATATCAGCGCTATTCCGGATACCGCGATGGTCTTAAGCGCTTCACCGCCGCCCAGATGCGCGCCTCTCATCCCGACCGCATCATCAAGGAGGCAGTGTGGGGCATGCTGCCGAAGAACACGATCGCGCGCAAGATGATGACGCGCGTCAAGGTGTTCGCCGGCGCCAACCACATCCATGAGGCGCAGAAGCCTGAAGTGATCACGCTCTAAGGAGATTTCGAGAAATGGCTACGAACAAGGTTATTTCCGCCGGAACCGGTCGCCGCAAGACCGCGTGCGCCCGTGTCACGCTCATGCAGGGCGAAGGCAAGTGGACCGTCAACAGGGTCGCGCTCGAGGAGTACATCACGTCCGAGGCGCTTCGCGACTATCTCAAGCAGCCCATCGCCATCAGCGGCTTCGACGCCACGAATGTCGATGTGGTGGTGTTCGCCAAGGGCGGCGGCTGCTCCGGCCAGGCCGGTGCCATCCGCCATGGTCTTGCCCGCGCCCTCGTGGCGGCCAACGCCGATCTGCGTCCCGCCCTCAAGAAGGCTGGCTGCATGACGCGCGACAGCCGCATGAAGGAGCGCAAGAAACCCGGTCAGCCGGGCGCCCGCAAGCGCTTCCAGTTCTCGAAGCGTTAATCGGAACATGGCGGTTCGCATGTCGAACCGCCGCACAGCGACGGGCCGCCGCGGAAGGTCAACCTTCCACGTGCGGCCTATGCTTTATTAGAGGAAACACATGGCATTTGGATTCTTGAAGAAAATAGTCGCCGCCGTGACTGGCAGGAAGCCCGCGGCGCAGAAGGGCGGCAAGGGACAACAGGGCGGCGCGCAGCAGCAGAAGAACGGCCGCGGCAAGCACGGCAAGCGCGGTCGCCACGGAAGCGGCGCGCAGAACGCGCAGCAGAAGGGCCAGCAGCCGCAGAAAAGTGCGCAGAACGCGCAGTCGCAGAAAAGTGCGCAGAACGCGCAGTCGCAGAAGCGCGGCCAGGCGCAGCAGCCCAGGCGCGGCCAGGACCAGCAGCGCCAGCAGCAGAAGGGCGCGAGACCCCAGGACGCCCAGCGCCAGCAGCGCCGCGAGCATCCGCAGAGAGGCGACCAGCGGCGTGACGGTTCGCGCCGTGGTCCGAAGGGCGTCAACACCGCTGCAAACGAGATGCGTCCGGGCGGCGTTGTGAGCGCCGAGGAGATGGAGAAGCGCAAGGCCGCGCACGCTGCGTGGGATCCCGCGTCCTTCACCGTTCCCCCGATGGAAGGCAAGAAGCGCTTCCAGGATTTCGATCTTCCCTCCGAGGTGATGCACGCCATCGCCGACCTCGGTTTCCAGTACTGCACCGAGATCCAGGCGCTCTCGCTCCAGAACGCACTCGACGGCAAGAACGTGGCAGGCAAGGCGCAGACCGGAAGCGGCAAGACGGCCGCGTTCCTCGTGGCCATCCTCACGCGCTACCTGCGCACGCCGGAAAGCCGCGCCAAGAAAGGCGGCTGCCCGCGCGCGCTCGTGATCGCGCCAACGCGCGAGCTCGTGATACAGATATGCAAGGACGCCGACGCGATCGGCAAGTACTGCGGCCTCCGCTCGCTCGCCGTATACGGCGGGATGGACTTCGACCGCCAGAAGGAGGAGATTCTCGACGCGCCCGTCGATCTGCTCGTGGCCACGCCAGGCCGCCTGCTCGACTTCTGCCAGCGCCGCGTTCTCGACCTCGGCAAGGTCGATACCCTCGTCATCGACGAGGCCGACCGCATGCTCGACATGGGCTTCATCCCCGACGTGAGCCGCATCATGGGCCATCTGCCCCCGCGCGACAAGCGCGCCACGATGCTCTACTCCGCCACGCTCACCGACGACGTGATGCGCCTCGCATCGCGCTGGATGGACGCCCCCGTCAAGGCTGAGGTCGAAAGCGACCACAACGCCACCGACACTGTCCGCCAGGTCGTGTACGTGATCCGCGCCGAAGACAAGTTCAAGGTGCTCTTCAACCACATCGCCCTTCATCCGGAAGCACGGGCCATCGTGTTCTGCAACCGCAAGGCCACCACCGAAGACGTCTTCGAGTCGCTGCGCTGCCGCGGCGTGAAGTGCGAGATGCTCTCGGGCGACGTGAGCCAGAACAAGCGCCTCACAGTGCTCGAGGACTTCCGCGCCGGCAAGATCAAGATCGTGGTCGCAACCGACGTTGCAGGCCGCGGCATCCATGTGGACGACATCGAGTACGTGGTCAACTTCGACTTCCCCTACGAGGCCGAGGACTACGTGCACCGCATCGGCCGCACCGGCCGCGCCGGCAACACGGGCATCGCCATCTCCTTCGCCGACGAGGACGAGAGCTTCGCCATTCCCGAGATCGAGGAGTACATCAACGAGCCCCTCAAGTGCACAATCATCCAGGACGACGACCCGCTTCTCAAGCCACTTCCCCCTCGCCACTCCAAGCTCGGCGAGGTTGACGAGGCCGCCAAGGCCGAGGTTGACGCCCGCGAAGCCGTAACCGAAGAGCAGAAGGCCGCAGCGGCCGCTCTCGTTGGCGGCATCGTGGTGAAGAACGCCGCCGGCCAGCAGGGTCATGTGGCCGTGCAGGAAGACATGCCCCCCCGCCCAATGCCCACCTTCGAGAACGCACTTGAGCCCAAGAAGGTTGTGGACGAGTCGAACGTGTATTCCAAGCCCGTCGAGCAGAAGCAGCGCTACGAGGAATGGTCGCTGGAGACTTCGGCTCCCGAGGGCGCGGCGCCGCAGGCCGAGCCGCCCGCGCCCGCCGCCCCGTGAGGAGGCTCGAACCACGAGTCGCGGATCGCCGATGATTCTGCTTCTCACTCCGCCCTTCGTTCAGCTGAACACACCATACCCCGCTACGCCTTCGCTGGTGGGGTTTCTTTCGCAAAGAGGATACAAGTGCGCCCAGCGCGACCTCTCGATAGAGGTGGCGCTGGAGATGCTGCGCACGTATGGGGACGACTTTGCGGACGAGGCGATCGAGATTCTGCAGAACCCGCATCTTCCGCCTGAGGCGAAGGTGCGTCCAACGGCGTACATTGACGAGCTGGCGTTGTGGATACGCGACAATGTGGACCCCGACTTCGGCTTTTCCCGCTACGCGGAGCATCTGGGCGTGGCGGTGCCGGATTTCGGAATGGTGCTAAGGCGCCTTCGCCGGCGCAGCGCGGTGGACCGCATCCTCGAGGCGAAGGTGGAGGAGGTGCTGCGCGAGACGCGTCCCGACATGGTGGGCGTGGCGTGTCCTTTCCCTGGCACGCTGCTCGGCTCGTTCCGCATCGCGAAGACGGTGCGCCGCCTTGCACCAGACGTACGTCTCATACTTGGCGGCGGATACGTGAATACGGAGCTGCGCTCGTTGGACGACAAGCGCGTGGGAAGGTTCTTCGACGTCGTGATGTACGACGAAGGCTACGCGCCATGGATCGAGCTGCTGGAGGGTACGGACGAGAAGGAAGTTCCCGTGCCTGCACTTGTGAAACCGTCCTACGAGGGTCTCGACCTCTCTCTGTACATGGATTTGCCCGAGACCGAAAATCCGATGCACAGGTTGTGGTCCACGGGCCGCTGGCTCAAGCTTCAAATGGCGCGCGGCTGCTACTGGCACAAGTGCGCCTTCTGCGACGTGACGCTCGACTACATAAAAAGCTTCGAGATGCCGAGCGCCGCCTCGGTGGTGGACGCAATGCAGGCCCTTGCCGCCGAGACGGGAAGCGACGTTCCGGCGTTCCACTTCACCGACGAGGCGATGCCTCCCGCGCTCATCGCGCGCGTCTGCCGCGAGATCGTGAAGCGTAAGTTCCGCTGCCGCTGGTGGGGCAACATCCGGTTCGACACCGCCTTCACCCCGCAGCTCGCGCGCCTGATGGCCCGCGCCGGATGCATCGCGGTGAGCGGAGGCCTCGAGTGTGCGGTGGACCGCCTTCTCGCCCTGATGAACAAGGGCATCACGCTCGCCTCCGCACGCGCCGCTCTCACCGCATTCCGCGACGCCGGAATCATGGTGCACGCATATCTAATGTACGCCTTTCCCACAGAGACGGAACGCGAAGCGCGCGCCGCGCTCTCCCACGTGAGACGCTTCTTCAAGGAAGGGCTTGTGCAGAGCGCGTTCTTCCATCGCTTCGCCCTCACGGTGCATTCGCCAATCGCAAAGGATCCAGCGCGTTTCGGCATCCGCCTTGCGCCGTCAGTCCGCGCATCGGTAGCAGGCCGTAGGCGCAGCCGCGGGCGCACGTTCGCCCTGAACGAGATTCCGTACGAGGAGCCTGGCGCGCCCGACTGGGACCGCATCGGCAAGGCGCTCAAGCTCGCCCTCTACAACTTCATGCGCGGCGCCGGCCTCTCCAAGCCCATATCCTTCTGGTTCAAAGCCGTAGAGGTGTGAAGGTCGGCCCTCCAACAGGTGCGGGCGAGGGCCGTGTGGCTGGAGGTGGTGGAGACGGATGGAGAGGAAGCGGGAGGCCGGATAACTGACGCCGCACACAATTCAGGCACTTATCTCAATTCGGGAGGAGTGTGGTGAAATAGGCAGATGAGCCTCCGATTACATTCGATTGTCTGCCATACTTGAAGGGCGCGGGCAAATGTGGTAAACTCATGCGCATGAAGACATTCGTTTCGATTGCGATTGCCTCTACATCCATCGCCGCGCTGTGCGCGGGGGATGCCACAGGGGCGCAGGGCGGCGTGCGGTTTGGCGTGCGGCGCATAGGCAGTGCGCGCACGGAGGCGTGCGGCGTGGCAGACTTCAACAACGACGGCCGGCCAGACATCATCGCCGGGCCGTATCTCTACCTTGCGCCGGCGTTCCGTCCGGTGAAGGTGCGCGAGGTGAAGACGAACGTAACGCCCGACGGCAAAGGCTACGCGAACGACTTCATGAACCTTCCGCTCGACGTGAACAGCGACGGCCGCATCGACGTCATATCCGGCGACTGGTTCTGCAAGGAGACGTGGTGGATCGAGAACGCGCTTCCCTCCACCAACATCTGGCGCCAGCACCTCATCGAGCGAACGGGCAACATCGAGACAGGCATCCTCGTGGACATCGACGGCGACGGCAAGGCGACGGACTTCATCCCAGACACGCAGCTAACATGCCTCTACGCTCCATCCGGCGACGGTTCGTTCAAGCGCGACTCCGTAGACAACGAGCGCTGCAACATGGGCCGTGGCTGCGGCGACCTGAACGGCGACGGCCGCAACGACATTCTCACGCCCACCGCCTGGTACGAGCAGCTGCCAGGGCGCAAATGGCGCAAGCGCCCGCTCGACGTCGGCTTCTCGGACGGCGGCCGCGCGCTCGGCCACGCCTCCAACCTCATAGTTCATGACGTCAACCGCGACGGTCTTGCGGACATCCTCGTGAGCTCTGCGCACAAGTACGGCATCTTCTGGTGGGAGCAGCTCAAGGAGAAAACGCCATCCGGCGAACTGCAGTTCAAGAAGCACGTGATCGACGACACGTGGACGCAGGCGCACTATCTCGGCTGGGGCGACATCGACGGCGACGGAATTCCCGAGCTCATCGCCGGCAAGCGCTTCATGGCGCACAACGGCGGCGATCCCGACGAGAACGGTCCGCTCGGCGTGTACTACTATGACTTCACGCCCGGCCCCGATCCCGTGTTCAAAAAACATGTGATCACATACAACGAAGGCATTGGCGCGGGGATGAACATAGTGCCCATAGACATTGACGGCGACGGCGACGTGGATCTCGTCACCACCGGCAAGTGGGGAGGCCCCGTGATCTTCGAGAACAAGACGAAGTAGATTCGCCTGAAAAGCGACTGCGATGGGCGAACAGGGAATGGACAGAGGAGAGGAACGATGCGGCGGCAAGTGAAGATCGGTCTGGCGCTTGGTTCGGGCGGCGCGCGCGGACTCGCCCATCTGGGCGTCTTGGCGCGCCTGAACGAATGGGGCGTCAAGCTGCACTGCGTGGCAGGCACGTCCATCGGCGCGATCATGGGCGCCATCTACGCCTCGGGCACCGTGGACAAGGCGATCGCCTGGGCCGAGCGCCTCGACTGGGCCGGCGCGGCGACTCTCTTCGCGGAGATCAACATGCCCGTCACCGGCTTCTTCACCGGCAGGCGAGTGGAGGAGCGACTGCGCACGTTCATTCCATACGGCGACTTCTCGGAGTCGCCCGTTCCGCTGGCGACTGTTGCCACCGACATCGCCACCGGCGAAGAGGTGGTGCTGCGCACGGGCGACATGATGGAGGGAGTGCGCGCGAGCTACGCGATTCCAGGAGTGTTCACGCCGGTGGAGCGCGACGGGCGTCAGCTTGTGGACGGAGGGCTTGTGAATCCTCTGCCGATATCGGTGTGCCGCGATCTAGGCGCGGATGCGGTGATCGCGGTGGACATCAATCTCCGGAAGGGTCCGCCAGGATATCGCCGCGCGAAGAAGTCGCTCAAGATCATGGAGATACTCGCCAACACCATCAGCATCCTCGAGAACGAAGTCACCCGCGGCACCCTTGCCGCCCAGGCGCCGGATGTATGCGTCCATCCTGCGGTGGGCGACATCTTCACGCTCGACTTCCTCACCGCCCGCGCGGCAATCGAGGCCGGCTATGCCGCAGCCGACGAACATCGCGCCGAGATAGAGGCGCTTGTGGAAGGGCGCGCGAGGTGATAGTGGATGCGGCAGAATTCGGCGCGGCGCGATTCGTGGCGATCGACTTCGAGACGACCGGCTCGGTGAAGGGCTGGCCGAACGAGCCGTGGCAGATCGGATTCGTCGAGATCGGA
Organism: Kiritimatiellia bacterium; assembly: GCA_017563185.1. Taxonomy (GTDB): domain Bacteria; phylum Verrucomicrobiota; class Kiritimatiellia; order RFP12; family UBA1067; genus RUG572. The sequence goes on along the minus strand of JAFXIL010000058.1, from coordinate 23,380 downwards.
AGCGAGGGGCCGATGGCGGGTTCACTGCGCGAGCATCTTCTCAAGACAGCGCCGGAGCGTCCGTTTTCGCCGCGCGCGCCGGGGAGATGGGCGCAGCTTCGCGGCGAACTCGCGGCGGCGCCGGCGTTCATGGACGTGTGGCCGGAGCTTGCGCCGAGTCTCGTGGGCGTGCCGCTCGTGGCGCACAACGCATCCACCGAGCGCACCATCCTCGAGAAGCGCGCGCCGCTCACGCGGTTTGGTCCGTGGGTGGACACCCTCCGCATCGTGCGCAGGTTCTGGCCGCTGATGGAGTCCTTTGCGCTTGGCGACGTTGTGCGCACGTTCGGCCTTCAGGCGCAGGTTGAAGCGCTCTGTCCGGGACGCGCCTGGCACGACGCGCTCTACGACGCCTGTGCGTGCGCGGTGCTGTTCTGCCACGTGCGCCGCCTTGCGCCGATGTGGATGGAGGTGTGCGGTGCTTGAGAGCCTTCTGGTGGTCGCGCGGCAGGTGGCCGTTCTCTTCGCGCTCATGGGCGTGGGATACGCCTGCAACAAAAGGCGCGTGCTCACCGAGACAACGGTGAAGGGACTTGTGGAGGTGCTGCTGCTGGTGGTCACGCCGTGCGTCATCGTGCATGCGTTTCAGCGTCCGTTCGAGCGCCATCTTCTGCAGGGGCTTGGGTGGGCGCTTGGGATCGCCGTTCTTTCGCATGCGCTCGGCATGGTCGCTGGCCTGTGCTTCCGTTCGGCGGAGCCGGCGCGCCGCAGCGTGCTGCGCTTCGCCACGGCGTTCTCGAACGCGGGCTTCATGGGCATTCCGCTCGAGCAGGCGCTGCTGGGGAGCGACGGCGTGTTCTTCGGCGCGGTGTACGTGGCGGTGTTCAACGTGGTGTGCTGGAGCTGGGGGCTGATGACGATGTGCGGCAGCGCGAAGGAGGTGCGCACGAGGACGCTCTTCGTGAATCCGGGCACGCTGGGAATCGCGTGCGGGCTGCCGTTCTTCCTCTTCTCGGTGACGCTTCCGGCGGCGGTGGGGGAGCCGGTGAAGATGCTGGCGGACCTCAACACGCCGCTTGCGATGATAGTGATCGGGTACTATCTCGCGGATGCGTCGTTCGGAGCGGTGCTGCGCTGCGGCGCTGCGTACGCGGTGGCGTTCCTGCGCCTTGTGGCGCTGCCGTGCGCGGTGCTGGGAGCGGTGTGGCTGAGCAGTCCGCCCGACGGCACGATGGCCGTGGCGCTGGTCACCGCGTCGAGCGCGCCCGTGGCGGCGCTCACAACGGTCTTCGCCGCGAAGTACGGCCGCGACGTGCCGCTTTCCGTGGGCATCGTATCGGGCACCACTCTTCTTTCGCTTGCCACGATGCCGCCGATCGTGGGTCTTGCCATGTGGCTCTTCAAGGGCTAATTTGCACATCCCCTCAGGATTTGATAGAATATTGCGCATGGAACAAGGGAAAGAGACAGGCGCAGGCGGCGCTCTGAAGGAAGGTGCGCTTCTCGACGGCTGGAAAGTGGTGAAGCTGCTTGCGAAGGGCGGCATGGCCGAGGTGTACGAGGTGGAGGACGTGCAGCTTGGAGTGCGCTATGCATTGAAGCTCTTCACCTATGAGCGCGGCGAGCAGGAGGCGGTGCGCTGGCGGTTCTTCGCCGAGGGCAGGCTGCTTGCCAAGCTGCGCCATCCGCGTCTCGTAGGAGTGTACGCCATAGGCGAGGACGAGGCGAGCGGCAGGCCGTACTTCGTGATGGATTTAGTGCTTGACCCTGAGGGGCGGCCGCGCACTCTCGCGGACGCCGGCGCGGAAGGCGTGGACGAAGACCAGGTGGCGATGTGGTACGAAGATCTTCGCGACGGTCTTGAGTACATCCACAAGAAAGGCATCCTGCACCGCGACCTCAAGCTCCAGAACGTGCTGGTGGGGCCGGACGGCCATGTGGTGCTGAGCGACTTCGGCGTGGCGCAGATATTCAACCCCAAGCTGCGGGCCGATCTTGGACTCTCGGCGGAGCAGACGCTGGTGGCGGCACGCCGCGGCCAGAGGCAGGTGATGGGAAGCGTGGGGTATCTTGCGCCCGAGGTGGAGATGGGAGTGGAGGCGAGCGAGGCGAGCGATTGGTATGCGCTTGGGGTGCTCGTGTTCCGTCTGCTCACGGGAGTGTGGTGCGATGCGCGCACGGACGTGGCGGGAGATCTTGAGACATACAACCCGGTGTGGACGCAGATACTGCCGAAGCTGCTGCACCTGAACCCGGCGGGAAGGGAGTGCCCTTCGTGGCGCGAGCTTGAGAAGGCCCGCCGCGAGGAGGAGGCGTTTCAGTCCGAGAAGGCATACGAAGACGCTCGCGGCAAGCTGCGCCGCGCGAAGAAGGCGAAGAAGTGGCTGATCGGACTTCTCGCGGCCGCCATTGCCGCGGCATGCGCGTGCGGCGGCGGCCTGGCGTGGTTCTATTCCCGCGCGACGGCGGAGAGACTGCCATCGTTCGAACTGCTCTGCGCCCTGCCCATGGACGGGCAGTCCACCGACGACGGCGACGAAATGTCGCGCGCCGACTTTGAGCTTGCGCAGATCGACGCATGGGTGCTCACGCATCGCCTTCTCGCCGACGTGGAGAGCGGCAAGACCACGCGCGCGCGCGCCGCAGAGCAGGTTCGCCGTCTCTCGCAGCTCGCTTCCGACGATGACGGCGTGGACTCGTATTTCGAGCCGCAGGACGAGTATGAGCAGCTCTCCGAACCTGCAGCTCTCGCCCGCATGCTAGGCGACATGGCCGACCGCCTGGAAGGAAAGACGCCTCAATGAGCACGTTCCCCGAAACATCCTTCACCCTCATCGCCAAGATAAAGGACCTTGCGCGCGGGCAGGATTCCGCCGTGTGGAACAGGTTCTGGGATCTCTACGCCCCCGCCATGCGCGCCTTCGCAGTGTTCAAAGGCGCCGGCGCCAATGTCGACGACATCGTGATGACGGTGCTCGCCAAGCTGGTGGACGTGCTGCGCAGCGGCCAGTACCAGCCAGAGAAGGGCAGCTTCCACTCGTACCTTGCGGCCATGATCTACAACGAGGTGCACATGCAGCGCCGCAAGGACGAAGTGCGCAGGACAGATTCGCATGTGCCCCTGGACGAAGTGCTGCAGGAGACGCTCGCCGATCCTGGCCAGGAGGCCCCTGGCCAGGTCGAGGTCGATGCCGACTGGCAACGCGCCATCCTCGCCGCCGCCGTGGAGCATGTGATGACAAAGACGGCGCTTTCCGACAGGGATCGCGAGATCTACCGCTTCTACGTGCAGGAAGGGCACTCGATAGACGAAGCTGCGAAGCATTTCAAGCTATCCCGCAACAGCGTAAGCCAGGTGAAGACGCGCATAGAGAGGCGCATAGCCGCCATCGGCCGTGAAATGGCCGCTGCCGCCGAGCGGATATGAAAAAAATTAAAAAAATTTTCAGAATGCTTGTCATCGGCCGAGGAGTCAGGCATATATTCAAGTGTTGAGAGCCTGAGACTCTTTCCTCAGTTAGCCAAAGACGCCCGAGCCGGATTCCTAGCCGCCTCGGGCGTGCGTGTTTTATGTCCGCGCATCAATTTGCAGGCGGTGATGTGGCCATGACGGATTTTTGCTCTAATATCCGCAAGTGGATGAATGCATACGATGCGTCAGAAAGGAAACGACTGAAAAGAGCAATGTCCATGCTGTTGATCGCGGCGGCGGCCGGTGCGGCGTTTGCCGACACGCCCGACAAGTTCGTCGAATACGTGGAATCGAGCGGCGTGCAGTATGTGGACGCCGGCATCATCGGCCGATCCGGCACGAAGGCCTTGCCGGCGCTCGAGAAGATCTCGCTCGCGAACGGCGCGCTGACCGTCGCCGCCGAGGCGGCGAGCCTCGACGCGCTTGACCTGGCGACGGGAACGCGGTGCGATCTTGGCGGCGGCGCGCATGTCGCAGCGCGCCGATGGCAGCTACGCGCTCGAGCTCGTGCGCTCCTCCTTCAGCATCCGCATCAGATAGTCCGCAAAAAATTCATTTCTCCCTTGCAACATCCATGCAAACAATGATAAAATGTTAATCGGCTTCGGGAGGTCTAGTGTTCTCGAGGCTGATCGATCAAATGGAAAAAAAGAGAATACAGATCATTGCACCGTTTGCGGCGGTGGCGTGTTTGCTTGCTTTCGCGGCTTTTGAGGGCTGCGAGAGGAAGCCCGAGGTGCATGTGTCTCGCGGCAGCGACCCCGCCTACACAAAGGAGCTCAAGGACCAGGCGGCGCAGCAGACGCGGACGGCGGTGGCCCTTGCGAAGATCACGCGGCAGATGGACATGCTCAAGGCGCGCGCCCGCCGCGCTGTCGGCGAGGACGCCACCGAAGAGCAGATCAAGGCCGAGCTAGACGGCAATCCCGCGAAGTACGCGGGCTGGAGGCAGCTTGTCGTCGCGCACGCGAAAGCGAGCGCGAGGGCGGAGAAAGAGTTGGCAGATGTGCGCGGCATAGTGCGGCGTCGCATCGAAAAGGAGGCGGCGGACCAGAGGGCCGTCGCCCAGGGGAAGGCGACGGCGGCGCCCGTCGCCTCTAAATGACGGACGGTAAAGTTTCAACGGAAGGAAGCGGCAACATGAAGACAAAGAAAACGCTTGGCATCTTGGCGATGGCGCTTACCGCGCTCGCGTGCGCTCTGCCGCGCACGGCGAAGGCGGCGGGCGACATTCGCTCCATCGAGGTCTACTCGGACCCTGAGACGGTGGTGCGCACGTACCCCAACCTGAACGAGCCTCTGGTGGCCGGCGAAAAGGTGAAGTTCAAGATCCGCGTCGTCAACCGCCGCCGCGGCGACATCGATCCCGCCCAGCCGCCGGCGAGCGAAGACGAGTACCGCAACCCGTGGTCGCTCCAGCATGTGGGCCCCAACGACCCGATTGCCGACACCAACAGCATGCCGCAGGTGGGCCTGTGGGTCAGCGGCCAGCGCAGGTTCGCAAAGATCGAGGAGCTGAAGCAGTCGGACGACGGATTCTTCACGGAGTTCATCTGCTCCTACGTCGTGCAGCGCGGCGATCTGGCCATGCCTCTCAAGCTCGTGCGCCCCGACGGCCTCGGCGAGGCGATGAACCTTGACGGCGCATGGTACAGCGAGTCGTACTACATGCTCTACAGCGACCTCTGGAACTACTTCCCCGCCGTCAACAGCGGAGTCGCGTACAAGAACGCAAACCAGCTGCAGTTCTTCTTCGGCGACCAGAGCCTCAGCACCGGCGTCTATCATCCGAACGTGGTCACGGCCGACGGAACGTACGGCAACGTGCGCGACTACGACCTCAGCCTCGCCGGCATCTACATCCGCGCGGCGGACTTCGATTCGAGAACAACAGACGACGAGACCGTGTGGCGCAGCATCGCCGCCGGCTCCACCACCGCCATCCCCGCCATGCCCGCCATCTCCGTGCCGGGCGGCAGCGAGGCTTCGCAGGTTCTGTACGTGTGGGTGAAGGATCCCGCCATCGCCGAGGTGGTGAACGGCACCGACTACGTCTTCAAGGACGGCGTGACGCGCAAGGTGGCCGCGGTCAGCATCAAGCCCGGCGACGAGGAGATTCCCTTCCGCATCAGGGGCGCGGCCGACAAGGTGGGCTCCTCCACCGAGGTCTTCATGGCCGCCACGCCCACGAACGTGTACAACTCGGCCGGCACGCTGCTAACCAACTTCACGTGGCGCACGATCCGCGTGGTGGAGCCGCCGCCGCCCGGCATGGCCGTCAACATCAGCGCCGACGAGGTTAAGACGTCGGCAGACTACACGATTTCCGTCGCGTCCATCGACCTCGAGCTCACCGAGCCCTGGCCCTACGACGATCCCCTCACGGTCACGCTCGTTCCCAAGATGAAGGACGACGAGACTGCCGATCCCTGGAAGTACATCGGCGTCTCCCTCAACGGCGAAGGCTCCGACGAATACTCGCAGAGGGTCGTCACCATGACGGTGAACAAGGGCTGCACCCTCGCCTCCGAATCCGGCAGCATGCTCTACCTCTACGCGAACAGGGCCGACGAGCACACCCTCAAGGGAATCCAGTTCTCCGTTGACGAGACCGCCCTCTCGGCGCAGGCGCGCGCGTTCTTCACGGGCGCGATCTCGCCCGACTCCGTGCGCATCAACTACAACGGCGGCGCGCTCGACGTGGTCTCGCCCGTCAACGGCTATGAATACTTCAACGTGCCCGGCAACGTCGTCACCGACTTCACGATCCAGATCCAGGACGCCATCGGCGAAATCAGCGACGGCACGTACACCGTGTACTGGGACAACACCGGCAGCGGCTCCTACGACGCGGTGCCCGGTCTTCACGCCAGCGCCGGCGGCGAGCTCGTGGTGCCGCGCCGCTACGTGACGGCCTCCGAGCCTGGGTCCCCGTACCAGACCAAGTTCTACGTCATGAACGAGGGCGGCGCGAAGTCGCCCGTCCACTCCATCAAGGTGAACGTGAGCGCGCCGAAGACCGTAACCGCCGTTCTTGACAAGGGCAACGCCCCCTACAAGGAAGGCGACGAGGTCACGGTCAACTTCAACTTCTCCGACGCGTTCCAGGAGAGCCTTGCCGATCAGGCATACGTGTTCATCTATCCTGCCGACGAGGTGACCTCCAACCTCACCTACGTCGCATCGCAGAACGACGACAGCCACACCACCTCCACCTTCATCTACAACGGCGACAGGGCTTCCACCGGCTCCGCCAAGATCAAGCTGAAGGACGGCTACACCGGCTGCAACCTCCGCTTCGAGGTCGAAGTGCGCGACGCCAACGACAACACGATGGACAACGTCATCCGCGCCTGGACCGGCAAGACGTTCTACATCAACTCCACCAACGTTGCGCCGAGGATTTCCTACATCTCGATGAACGACACCCCCATGACCACGAGCGGCGGCACCTACACGGCCGCGGTGCCCATGGGTGTGGAGAAGACATTCACCATCGGCATCGCCGACCCCGCCATCAGCTACTTCGACTTTGAGGACGGCGACAAGGCGTATACCGAGCTGCGCTTCTGGGAGAACGGAGCAGTGGTGGAGAAGAAGCTCATCAGGGGCGCCCCCACCGGCAAGAGCGTCACCCACACCTTCAGCAACGCCGGCAACGCCCAGGTCACGGCAAAGGTGCGCGACAAGGACATGACCGACCAGGAGTTCGACGAGGCGCCCGAGTTCGTGGTGAACGTCACGGTGATCGACGCGCCCGCGATCTCGCTCTCGCCCGCCCTTGGCAGCAACGTGTTCAACGAGAACGACACTGGCCCGATCAGCGGCCGCATCAACGTCGAGCTGAACGTGCCGCCCACAGGCCTTGAAGTTGGCGGCAGCATCACGGTGCAGCTCACTGTTCTGCGCAACGGCCTCAACGACGGCATGATGCCCGTTCTGAACCGCACCGAGATCGAATTCAAGAACGGCCAGACGAGCGGCTACTTCTACCTCAGCGAGCTTGACGGCACGCCGCAGAGCGAGCTCAAGGGCTTCCGCATCAACGCCCAGATACTCGAGACGACGCCCAGCACGGCCGACCCCAACAAGACGTGGCGCCAGTACTACCAGCCTGTGACGGACTTCGACATCTTTGTGGCCAACGTCGATCCGAAGATCGGTCCCGGCGAGGTGGTCTCCACGAACGAGCGCCCGGCCGCCCTCAACGTGCCGTTCAACATCACGTGGAACGTGAGGGACGTGCTGCCCGACCAGCAGAACATGACCGTGACGTGGAGCTACAACGGCTCGTCGCAGACGACCACGCAGTCCACCACCGGCACCTACAACAAGCAGATCATCTTCACGAGCGCGGGCCACAAGGAGGTCACGCTCATGGTGCAGGACAAGGACGGCGGCACCGACACCCGCACCTGGTACTACAAGGTGGAGGCCTCGATGGGCCTCGAGATCACTCCTCGCCGCCCGAACACCGGCGCGCTATCCGCGTTCTCGCAGAAGTACACCGGCGCGGTGGGCATCGGCGCCGGCCGCGTGTGGTGCACCTCGGCCGACTATCCCACGCGCGTGAGCAACTTCACGCAGTACTGGGACTTCCAGCCCGCCAACGACCTCAACCCGAAGATCTACGCATACGGCTACAAGGTGGGCGACGTGGACAACGGCAGCCTCGGCCCCGCCGGCAGCCGCGACTACGCGGTTGACAACGCCGGCACCTGGTACAACACGCCCTCTTCCTACGGCTCGTACTACACCTACAACCCCGGCAACGGCATGGACAGCTACTTCTACTGCTGGCTGTTCTACGACACCGAGGAGGGCAACTCCTCCCACCTCAGCGGCACCGTCCAGCCCGAGGTGAACAGCTCCACCGGCGAAAACCGCGTGCAGATGCCGGAGGCCGACGACGAGGCGCCCTCCTTCCCCCGCACCATGGTGGAGGCCATCTTCTCCATCGAGCGCTACAAGGAGGACAACGTGGGCGACATCAACCAGGACGGCATCCCCGACGTGTACGCCGCCAACACCACCTGGGCCGGCGGCCGCCTCTACCAGGCCGTCGAGGACGCGGTGGAGCTTGAGGAGGGCGGCGACCTCAGAGCCCTCGCCGCGGCCAACATGGACGAGGACTTCCTGCCCGCGCTGACCGCGCATGGCGGCTCCCTCGTTGAGAACGTCCAGAACTGGGCCCGCCTCGGCGGCGAGTTCAGGGCGATTCTCGAAATCCGCGGCTTCCACGACGGCCTCAACATGCGTGCCGACAACGACGGCCTCAACCGCAACGTGCGCGGCGCGTGGATATCCATTCCGTCGTTCTCCGAGGCAGAGTCGAACGCGATCGCCCGCGTGAACAACCTCTGGGTCGAGGACACCGACGAGGAAGGCAACCCGATTCGCCGTCTGCCCAATCCGACCAACGCCACGGAAGTCGCCGCCTGGACAGCCGGGCTCAACGCGGCCAACAGCTGGATTCCCGAGAACCGCACCGACCCGACAGTGGCCGACACGGACGAAGACGGATTCCCCGACGGCTACGAGTACTACTTCTGGTACAGCGCCATGGTCGGCGTTGACGGCATCGACAACCGCCTCCGCGGCACCAAGTTCTCCATCGACGACATCGCCGTGGGCGAGGAGCTCACCCCCGAGGAGATCGCCGCCGCGTTCGATCCCACGCAGGCATCCACGGCTTCCGCCAACGAGCGCGACACCGACAACGACGGCCTCACCGACCTCGAGGAGTATGCTCTTGGCACCAGCCCGATCAGCTGGGACACCGACGGGGACGGCCTCTCCGATCTCTGGGAGATCATGCGCGGCATGAATCCCGTCAAGGCCGACAACGCCAACAACGGCGGCATGAACGCCGACGGCGACTTCATGGCCTACTTCACCACCCCCGGCGAATACGCCATCGTCAAAATCGACGGCCTCGGCGAATACGCCCTCCCGAACGACGGTGGCAACTTCATCACCGCCGAAGAGGGCGGCGCGTGGAAGTTCACCGACGGCGTCACCAACTTGAACGCCATCGCCGTGTTCCGCTACGGCGACGCTTCCGCCGTGTGCGTGCCGAAGAACCGCGGCTCGGCCGGGCTGCCGCCCCTCTCCGCGACTTCGCTTCTGCTCGAAGGCAACACGAACATCGTCTCCGTCGCCCTCGGCCAGTCCCTTGCGCTCATCCACGACCAGGTGTACAACCAGTTCGGGTTCGATCCGCGCACCGGCTGGAACATCAACGACCACGGCTACCTCGCGCGCCGCTGGGAGCCAAATTCGGTCATCGTCGGCTCGGTGTATCTCAACGGCGCCGGTGAGCCCGTGAACACCAAGGGCTACACCGCGCGCGACGAGTACCTCCTCCTCAAGTACCGCTACGAGGCGACGCCCGCGATGGAGGGCTGGGACGAAGACGCCGGCGAGGCGTTCGTCTTCTCCAAGGCGGCCGACAAGGCGCTCTGGAACGACAGGAAGCAGCGCCGCCACGAACGCGTCCTCCGCCGCGGCACCACCAACCCGAACGTCGCCTACGAGGATCCCGACTGGGTCACCGAGTCGATGAGCCAGACCTACGCCAGCGACAACCACGGCGCAGACACCGACAAGGACGGCGTTCCCGACGGCTGGGAGCTCTACGTGGGCCACAATCCGAACGACGGCCGCGCGGCCGACACTGCCGACGTGGACAACGACGGCCTCAACCTCGTGGCCGAGTTCGCCGGCACCGACTCCTGCAACGCCTACTCCGGCTGCGAGACCATCTACTCGCAGCACACCGGCCTCAACTCCGGCTGGTTCAACAAGTTCTTCCCCACCGATCCGAACAACACCGACACCGACGGCGACGGCCTCTCGGACGGCGCCGAGGGCGCCGGATGGGTGGCCGACTGGGTGTGGGGCAAATCGACCTCGATCGTCGCCCACGGCTTCACCTTCATCTACGGCGACCGCGACGGAAAGCCCGACGAGGAGAAGGCCGACCCGTCGAACAGGGAGCTCTGCATCCGCGGCGGCGGCCTGAACCCGTGCACCGTCGACACCGACGGCGACCTTCTGCCCGACGCCTGGGAACGGCAGTTCGCGGGCATCCTCTTCACCGCCGAGGCGCGCGACGCCGGCGGCGTGCTCGACGACGACGTGCTGAAGATGATCCGCCGCGGCGACGGGCTTGGGGCTGAAGGCGCCGCAGCCGCAGGCTTCTACATCACCGGCGGCATGGACGGCACGTACGCGGGCGACGCCTTCACGCTTCTGCCCGACGGAAACCTCGGCCGCTCCGGCGCGTTCTTCGACGTGGTCTCGCGCGACCCGCGCACCGGCACTCGTCGCGACTTCGACTTCGACCACGACGGCCTCCAGAACTTCCAGGAGTACCTCGTGCAGTCCCTGCGCCATCTCCGCTACGACGACTCCGAGACGCCGCTCATGGGCAGCTGGATCCCCGACGGCCCCGAGAGGTCGCGCAAGTTCGTGAGCTTCCTGCCGATGAACATCATGGACGGCGACACGTTCTACAAGGCGTGCAAGGACAACGGCTTCGCCGCCACCGGCGCCTGGCAGTTCGAGTACCTCGGCTACTTCGTAAAGCCGCCGCAGGAATGGGACTGGCTGAGCCTCAACAACTACACAGAGGGCATGGTCAACTATGATGACCTCGGCTACCGCGTGATGCTCACGCCCGCCGGCCTCGACCCCAACGGCCAGCGTTTCCCGGCCCTTGGATACGTCAGCACCGATCCCCGCCAGTGGGATACCGACATGGACGGCATGGACGACTTCTACGAGATCTTCCACGGCCTCAACCCGCTGCTCGGCTCCGTGCAGGACGGCGGCCTCGACTATGACGTGATCGCCGCGCAGTACATGGGCATGATCAACCACTGGTGCAACGGCTGGACTGGCTGGCCGCAGCAGCCCTGGAACGGCGACGAGCCCAAGTTCGACGCAATCGCCTATCCCTGGATGATGGGCACGCCCGAGGCTGACGCTGACGGCGATGGCCTTAGAAACATCTCCGAGGCGCTGATTGTGAACATGACCTCGCCTATGCCCACCCACACCGACCCGACTCCGTTGTGGTACACCGACTCGACGGCGCTCAACAACGCAAGCTTCACGGTTCAGTACTATCAGCTCGACCCGTACGTCGACTCGCCCGACTTCGCGGTATATCCCTGGTTCTGGTCCGTCGGCTCCGGCAAGACCATGGAAGGATCGACCTCCGGCACCTTCATGTACTCCTTCGAGGAGAACGAAGGCTACGACACCGACAACGATCGCGTAGCAGACGCCGACGAGCGCGCGATGACGGGCAACGCCATCTCCGACCCGCTCATATTCGCGGATCCTGACCGTCGCCAGGCGATGTGGTTCCCCGGCGCAGAATCCGCCGCGGTCTCCTATTCCGGCTACTTCCACCGTCCGAACGGCGACCAGTACGACGTGCTGCGTCAGTTCACGGTCGAGGCGTGGATCTGCCCCGAAGACCTCACACGTGAGCAGGTGGTTCTCGAGCGTGCATGCAGGTACACCTCCTCCACCTACGAGAACGACGAGGCCCAGATTCGCGCCAACTTCCGCATCGGCATCAAGGCCGACGGCCGCGTGTACGGTCTCTTCGACACGTCCGACGCCGTTCCTTCCGGCACTGGTCCTGGTTCGCCCACGGTAATCGGCACGGTGCCCGAGCAGGGCAAGTGGCAGCACGTGGCCCTCACATACGACGGCAAGGAGCTGAAGCTGCATCAGGACGGCCGCGTCTCCGGCATCACCGCCACCTCGCTCGAGCCCGCCAACGGCCTTGTGGTGATGCATCAGGAGGCCGTGATCGGCATGGAAAACTTCCCGGTTCTCGAGAACGGCTACATCAACCTCCCGTGCGCGTTCGTGCTCGGCGCCCAGGCCATGGACGGAACGGCCATCGGCCTCACAGAGGAGACGACGTGGAAGAGCTACGCGAACTTCTACCAGGGCTACATCGACGAAGTGCGCGTGTGGGACGGCGTGCGCACTCTCAGCGAGATCAAGGCCTCCTACAAGAAGCGCTTTAGCTTCGCCGACGTCGCCGCACAGCGCGACGAGGTGTACGCCGCTTGGCTGAAGGGCTACACGCGCAACGACAACGACGGCAAGGGCATGCTGCCCGCCGAGCTTCTGCAGCACTATGCGTTCCAGGCGATGCCCGGCGCCGTGAACGCCACAGACGTCCTCTGGGAGCCCGCCGGCTTCACGAAGTACGTCTTCGACAACGTGCGCGACATGGACGGCGTGCTGCCCGCCGGCACCTTCGAGTGCGGCTGGTGGAGCGCCCTGCCCGTGCACAGCACCGTCTATGAGAACTACCGCTGGGTGCCGTGGATCCAGAACACGTGCGGCCATCTGCCGTTCATGGACGGCTCCTGCGCCGATTCGCGCTACTGGAGCGAGTTCTTCGGCGGCACAGCCGCCGCGAGGGAGGTGTACGGTGAAATCAACGAACTTGCCGCCGCAGCCACTGTCGGCGAGGTGAAGAAGATCCTCTTCCCGAACACTGCGCATCCTTATCCGATGTACAACTACAGCTCCGAGAGGGCCTACCATGAGTTCTTCCTGAACTACATGGCCGAGGCTGACGCGAGCTTCGCGACGAACCGCACGGCCTACGCGTTCGAGATTCGCAGCGGCTTCGTGGGCACTTCCGACCTCGTTCCTCTCGGCGGCGCGTTCGCCAAGCGCACCGAGGAGATGTGGGACGGAGACGGCGCTGCCGATGCCTGGGAAGTCACGGCCAACGGCGGCTCCGCTCTCGCCGACGTCGACGGCAACGGCATGCCCGACTGGTGGCAGGAGATCGCGATCGGCAGCTACGGCGCGCCCGAGGACATCGAATGGTCCTCCATCGTGAAATGGCCCGACGCCTCCGGCACGGAGATGACGGCGCGTGAAGCGTATATGCGCGACCTCGCGAGCGGCATGCTCCCCGGCGGCGTTGCCGAGAACACGTTCGCCGACAAGCGCGACACCGACAAGGACGGCATGCCAGACTGGTGGGAGCGCCTGAACGGCATCGCCAGCGAGACCGCCTATGGCGACCATGACAACGACCAGCTCTCCAACTACGCGGAGTATCTGATCTCCGAGGGCTTCGTGAAGTACGGCTTCCCGGCCATCAGCCCGATCAAGCCGAACACGTTCGGCCAGGGCGTGCCGGACTACTTCCTGCGGGTCGGCTCGCTCTACCTCGGCCAGATGTTCGCCGACGGCGACATGATCAGCGACGCATGGGAAGACCTGTACGGCGTGGACTTCGCCTCGCGCGGCCTGTGGGATGCGCTGGCAGACCCCGACGACGACGGCTGGAGCAACAGGGCGGAATACCAGGCAGGAACGCGGCCCGACTTCGAGGCGATGGTGGGAGCGGACACCGCGACGCTTGAGGAGTACCCGGTGCCGGTTGTGGAAGTGGGTATCGTTTACAACGGAAAGAAGAACTTCTCCTCGTCGCCGATCGTCGTCCAGGCATGGTCGCAGGAAAATGGCTCCGACAGGCAGATGTCCGGGCTTCCGGACGCGGCCTGGACGATCCCCGGCCCCGGGGCCGTTGCCGACAAGGAGAAGCATATCGGCCAGAACCGCAACCGCGTGCTGACCTTCGGCCTCGGTCCGGGTTCGGTGGCCGCCGGCAGCGTGAGCGTGCACTTCCGCGATCCGAACGCCCTGCAGATGTGGGAAGATGAAAACGGAGAATGGAACTACATTCGGTCCCAGGAGCCGAACTGGTGGGAGTCCGTTTACGACATGCCGATAGCCGGCGACCCCGAACACGGGCGCATGGTGACATGGCGCCGCGAGCAGGTCGGCGAGATCAACTACGTCACGGGCGTGATGACGGTGGATTTCTCGCACGCGACGCTTCAGGGCGTCGACGTGGAGCCGCTCTCCGAAATCAACGGGACGGCCGACGAGGATACCGGCATGTTCGAGTACGCCGATCTCTCCATGTCCAGCGTGAGAATCGTGTGGCAGTCGCAGAAGGCGGGCGTGGGCAATTCCGGGAAATTCTACCTCTCCTGGTCCGACGAGACTGCGGCAACAGGCGGGGACGACAGCAGCAGCGCCTCCGGTTCTGAAGACAACAGCGAGGCGAAGGCCACGAAGTACGGCCACCTGCGCGAAGGCAAGAACATGTTCGTGGTGTTTGCCGACATGGACTCCAACGGCGTGTGGTCGCCTGGCGAGCCTCTCGGCGTGGCCTCCGAAGTGGACGTTGGCTGGTCTGCCGCCTCGTTCTCGGTTGAGCTTACCGACATCGCGCCGCAAATGGCGCGCATGGACCTCGCAGGCCTGACGGCTGCCGAGGACTTCGCCACGGCAGACGTGCTGACCGACCGGAGCACTTCCGTGAACGGCTCCTACTACTCCAACCAGTCGCTAGAGACCGCGTTCAAGGTGCTGCCTGACGACGGCGAGGAGGGCGACGACGTTGGCGCCGGCGTGCCAGGCACGCAGGCCGAGGGCAGGCCCGCCGCGACCGCAACGAGCCGCATCCGCGTGATCCGCACGGCCGTGAACGGCGAGCTTGGCGTGGGCAACACGCTTTACAACGGCGTGGTGCTCGACCGCGAGATATACCTTGGCGGCCATCCGATGCTCACCGAAGCCGACCTCGTGGCCGATGGCCTCCTCGACCTCGACTGGGGCACGCTCACCGCCGCCTGGCAGGCCACTCACAACGGGTCGGCGATCACCACCGCCCTCACGAACGCGACATATCGCGTGCTGTACGGCAATGGGTCGGCCACCGGCTGGACGTTCAATTCCTTCGCGGCAGTCACTTTCGTGAACGCCTACGAGTACGGACGTCAGCAGACGCTCGCCGCGCCTGTGGCGCCGAAGGGCACCACGCAGGGCGCGACGGTCACGTTCCAGTGGCGTCACGAGGCTCTCGACTCGAACGGCTATAAGATCAAGGACTACCCGGCGTTCCGCCTGCAGGTGCTCGATTCGTCCAACGCGGTCGTGTACGATTCCGGCGACAGGCGTGCGCCCGCCCGCAATTCGCAGGGCGTGTACAGCTGGACGGCGCCTCTCTACGACGGCATGGTCACCGAGAACGGACATGTGTTCACCACGAAGGAGAACTACAAGTGGCGCGTCTCGATGCTCGACGCGAAGTTCACCACGCCGAACTGGCACGAGGCGCAGGACTTCCGCCTCGAGGCTACCGGCATGATGAACGACGGCCGCCGCTACGGCACGATCGCCGCGAACGTGCGGTACTTCGGCCCGCTCGCCGAGTCGGTCTCCACCACTCCGTCGGTCGTCAGCAGCCTCATACACGTGCAGGCGTTCTCCTCGCCAGACTTCGTGGGCGTGCCCGTTGCCGAGGGCTGGGTGACGAATGCCACGGAGCTCACCTCGCAGAACGTCGAGGGCGTCAACGCCGTCACGCTCGCGCTGCCCGCCGGCACGTACTACGTGTGCGCGTACATCGACGCGAACAGCAACTTCATGCGCGACCCGTGGGAGAGCTGGGGATACGCCAACGGCATCGGCGGCAGCGACCTCGACGTGTACAAGCCCGCCGCGGTCGTCGTCACGGAGCCCAGCTCCGCGGTGCCCGGCGTGACGATATTCATCGAGGACAGCGACACCGACCAGGACGGCTTCCCGGACGCGTGGGAGTACTCGACGTTCGGCTCGCTCGACGCGCAGAACCCCGCCGCTGGCGACACCTTCTTCACGAAGGTCAACCCGGGTCTGCTCGCAACCGTCCAGGCCTACAGCGAGCTTGGCCTCGCCCAGCTCGCAACGGGCAGCGACTATGTGGTGCCGAGGCTCATGAGCGTGCTCTCCGGCTCCGATGCCGACAGCCTCGCCATGGCCTACCTCCTCTGCGGCGGGACGAATCCGAACGACCTCGTGCCCGTAACCGAGGTGAAGGTTGAGTCCTTCAGCACCGACGGCGGCATGAAGTTCAGCATCGTGAGCGAGACGAAGAGCGTGAACGGCGGCAGGCTGCTCGCCGCGGCTCCCGATCCCGAGTTCGAGATCGTGCTTCTCTCGAAGAAGTCGCTCGCCGACGAGGGCTGGACCGAGACGGTGGCCGGCAAGGTGTCGGTGCCCGCGAACGGCAAGGTGGAGGTCTCCAGCGACATTCTCGACCTCACGGTCAAGGCCCGCAAGGCGGCTGGCGACCAGTTCTTCAAGATCAAGATCCGCTGATCACCGCTTCATCCCGCCACCTAAACACGAAACAATCTAACGCCAAAACAAAATGAAGAAGGAAATACAGAAGGTTCTCGTAGTAAACTGCGGTTCGTCGTCGCTCAAATTCCAGCTCTTCGACATGAAGGGCGAGACGATGCTCTGCAAGGGACTGGTGGAGCGCATCGGAATTGCGGGCTCGCGTCTCGTGTACACGAAGACGGGCTGCGACAAGATCGTGCGCGAGGTGGCGATGAAGAACCATGTGGAGGCCATCGCCCAGGTGATGGCCGTCCTCTGCGATCCGGGGTGCGGCGTGGTGAAGAGCCTTGGCGAGATCGACGCGATCGGGCACCGCGTGGTGCATGGCGGCGACAAGTTCTCCGCCCCTGCGAAGATCACCGCGGCGGCGAAGGCGCTCATCCGCAAGTGCGTGCCGCTTGCGCCGCTTCACAACCCGGCGAACCTGCAGGGCATCGAGGCGTGCGAGAAGGCGGCGAAGGGCGTGCCCAACGTGGGCGTGTTCGACACCGCCTTCCATCAGACGATGCCTGGCTGCGCGTATCAGTACGCGCTGCCGCGCAAGGTGTCGCGCAAGTTCGGCATACGCAAGTACGGCTTCCACGGCACTTCGCACAAGTTCATCACGCAGGCCGCCGCCGCATGGCTCAAGAAGCCCGTGAAGAAGGTCAACCTCGTCACATGCCACCTCGGCAACGGCTCTTCGCTCGCAGCCGTGAAGAACGGCGAGTGCATCGACACCACGATGGGCCTCACGCCGCTCGACGGACTGATCATGGGCACGCGCTCCGGGACGATCGATCCCGGCGTGCTGCTCTTCCTCGGCAAGCAGGGCTACACGTTCGACCAGCTTGACCGTCTGCTCAACAAGGAGAGCGGCTTCCAGGGCCTTGCAGGCGCTGAAGGCGGCGACTCGCGCGACGTCGTGGCCAAGGCGGAGAAGGGCGACATCGACGCCGTGGAGGCGCTTGAGGCGTTCGGCCACCGCACCGCGATGTACATCGGCGGCTACAACACGCTCATTGGCGGCGCGGACGCGATCGTGATGGCGGGCGGCATCGGCGAGAACGCGGCCGAGCTGCGCGCGCAGATCGTCAAACGCCTCGGCGCGCTCGGCGTGAAGCTCGACAAGAAGGCCAACCTCAAGGTGCGCTTCGGCGCGTCGGGCGTGATTTCCACCAAGGACTCGAAGATTCCCGTGATCGTCATCCCCACGAACGAGGAGCTGATGATCGCACGCGAGACCGTTGCCGTGCTGAGGGGATAGTGCGCCTGGCACGCGGAAACTATAGACAAGAAACCAGAAACCAAGACAAGTAGCTTAGAATGAAGGCGATTGAAAAGATCATAGAGAGGGCATCCGCCCTTAAAGGAACGATTGTGCTGCCCGAGGGCATGGACGCGCGCGTGATAACCGCCGCCTGCAGCTGCGTGGACCGCGGCATCTGCACGCCCATCGTGCTTGGCACGCCTCAGGAGATTTCCGAGGCCGAGGCCAAGGCCGGCCTTTCGCTCGTCGAGCGCAACATCCGCACGATCGACTACACGCAGGGCGACACCGAGCTCGAGGCCGCGTATCTCGAGGCCTGGAACGCCAAGGAGGCGCGCAAGCCCGCAGAGAAGCAGAAGATCATCGATCTCGAGACCGCCCAGAAGACGCTGCGCACGAAGCGCATCTACTTCGGCGGCATGATGGTGCGCCTCGGGCGCGTGAACGGCCTTGTGGCCGGCTCCATCGCATCGACGGGCGACATGCTGCGCGCGGCCTTCCACACGCTCGGCACGCAGAAGGGCGTGAAGACGGCGTCGAGCTGCTTCATCATGGACCTCAAGGAGCCCACCGCGAGCGGCGACAGCGTGCTGGCGTTCGGCGACTGCGCGGTGATCCCCAACCCCACCGCCGAGCAGCTCGTGGACATCGGCCTCTCTAGCGCGCAGACGTACCGCGACCTCACCGGCAACGAGCCGCGCGTCGCGTTCCTCAGCTTCTCAACGAAGGGCTCCGCCGCGGGCGAGCTCGTCGAGAAGGTGCAGAAGGCGGTTGAGCTTGCCCGCCCTGTCTTCGCCGAGAAGGGCATCAAGATGGACGGCGAGCTGCAGTTCGACGCGGCGATCGTTCCCTCCGTCGGCCAGCTCAAGAACCCCAGGGGCGAGATCCAGGGCAACGCCAACGTCTTCGTTTTCCCCGACCTCCAGGCCGGCAACATCGGCTACAAGATCGCGCAGCGCCTCGGCGGCGCCACGGCGATCGGGCCGAACCTGCAGGGCCTTGCGAAGGCGATGAACGACCTCAGCCGCGGATGCAGCGCGGAGGACATCGTGGGCACCATCTGCGTGACGCTTTTGCAGTCCACGACAAAGTGAAGGGAAACTAGCGGGCATATCAAGGTTGGCTGGCGATGACGGATCAAGAGAAGATAGCGCGTGCGCGTCATGTGTTCGACGCGGAGATAGCGGGGCTTGAGAGGACCCGCGACTCTCTGGGGGCGTCGTTCGTCGCGACGGTCGACCTTCTCAACGAGACGCTCGACGCGGGCGGGCTTGTGGTGATGACCGGCGTGGGGAAGAGCCTGCAGGTGGCCGAGAAGACGAGCGCGATATTCGCCTCTACAGGCACGCGCTCGATCGTGCTCAACCCAGTGCAGGCGATGCACGGCGACCTTGGAATGGTGAGCGCGCGCGACGTGATGCTGGCGCTCTCCTTCTCCGGCGAAAGCGACGAGCTGCTGCGCCTCGTGCCGGCGGTGCGCCGCCACGGGCTGAAGATCGTCGCGCTCACGGGCAGGAGCGATTCGTCGCTCGCGCGCCTGAGCGACGTCGTGCTCGAGATTCCGTGCGGACCCGAGGCTTGTCCCTTCGGCATGGCGCCCACGACTTCCGCCACCGCCACGATGGCGATGGGAGACGCGCTTGCGATGACGATGCTCGAGGTGCGCCGCTTCGGCAAGGAGAGCTACGCGCTCAACCATCCCGCCGGCGCGATAGGCCGCGCGCTCGTGCTGCGCGTCTCCGACGTGATGCGCACTGGCGACAGAGTGGCCGTGGTCTCGCCCGAGACTCCGGTTCTCGACACGCTTCTCGCGATGACGAAGGCGCAGGGCGGCAGCGCCGTTGTGACCGACGCCGACGGGAAGCTTGCGGGCATATTCACGGACGGCGACTTCCGCCGCGCATTTGCCGGCGGCGGTCTAAGCCTTTCCGATCCCGTCTCCGTGCACATGACCCGCAGCCCTCTCTTCGTCGAGGCGGGCGCATACGCCGCCGAGCTGCTGCGCATCTTCGAGAAGCGCCGCATCGACGACCTTCCGGTGTGCGACGCCGGCGGTAAAGTTCTTGGCATTGTCGATATTCAGGATTTGCCCAAACTAAAGGTTTTATGATACAATGTATTCAGTCAACCATAAGAGGAGATCAACATGAAGCTTAAGACAATCGCATTCCTCACGCTCGCGGCCGCGTGCGCGTTCACAGTCTCGGCGCAGTATTCGCGCCGTCGCGGCGCCGTCGGCGCGGACGGCGGCAAGGCCGTCGCGCAGGGGCGCGACGCCTACGTGACGATCGACGTTCCCGCCCGCCCGGGTGGCACCTGCCTCGCGAGCGCGCCCAACCTCCAGGCTAACGGCAAGCTGCTTCCGCCGCTCGGCGGCCGCCCGCGCCAGTGGATCGTGCTCGAGACGAAGTACACCACGATGGCGAAGTGGCAGGACGAGCTCACCTTCACCTGGCATGTGCTTCTCGACTCCTCGAAGGCTAAGGAGAAGGATCCTCGCAACCTTCCCGCCCCCTACTCCTACTATACCACGCAGGTGCGATACGTTGACATCAAGAAGGGCAGCCACATGGCCAGCGTCTGCCTGCCGCCCAGCGTGCTCGAGCGCTACGGCGAGCCCTGCACCGTCTCGCTCATCATCACCAACAAGGACGGCGACCAGCTCGCCGCGCAGACCGAGAACCAGGACAAGAACGCCGCCTCCGCCATGCAGGGCGAAAACGGCAAGTGGTGGGAAAACGACAAGTTCATGAACTGGCAGAGGACCGTCAACGGCGAGCAGAAGAACCAGGTCGAACGCCGCCAGGGCCTCGTCGACCGCTCGAAGACGCCGTTCTGGCTCGTCAACAACGCCGACTACGAACTGGTGCAGTAGCCTGCGCCGCCGTCCTGGAGCTTTCAAGTACGCATACCCAAAGACTAAACCATGTCTCGCATCCTAACATTGAACATCGGCGCCTCGAAGGCGGTCCTTGCCGAGTATTCGCTCGGCGGGAAAGGCCGCCTCACGCTGACGGGCTACGGCAGCGGCGAACTGCCGACGGTTGACGTCAACGACATAGGCTCTCTTGGCGCCACTCTGCCGCAGGTGCTTCGCCAGATCATGCGCGAGAAGGACATACGCCCGGCGCCCCTCGTGGTGTCGCTCGGGGGCCAGATGGTCTTCCCGCGCTGGGCCAAGTGTCCGCCCGTGGATGCCGACAAGCTTGAGCAGCAGGTGCGCTACGAAATCGAGGAGAACGTGCCGTTCCCGATCGACGAGATCGTGAGCGACTACCAGTTCCTCGGCACGATGGCCGACGGCGACAAGGCCGTGATGATCGTGGCCGCGAAGGTGGAGGCCGTGCGGGCCGTCACCGATGCGGTGCGCGCAGCCGGCCTGAAGCCCGCCGTGGTGGACGTCTCGCCCGTCGCGATCTGCAATGCGCTCAAGGTGGCGTACCCGCAGCTCGAAGGCTGCTCGGTGGTGCTTGACGTCGGCTCCAAGACGACGAACCTCATAATCCTCGAGAACGAGAGGGTGTACAACCGCTCGATTCCGATCGCCGGCAACACAATCACCAAGGAGATCGCGCAGCAGTTCGGCTGTTCCTTCGAGGAGGCCGAGCAGGTGAAGCTCGAGCGCGGCTACGTGGCGCTCGGCGGCGTGACGGAGGACGAAGACGAGATCACCGACCGCATCTCGAAGATCATCCGCACCGTGCTCACCCGTCTGCACGCCGAGATATCCCGCTCGATAAACTTCTACCGCTCACAGCAGGGCGGCAGCGCCCCCACGCGCCTGTTCCTCACGGGCGGCACAGCGCGCATGCCGCAGCTCGACCAGTTCTTCATGGACGCGCTGCAGGTTGACGTGCAGTATCTCAATCCGTTCGGCTCCGTTGCGTTCGGCCCCAAGATCGACCAGGGCAAGCTCGAAGGCGACGCATTCGCCCTGACGGAGAGCGTGGGCCTTGCGCTGCGCGGCGGCGAGAGCGCATGGATTTCGATCAACCTTCTTCCGCCGGAGCTCGTGAACGAGGCGCGCGCGATGAAGCGCATCCCGTTCCTCGTGGCGGGCGGCCTTGCGTTCCTCGCCGCTCTTGGCGTGGGCTGGATGCTTGAGAGCGGCGGAGTGGAGAAGGCAAAGGCGAAGCTCGAACGCGTGGAGAGCCGCAACCAGTCGCTGCGCTCCTTCGAGGGCAAGCTCAAGGCAGAGCAGAAGACCATGCAGGAGGCGCGCGCAAAGTGCGATGATTTCCAGCAGCTGATGTCGAGCCGTTCGGCGGCGCTGCGCCGGCTGCAGGACGTCCGCCGCAGCCTTCTGGACGGAATGTGGATAACCGAGTGGAAGTCGCTGCCGCAGTCGAAGGACAAGCCGGACTCCCGCGAGGCCGTCCGCCTTACGGTGCGCGGATGGCGCGACGTCATGGAGAAGGCGGAGGCCAGGTGGTCGGCCGAAAACGGCGGCAAGGGCGCGACCGTGGCCGAAATCGTCATGGCCAAGATCAAGCGCAGCGCGGAGTTCGTGCCCGAGACGGTGAAGATCACTTCGCAGAAGAGCGTGGAGGGCAGCCTCTCGGAGTTTTCGATTCAGATGGACATTGCGCCGGCCCCCAGCATCGTGCCCGAAAGCGAGACGGGCCGGAAAGGAAAGGGGACCAAGAAATGAGTCTCTCGAAGCAGCAGATGATAGGCGCCGTGGGCGCCGGAATCTTCGTGGTCTGCGTCGGCGGCCTTGGATGGATGCTGTACTCGGCATGGTCCGACAAGGGCGAAGTCGAGACGAAGGTGACTGATGAGACCGCTGCGTTCAGGCGCTTCAACGAGGCGACGGTGTATCCCTCGAAGGCGTCTATCGACAGCGTGAAGTCCAACGCCACGAGCTACGTCGAGTGGTATGATTCCGCCGTGACGCTTGCGGCCCGCGGCGACAGGGCCATGCAGGTAGAGTCGGCCTCGAAGTTCAAGCAGCTTCTCGAACGCGAGGTGCGCCGCATACGCGAGCTCCCTGGCGGCGCGGGCGGAAAGATATCCGCGCCGACGTTCCTCTTCGGCTTCGAGCAGTATCTCGGCGAAGGCGGAGTGCTGCCGAAGGACGCCGAGGTGCCTCGCCTCGCGGTGCAGCTGGGGTCGATATGCCGCCTTGCCGATGCGTTCGCCGAGGCTGGCGTGTACGAGGTGAAGTCCGTCACGCGCCTCTCGGCCAAGGTCGAGAAGCAGGCCGAGGCCGAAGCCGATTCTTCGTCGTCCGCAAAGGACAAGAAGACGTCCTCGAAGAAAGAGGCCGCCGACGCGCCAAAGATGACGAAGGAGTCGTATGCGTTCGAGATTCTGGCGCGCCCCGCCGCCATCGTCGCCGTGCTGAACAAGCTCACGGCTTGCGAGCGGTTCGTGGTGGTGCGCAATTTCTCGTTCAGGCAGTCCGTCGATTCGATCGTCGAGCACATAGCCGCCGCGAAGAAGGCCGA
>JAFXIL010000057.1 GCA_017563185.1 Kiritimatiellia bacterium | reverse complement strand
TGCGGCTACGTTCAGATACCCGCCTGCGGCTCCGTCCGTCAGCTTCTCGCACACCATCGTGCCGTTCTCGGCGGGGATGTGCAGAAACACGTTGCCGCCGTACTCCATGGAGTTGGTCAGCACGTGCCCGCCGAGGTCGATTTTAGCGGCAACGCCGTCCGGCGCCTCGAAAAGCGTGAGAATGCTGCGCGTGGACTTCAGGGCGGAGTCCGCCGCGAGCGTCACGTTGCCGAAGCCGTACTTGCCGGCCCCCACTGCCATGCTCGCCGTGTTGGCCAGCGTGCCGCCGGAAACGACGAAGTTCTTGAAGTAGAGGTCGTTCTTTCCGTTTGCGTCGAACGTGCCGCCGGCCGCGACGGCGACCGTGCCGCCGGAAGGCCCCCAGCAGCTGCCGCTCTCGGCGGCGGTCGCGTACGCCGTGCCGCCCGCCACGAGCACGCCCCCTGTGAACGTCTGCCCCGTGCGGGCGAGCGAGAGGCGTCCCGCGCCATCCTTCACGACTTTGAGGTTGCCCGTAAGCGCAAGGTCCACGACCACGTCGCCTCTTTCGGGGACGACGAAGTGCAGTTCGCCGGGCGCGCCGGCGGAGGTGTCGGTTATGGTGCCGCTGCCGTATGCGCCTACGACGGCAAGGGTGTGTCCGTTGAGGTCGATGACGGCGTCGTCGGCGATCTTCACCATGCCGTCCGCCGTCCAGTCTGCGTCCGCGTCCAGCGTGACGGCCCCCTCGATGACGCGCGCCGAATCCGGCGCGCCGCCGTCCGCCACGTCGCCGCCGTACTGGAACGCCGGGCCGTCGGCGTTCGCCGACTTGCCGAGCATGAGTCCGTTGACGCGGTCGTAGAGATAGCCCACGCCCCCCTTGCGCACGGGAACGAGGTCCATAACGACCTTGCCGCCCCTGGTGAACACCGCCGAGTAGATGCGGTACGCGCCGTAGCTGACATATGGCGCGCCGTTGTTGTTGAACGTGAAGAGCCAGATGGACTTGTCCCCTTCCTTTCCGGCATTCCACACTTCTGTGATCGCGAGGTTGTATTCATCGGCCGTTGCATTCACCTTCGCGCCTTCTACGCCGGCGATCCTGCGGTTGCGGTCGTTCATGTAGTTCAAGAACACGTCATAGACAGAGCCGACGGCAAGGCTGGGGCGTGTGTTCGGCGCCGGGTTGCTGTTCCACGAAAGGTAGAAGGTCGTCGAACCGCCGAAATACCAGTTTTTCGCCGTGGACCCCTTTGATCCGAACAGAACGGAGTCGGAAGCGCTCTGGAGCGGCGAAAAGCGCACGTGCGCGCCCATGTCGTCCGCCGGCAGAAGTCCGGTGTCGATGTACGGCACGCCCGTTGGCTTGGCTGGCTTCGTCCAGTACAGGTACTCCACCTGCGCGTCATACGGCGTAGCCGCAAACACCGCCGCGCCGGCAGCAAGAGCGACGAACGAGGAGCAGATCGCTTTTCCGAACATCATGTTTCGTCTCCTTTTTCAAGCCTGATGAGACCTCTCGACTTCACGACGGATATTATACACGATTTCCGCGGCATGCGCAACGCGCAACGCCGCCGTTTGCCGCGCGGCAAAATTGTCTGCAGGAACTGCATGGGGATATAATACCACAAGTTTTATCTCAGTCTCAAAACTCCGAACTCCTGGCAGCGAAAGCAAAAAGAGTCTAAAAAGCCGTCCCAAAACCAAATTGATTCCGCTCGCATGAAGGGAAAGCGGATCGCGTCCACGCGTATTCGCGTATTCGCGCGGCTTGTCGGAGCGGCGTAGTTTTGATACAATATTCTCATCAAGTACCAACAGGCCACTTGTGGCTGCAACGAAATGAAAACCGTAAAATCTCAATTCAAGTTCCACGGCGGCGTGCATCCCGAATACAACAAGGAGCTCGCGCGCGACAAGGCGATCGAGCCGATCCCCCTGCCGAAGACGCTCGCCATATCCATGAGCCAGCATCTGGGCGCGCCAGCGAAATGCGTCGTGAAGCCGGGCGAGCACGTGGCGAAAGGCCAGCTCATAGGCGAGCGCAGTGGATTCATATCAGTGCCGGTGCACGCATCGGCGGCGGGAACGGTGAAGGCGGTAGAGAGCAGGCAGGGACCGGCAGGCTCTTGGGCCGACGCCGTGATCCTGGAGACCGACGCAGACCAGTCCGCCACGCCATCCGTCGCCCTTGCCCCGCTCGACTGGAAGACCGCCACAAAGGAGGAGCTTCTCGCGCGCGTCAACGACGCCGGCATCTGCGGCATGGGCGGCGCGGGGTTCCCAACGTCCGTCAAGCTCTCCCCCCCGCCGGACAAGCACTGCGAGTACCTCATCCTCAACGGCGCAGAGTGCGAGCCCTATCTCACCGCCGACTACCGCGTGATGCTAGAACACGCCGACAAAATCCGCATCGGCGTCGAGATCATGCGCAGGATACTCGGCGGGCCGGCGGTGCGCATCGCCGTCGAGGCCAACAAGCCGGAGGCCATCGCCGCGCTTGAGAAGGCGTTTGCGGACATCGAAGGGAACGTCGAGCTGGTTGTTCTGCCGGTCCTCTACCCGCAGGGCTCCGAGAAGCACCAGATCTACGCCACTGTAAAGCGCGTCGTGCCGGAAGGCGCCCTTCCGATAGCCGTGGGATGCGTGGTCGAGAACGTGGGCTCCGTGGCCGCGATCGCGGACGCGGTCGTAAAAGGCATATCTCTTACATCACGCGTCACCACGGTTTCGGGTGACGGCATCGTCGAGCCGAAGAACGTGCTTGCTCCAATTGGCACATCATACGCCGACCTCGCCGCGTTCTGCGGTGGCGAGCACGAGGGGGTGCGCAAGGTGACTAGCGGCGGAACGATGATGGGCTTCAACGTGCCAAACCTCTCGATCGCCACCACAAAGACCACATCGGGACTCCTCTTCCTCACCGCGAAGAACATCTTCCAGTACTCGTCTGAACCGTGCATCAACTGCGGACGTTGCCAGCGCGCGTGCCCCATGCAGCTCAATCCCGCCGGCATATCGCGCGCCGTGGAGGCGGACGACATATCCACCGCCGAACACCTTGGCGTGATGAACTGCATCGAATGCGGCGCCTGCTCGTTCGGATGCCCCGCATACCGCTCCATCACACACCTCTGCCGCAGAGCAAAGAACTCCATCCGCGCCCGCATTGCCGCAGAAAAGGCCAAGGCAGCGGCGGCGAAGAAGGTTTGAAAGTTTGAAAGTTTGAAGGTTTGAAGGTTTGAAAGTTTGAAGGTTTGAAGGTTTGAAGGTTGAAGGACAACTTGAAACGGGAAATCAAAGATGCTGCCAAAACAAACAGGTGAACGCTACATCCTCTCCAGCTCGCCGCACGCGCACGCGAAATCGTCCGTGAGCGGAATCATGCTGGACGTTATCATCGCCCTTCTGCCCGCATTCGCGTGCAGCGTGTGGTTCTTCGGCGTGAAGGCGCTGCTCGTCGCGGGCACGTGCATCGCCTCGTGCATCGTCACCGAGGCTCTCTCGCGCATCGCCATGAAGCGCGAGAACACGATCGGCGACCTCTCGGCCGTTCTGACGGGACTTCTGCTCGCGCTCAACCTGCCTCCGGACATTCCGCTCTGGATGGCCGCAGTCGGCGGCGTGTTCGCGATAGGCGTCTGCAAACAGGTGTTCGGAGGCCTCGGGTACAACCCGTTCAACCCAGCCCTCGCCGCGCGCGCGTTCATGCTCGTCTCGTTCTCCGAGGCGATGACTCGCTGGAGTTCGTCCACATGGAAGGCCGCGGCCGGCGTGGACGCCATCACCACCGCCACACCACTCCAGTACCTGAAGACATTCGCCACCGCCGCCTGGGAGAAGATGCCAGATGCCGACCGTGTGCTCGACCTCTCGAACGTCTCGTTCCTCAAGGCGACGTTCCTCGGCAACGTCAACGGCTGCCTCGGCGAGGTGTGCTCGCTCGCCCTTCTCGCCGGCGCCGCATACCTGCTCTTCCGCCGCGTGATCACATGGCATATCCCCGCCGCGTTTCTCGGCACGATCGCTGTCTATGCCTTCTTCAACTACGGCATGAACGTGAACGCGCTCAAGCTCGCGGAGGTGCATGTGCTCTCCGGCGGCGCGATCCTCGGCGCATGCTTCATGGCCACGGACTACGTGACATCGCCCATCAGCGCCAAGGGCAAGCTGATATTCGGCTGCGGATGCGGACTTCTCACCATGCTCATCCGCACCCAAGGCTCTTTCCCCGAAGGCGTTTCGTTCGCAATCCTCATAATGAACGCCTTCACGCCCCTCATCTCGCGGTTCACGCAGCCGAAGACGTTCGGCGCGAAGTAAGTTTGAAGTTCGAAGTTCAAAGTTTCGAGGTTTTGAGGTTTCTAAGTTTCGGAGTCTGAAGTCCGAAGTCTGAAGTCTGAAGTCTAGGAGAAAATCAGGACATGAAGAAAATCGCACAGCTTGTAATTTCGCTAACAGCCATCGCGGCGGTGTGCGCGGCGGTGCTCGCGGTCGTGAACGAAATCACGCGCGAGCGCATCGCCAGCATAGCCACGCTCAAAAGCAACAAGGCGGCAAAGGCCGTGCTGCCCGCAGGCGTGAATGCCATCGATCAGCGCAAGGACCCCGCCGACGAAAAAGCCGTCATCTTCGTTGCCTACGCCGACGCCGCAAAGTCGAAGGTACTCGGCTACGCGGCACCCGGCGTGAGCGCCAGCGGCTACGGCGGCACGATCCGCCTGATGGTGGGCCTCACGGCGGAGCGCAATGTGGTGTCGTACCAGGTGCTTGCGGCGAACGAGACGCCCGGACTCGGCGCGAAGCTCGGCGACGCCGCCTTCACCGCGCAGTTTGGCGGCAAGTCCGGCAGGGCGCTGAAGGTGAAGAAGGACGGCGGCGACGTTGACGCCATCACAGGCGCCACCATCACCTCGCGCGCCGTTTGCGAGGCAATCGCCAATGCCTGCGCCCGCATCGACCGTCTCGAAGGCAGGGCGCCCGCAGCCGACCCTGCCGCCGAAGCGGCCGCACGCAAGGAGGCCGACCGCAAGGCTGTGGGCAAGATCAATCCGCTAACTGAAGATCTCGTGCGCAAAGTGCTTCCCAAGCCCGCTGCGTCGCTCAAAAAGATTGACGCCGCAGGAGGCGACGATTTTCCCTCATACGTCGCCCTTGACGCCACTGGCAAGGCCGTGGGCTACGCGGTGGTGGGCACGGGCGAGGGCAAGGGCCCGAACGGCAAGATCATTCTTCACATCCTGTTCGGCTTCACGGCCGCCAAGGCTCCAGCAATGCGTCCGCAGGTCAACCTCAACCAGCCCGAGGTGACGATGACGGACATGGAGGACGCCCAGCGCACAGCGCTTTCCGCCGCCATGCAGAACGCCATCTCCAAGCTCAGCACCCTTCCCGCCAAGTGACACATGGCAAGGCACAAGCCACGCTTCGTCTACCTGCTGGAATACGCCGCGCTGCGCACCGCATGCGCCGCGGTTAACGCCGTGCCCTACCGCATTGCATGCGCCTGCGCGCGGCTTCTCGCCTCAGCGGCCGTGACATGCGGCTTCCACAAGGCGCGTACACTTGAACGCATCACGTCCTGCTTCCCCGAGAAGTCGCGCTCCGAAGCGCTAGCCATCGCCAAGGAGTCGCTCGCGAACATCCTCATGAACGCGGTGGAGATGATCCGGGCGCCGCGTCTCACGAAGAAGTGGATCACCGCCCACGTGAAGGACATCGCTCTCTACGCGGAGCGTCTGCGCGAAGTGCTCGCCGAAGGCAAGGGCGCCGTAATCATGGTGCCCCACTCAGGCAACTGGTACATGGCCGCGTGGGCGATGGCGCAGTACGGCCTGCCTCTCGCCGCGATTGCGGCCCGACAGCGCAACCCATACGTAGATGCGTGGATGAAGCGCCAATATGGAAGCATCGAGGTTGTGGAGCGCGGGCACGCATCAGTGATGCGCACCATCCTGGCGCTTCTTAAAAACGGACGCGGCTTCGCCATCCTGCCCGACCTGCGCGTGCCCGCGCGCGACGTCGAAGTGCCATTCCTCAACGGCACGGCAAATGTGTCCCACGGCGGCGCGCTCTTCGCTGTGGCGACGGGCGCTCCTGTGGTAGTGGCAATAATGCGCCGCAAGGGCGGTGTTCACACGTTCGACCACCTCGCCACGCTGCGTCCCGATCCAGACGCCACGGACCGCCGTGCCGAGGCGGCGCGTCTCACCCGCGAGGCGATGGCGCTTCTCGACGCTGGCATCAAGCGCACGCCAGGCCAGTGGTTCTGGTACAACAAGCGCTGGATACTCCAGCCAGTGAAGAGGTGAATGCGTCAGCGCATAAATGTCATTAATCCAGAGTTGGAGGCAAATATTTTACTACATCTGCTCTTTGAAATTCAATGGCAAGTTCCACAATCTACCGACTCAATTTTCACTTCCTTATAATATGCTAACCAAAAACCACGCGGATTATGGTAAAATATTGGGCGTGTCAAAAGGACCAAACATCCACATCTTCGTGGGCGAGGACGACTACCTCGCCAACGCGGCCGCTGCAAAGATCGTAGAGGCCGCCGTTGAGCCGTCCCTTCGCGCGACGGCCGTGGAGACAATAGACGGCGCA
>JAFXIL010000056.1 GCA_017563185.1 Kiritimatiellia bacterium | reverse complement strand
GAGCCTCGTCCCGGAGATGGGCTTGCCGTTGCGGGACATCCTCCGCCTCGACTCGACAAGGCGGAGATACGGACGGTTGCGGACGGTGAACAGCTCAATGTGCATGGGGCCTCCTAATTAGCAAGGTTGCAATCACGATATAATTATATCATATCGACAGTGGCTCCGCAAGGGGAAGCATTGATTTTATTGAAGATTTCTCACTCAGTCACGCCGAGGGCCTAACACACAAGTGGCAAACTCGGGTTATACCACAAATCTCCCTTCAAGGCCATACCGCCGCCGCGAGTCAGCGCGCACGGACACTGCCGTGCACCTCGAGGTGAAGCGAAAGGCGGCGGGCGGCAGGCGCGCCCGGGAGCGCCAAAAGGCGCTTCTTGATCTTCGCGAGCTTGGGCCGCAGCGAGAAGACGAGTCCGGATGTGCCTACGTAGAGGAAGAGACGTCCGTCGCGGTAACGGCCCGGACGCGCCGGCACGTCGGGGCAGACATCCTTCCAGCGCTCGCAAACCATGTCGAAGAAGGGCTCCCTCACTGCGGTGAGCTCTTCCACGAGCGTCCCCATCAGCGACCCCACCCTCACCTCGGGGATGCGCAGCTCGGCGGCGTCGGCGTCCACGGGCAGCCCAGGCACCAGCCTGTCCGCAAGGCGCCTTCGCATAGCGCCGTCGCGCGCGCGCCTCCTGCGCTCTGCCGCGATGTCCACAACCGGCAGACGCTCGTCATCCGGCTTCATAGAGCTCTCCCACCGTCTCCAGTTCGGCGAAGCGCGCCGCGTCGAGGCGCACGCCGCGGTCGTTCTCTAGCATCACGAGAAGGCCGAACGCCTGCAGCGAGCACCATCCCGGCAGCTCCCTGAAGCGAGTGGAGTCCTCGACCTGCGGCACTTCAAGGACGGCCGCCACCCTATTTCTGAAATCTTCCCGCGTCATAGATCTCATCCGCTCCTTGCAGTTCCTCTCTTGTGCCGTATCCCCACGTGCAGCCTATCGTGTAGAGGCCTGCGGCCCTGCCCGCCTCCACGTCGCCGCGCGTGTCGCCCACCATAACGGCGTCGGCGGACGCGATTGCGCGGTCCTGCATCACGCGCGTCAGCAGCTCGCTCTTCTTCAGCCGCTCACCCTCGAACATGTCGAACGAGTAGTAGCCGTCGAAGAACGTCTCCCAGCCCATCTTGCGCATCAGCGCGCCCATCGGCGAGAAGCGCTTGTTCGTGGCCACGTATATGCTGCAGCCATCGGCCTTCAGGGCATCCAGCCAGCCCTGCACCCACGGGTAGGGACGCGTGAGCGGAAAGCCTCCCGCGTCGTACGACACTCGAAACAGCGCGCGTATGCGCTCAACCAGCTCGGGCGTGGCGTCGTCGAAAAGCTCGTATGCCACCTGGTCTAGAGTGGGACCCGTTCTGTACACCGCGTCGAAGCGCGGGCATTCACGGCCAAGGCCGCGTATGGCCGCGCGCCACGCGGCCTTTATGTCCGCCTCCGTGTCGCAGAGCGTACCGTCGAAATCGAAGAACCAATGCTTTCTCATGCCGTCAACCTGTCTCGCTGCAAATGAAAACGGAAGCCAGGCACGGATTCCCGCGCCTGGCCACCACGCCTTTCGGCGGCGGCGCACGTTTCCGCACGCCTAAAAAACGCCGTCGTTCGCCTTCGTTCCCCTTCACGCGCCTCAAGCGTGTCCTCGTCTGTCAGCAGAAGAGCCGTAATTAGTTAATTACGATGACCGCCCGCTAACGCATCCAGAGAACGTCGGCTCGCGCCGACTTCCGAAGGCACCCCCGGGAAACCGAAAGCGCCCCCATGAATTTCTGACTACAGTTTAGCACATTTCTGCGTTTGCGCGCAAGTGGAAAATCGCGAAAAATCAAAAGGCGACCTGCCGTCACTTGGATGTGGCGGCATTGTAGGGGAGAGGACCGCCAGAGACAGTCTCGAGCATGAGAATCCGCTCCACCCAGTCGAATTCGGCCTCGTCCTTGAAGGAACGGTAGTCGAGCAGCTCGATCTGCGCGCGGCAAACATCGTCAGGCTTCACGGCGGCCGACTCCGCGAACTCGGAAAGGCGGGTCTCCATCTTCTTGAGAAAGGCGATGCCGTCCTTGGAGATGCGCGCATATCGCAGGTCCGAGGCGCGGAAGTCGTCCAAGGCGCACTCCACCTCGTTCCTGATCGCCGCGCGCAGCCCCTGCACGCGCACGTCGGCGGCATCCTCGACTAGACGCGACATCTTCACCGAGCTGCCGAACCACGTGAATATCGGCAGCGTGATCGCGGCGCGTATCTGCCAGTCGTCCTCGTGGTCGCGCCTGTGCCCGCGGTCCGGCCATTCGACGCCCAGATACTTGTACGACCCCCAGTCGCGCTCCCTGCCGGAGCTGCGGGAGTACGAGCCCTCCACGAAGTCGAACCACGGCACGTGCGCCGCCTTGGCCGCGCCCACGTTTGCGCGGGCGCTCTCGAGCTCGGCGAGCGCGCCCACGAGGTCGGGACGGCGCGCGAAGGCAACCTCGGCGAGGGCCGCCGCGAAAGCAACGTTCGTGCTCGGCGGCTCCGGCGGAGTGTAGCGTATCGCGAGCTCGCGCTCCGGGATTCCGGCGAGGAAGGCTATCTCGCGGCGTATCTGGCGGCGTTCCTGCGCGGCCTCCTCGGCGCGGGCGGCCGCCCTCTCGCGCGCGATCTCGGCCTTCACCGCGTCGAGCGGGGACTTCACCACGCCCTCCTTCATGCGCCTGTCGAGGCACTGGCGCACGCGCGTCCACAGCGTCTCCGCCTCCGTGCGGCGCGCGTGCTCGCGCTTGAGGCGCTCCTCCTCCAGGCAGAGCGACTTCACCTCGCAGTAGATCGCGTACTGCTCGGCCTTGGCGCGCGCCTCTAGCGACTGTATCGACGCCTCGCCCGCGCGGCGCACATAGTGGTTCACGAAGGGGTTGGAGATGTAGAGGCGCAGCGTCGCCGTATAGGTGTCGCCCGATCCGTTCTCGGGCCTTTCGCGGATATCGGGAAAGCGGTGGCGCGAGCGCTGCCAGCTGTCCTCCCACGTGCGGCCGATGCGGAGCTGCGGATCCTTCCATGCGAGGTCGGCGTCGAGCTTCTGGCGGCGGGCGGCCGCCTTCAGGAACTCTATCTTCGCCTTGTCGGCGCGCTCGCCCGCAAGGCGCGCAAGCTCGTCCCAGCTCCATCCGCCCGCCGGCCTGGCGGGAACGGACTGGGCGGATGACACGGGCGCCTCTGCCGGAGCCTCGGCCCGGATCGCTGCGGCAAGCGCAACCACGCACGCAAGCGCGGCTATGCGCAGCGCCATCACGAGCCGACCTCCTTTGCAGGCTGGTTGGTGGAGCTGAAGATGTGCGCGAGACGCTCCACGAAGCCCTCGCCGCCGGCCTTGCCGGAGATCAGCACAGACTCGCCGGGGATGAACGCCGCCGCGTCGCCGGAGAGGCGGATGCGCACCTTGCGCCCGCGCACCGGCACGCGGGGCGCGGGATTCATCGGATCGAAGAAGTCGAGCACTTCAGGGTCGATAGTCTCCACGCGCCCGGTGACCACAAGGCTCTGCGCGCCGAGGCCGGAAAGCACTGCGCGGCTTATGAGAAGCTCGTCGCCCGCGTGGACGTCGTCGAGATGGTCCGCGGGCAGCATGCCAGTGACGAAGCGCGAATCAGGCGCGGAGGCGAGGCGCACGATGGCCTCGCCCGCCGGCACGATGTCGCCCGCGCGGCGGAACACCTGCGAGACGACGCCGTCGGAGAGAGCGCGCAGCACCGACGAATCGACGCGATGGATATCCTCGTAGCGCTTGAGCGCCGCGCGGAGAGTCGCGTTCGTGGAGGACGCCGCGCGCGCCTCGAACGCGGCAATCTCCTGCTCAAGCTCCTTCAGGCCGTCCTGCGCCTCGCGAAGGCGCTCCTCCAGGGCCTTCAGCAGCGGCTCGTAGCCGCCCACCGTGCCCCTGAGCGCGTCGGCCTTCGGCCTGAGCGACGTAAGCTCCAGCTCGCTCACCAGCTTCTTCTCGACGAGCGGCTTGAGCCGCGCGATCTCAGCGTCAAGCGCCGCAAGCTCCGCCTGCTCGCGCAGGCGCTCCATCCGCCGCTCCTCAAGCGCCACGGACGCCTCGCGCACCGTCTGCCTGCCTCTTCTCGCTGCCTCGCGCAGGTTCTCGCGAAGCTTCTCCTCGTTCTGCTCGCATTCGCGTATCTTCACATCGTTCAGCGCCTGCTCGGCAAGAAGCGTAGCCGGATCGAAGCGCACCAGCACATCGCCCGCCTTCACGCGCTGCCCCGGCTCCACCTCGATAGAGACGATGCGCGCCGCCTCCACTGGCCCCACGTTCTCCGCGCCGGAATCAACGATTCCGCGGAAGCGCACTTCGCTCTCGCGCCCGAAAAGCCACATCAGCACTGCAGCCGCCGCCACTATCACCGCAGCGCCGCACACTACGCGCACGAAAGCGCGCAGACGCTGGCGCATTGGCCTTCCAAGACGTGGACGTCTATACGACTTCTCCATTACACGCACCTCACAGTTCAACAGTGCTCCTCTGCAGAAGCAGCACAGGCGAGGCGAAGTGCCCCGCGCTCTTCAGCGCCGCCACCAGATCCTTGCGATATGACGGATCTAGCAGCCTCACCTGATACGAGAACTCCGCCTCCTCACCTTGCACGGCGTCGCACACGCCAAGCACGCAGAAGGAGCTGCAGTACTTCACGAGAATGGACTCCAGCTCGGCCTCGGCGTCCTTGTCGCCCACCTTCATCGAGAAGCGCAGCATTCCCTCGTAGTCGCGTCTGCTCGCGAACGGCAGCACATGCAGCAGAAAGGCCGTGACCGCGAAGAACAGACTGCCCGACACCGCCACCATATACGCCCCGGCACCGCAGGCGATCCCCGCCCCGAGGCACGCGAAGAGGAACACCGCGTCGCGCGGATCGCGCACGGGCGTGCGGAACCGGATGATGGTGAGCGTGCCGAGGATGCCGAGGCCGCGCGCCAGATTGCTGCCCACCGCCATGATCAGCATGCACGTCACGATGGAGCCCAGCACCATCGAGTGGATGAAGGTGCGCGAATACGTGAAGCCTCGGAACGTGAACTGGTACACCACGGCGCATAGCAGGGCCAGCAGCAGCGCAAGCCCCATCGACGCCAAGATGATCGTTGGCGAGAACGCGGTGGAGCCGCCGCCTAGAAACTGGGCAAGATATTCGTTTGCGGTGTTCACTTCAAATGCATCCTTTCGCTAGATGGCCGAAAGCATCGCCTGCTGGGCGAAGTTTGTGCCGGGATGGCCGCCGAAGGCCCCTTCCCGCCAGATGGCCGTTGAATACTTGCAGTTGCCCCTGCGGCACAGGTTGAAGCGCTTCACGAGCTCCAGCACCCACGAGGGCACGGTGTTGTACGTCTTCACCTCGAGCACCACGCCGGAATACGGAAGGCCGAAGCCCTGCGCCGTGCACGAGTCCATGCCGCGCCATACGCCGCTTCGGCCGAAGTCGGTCCACGAGTCGGTGCGCTGGTACTGGAGCTTCCTGTCGAACGTTATGCGCACATAGTCGTCCACCACGCCGATGTACGACTCGCGCGTGTACCGAACGAGCGTCTCGGGACGCGCCCCCGTCTCCCACACCACGCGGCGGAACTTGAGGAAGTCGATCTCCTGCCTCTCGTTCTTGAAGATCGGCGGAATGCGCGAGCCGTATATCAGCGCCTCGTTCCACGCGCCGAACGGCACACACGCGCGCGCCTTCACAATGGTGCGCTGGAACTTCGCCTTGATCTCGGCGAATACAGGGGCGTTGCCTATCTCGCCGTACGTGCGGACGCGCATCTTGAAGCGCGCGTCCATCTCGTCCTCCTTCGCGTAGTGGAGCGCGTATGACGGCGTCTCCAGCTGGAGGGTGGTGATGTTGTATTCCGGCGGATCGCCGCTCGTGTGGGGATCCGGCTCGCAGAACGGACGCACGTATTCGCGTATCTCGGCAACGAGAGAACGCGGAATGACGTACTTCGCCTCGTATCGGTTTACTATGTCCGCCGCGGCAGCCATCAGTCGCTCACCCTCACCTTGTAGAACGCCCGGTCCGCCGCGCGCGCGCACTGCAGGCGCTCGGCGGCACCCGTTCCCGCCACCGGATCGCCCTGCTCGGTCCACTCGTCGTCCGCCGAGACCCCCCCTGCGGAGACGAGCCTGTACACGAGCCCGGACAGCGTGCGCACGCCCACGTACACCGTGTCTTCCTCCACCGCGATCGCCGCCACGCCGTCAGCCTCGAGGTCGGAATACTCCGGCGCGGCATTGCCGTTGAGCGAGAGCGTGAACACCTTGGACTTCCCCGAGGCCGGAGCTATGTCGTAGTATGCGGGCACCTCCAGCACGTCGCCCTCCTTCGTGGTTATCGCGCCGCCGCTCGCAGTGGCCTTCTTCTCGAACACGATCGGCGTGCGGCTGTTCGCGTCGGCATACGCCTCCGCCACCGTCTTGGGCTCCGGCACGGAGGCGGAGCGGCCCGGCACGCTCACCAGCAGGTTGAAGCTGCTTCCCGCAGGGAAGTCGGGCAGCCTGGTCTTGATGGTGAACGGAACGCCGTTCGTCGCGCCGTCGAGGACGAGATACCTGGCGGAATAATCGTCCGCCGAGACCGTGCCGTAGTACGTGGCCTGGGTGAACGACGTCTTGCCGACCTCAGAAGACCCCGAGCCCAGCTTTATCGCGTCAACTCCGTCCGTCGCCACGACCATGCCGCCCGTTATCTTGAGGCTGCTGCCCTTGTTCACGTCGAGGCCGTGCGTACCCGAGGCGGTGGCCCATGCCCGGATGGAGCCGCCCGAGACCGTCATGCTGCCGTTCGCGTCGATCACGTCGTCGAACACGGAGACGCCGCGTATCCTGCCGCCGGAGATCTCTATGTTGCCGTTGGAGTGGATGCAGTCGTTTCCGGACACGAGGTCGAACTCGCCGCCGGCGATGTTCACGGAGGTGCCGTAGGTGCTGTCGTTGGTGAACACTTCGCTGTCCGCAAGCGGCAGGTCGGCCTCGAAGTCGCCGCCGTTCACGGTGATGGAGTAGTCTGCCTTCACCGCGCTTATGGCCGTGGGGTAGTACGCCTCTGTCATCTTCGCCGTGATGTTTGTGGTGAAGCTGTACGTGCCGCTCTCGAATACGAGCAGACCGCCGTTCACGAAGCGGCCCTGGGGGCCCTCGAACTCGACGGAGACTTCGCAGTTGCTGAACGTCGCCTTGGACGACCTCTTGAGGTCTATCGCCCGGCTCTTGGTGCCGGCGATCTCGGCGACGAACTTGCCGCCGGAGATGGTGAACGTGGTGTTGAAGGAGTCGAGATGCACGCCGCTGAACTCGTTCGTGCAGTTCTTCTTGTCCATGTCCACCTTCACCTTGCCGCCGGTCTGCAGGTAGTTGCCCTTCACGAAGATGCACGAGGTGTCGCTCTTGTTCTGGTCGAACGTCACCTTGATGTCGCCGCCCTCGACGGTGAGGTTGTTGCACACCAGTATCCCGGACGGCTTCTTGTTGTCGGTGATGCGCTTCGTGCTGGTGAGCTCGAGCGATCCGCTGCCGGTGAAGACGATGTTGGAGTCCTTGGTGGCCTTGATGAGCTCCTTGTTGTCGTTGTCCATCGTGAAGACGTTCTGCGTGCCCTCCACGAGATTGATGGTGAACGTCTTGTCGCCGCGGAGCTTGAGGCAGCAGTCAGTGAAGGTGACGCCGTTGAGATTGATCGTGGTGTTCTCCGTGGCGGTGTAGTCATAGTCCGTAGTGTATGGTCCAGAAAGGTTCAACACGGCACCTCGCACCTCCGCGATGCAGAGGAGCGCCAAGATAGCGATGCCCGACAATCTGGCATGATCTGTTATTTGCATAAGTGGTGTCCTTTCTTTTACACACGTATTCTAGCAGAAAGCCGTCGCTGAATTGTCACCTAAATGTTCTTTCTCCCGCGTAGAGTCAGATCAGCGCAGGAATATCGCCATGCCGCCGGGCGAGGCATTGGCTAGCGCCAAGCGTCCGTCCCGGACAACGAGCTTGAACTTGCCCGAGTAGTCCCTCTACGCCGATCAGCGTGTCGGCTGCGACGGACGAACCCGTCATGACCACCGCGTCCTGACCACCGTCGATTACCACTGCCTCGACTTTAGCCACGGTCAACGCCGTGCCCCGGCTTTCGCCTGCCGGAGTGTATACGGCATCCGCCAAGAGCAGGGGCGAGGACAACATGGCCACGCCCGTGATGAACGCCGCCGCCATGCGCCTGAATGAACAAACTGCCATACCATCGCCCTTTCTTTATGGATGCCACAACCTGAGGAAAGCATCCTTTCCCCAGAACATTGTCCATATTTTACAATACGGCGGCGAAACCGTCAATTGAAAATAGCCGCTACCTTATGCACAGCAATGCGCCCTTGTCCCTGGCCTCGAGTACTATCTCGCCGTCGCCATGCGGCATCTCGGGCGTAGCCTCGCTCAAGTCAATGGAGAACGCAAGCTCATGATGCTGCGCGGCTTCGTTTACGATGCCGGGAAAAGCCGCGAATATGGTATAATATGCACCGCACAACACAGGAGAATGAAATGCGGATTCTTTTTCTCAGCGACATACACGGCGTACCGTCCACACTCGAGCGTGCGCTCGCGTCGGCGGACGCCCTTGGATACGACCGTATCGCGCTGCTTGGCGACCTGCTATACCACGGGCCGCGTAACGGCGTGCCCTCTTTCTACGACCCAGAGAAGGTGGCGAAGATCCTCAACGGCCTGAAGGACAAGATCGTGGCCGTACGCGGCAACTGCGACGCCGAGGTTGACCAGCTTCTATTCGACTTCCCGATGATGGCCGACTACGCTCTGATGGACGCCGGCAGCGAAACGTTCTTCCTCACGCACGGCCACCTCTGGAACGAGCACAGGCTTCCTCCCGTGGGCATCGGCACCGTCCTCGCCCACGGCCATACCCACGTTCCCGAGCTCAAGCGCCTTGAATGCGGGCTCTCCATCTTCAATCCCGGTTCAATATCTCTGCCGAAAGGCGGCTCCGCCTGCTCGTTCGGCTACTTCGACG
The DNA here is from genome assembly GCA_017563185.1 of Kiritimatiellia bacterium. Classification (GTDB taxonomy): domain Bacteria; phylum Verrucomicrobiota; class Kiritimatiellia; order RFP12; family UBA1067; genus RUG572. The sequence continues at coordinate 23,277 of JAFXIL010000056.1, read as the reverse complement.
GCGAGTCCTTGCGCCATTACACGATATAATGCCTAGTGACTAGCGCCTGGATTTTTCAGCGGCCGAGTGCTCGAAGGCGGTAGAACGCGCGAGGGCCGGCGGGGGCGAGCGGAAGCGCTTCTTCCGTCTTCGTTGGCGGATTGTTCGTGAAGACTCCATGCCACGACGCACCGGGCCCAATGCTCTCTGCGCGCTCCAGAACCTGCGTTGCCTCCAAGCCGCCCCTCCACACGATGTTCGTGGGCGAGAACGCCGTGATGCGCAGCGCCGAAAGCGGGTCGAGCGGATCCGTGTCGGCCGCGTACTCAGCCGCGTTTGACGCTCCGTCGCCGTCGGCGTCGCCATGCGCCCACCCCTTTTCTCCGCCCGATGTCGCGCCCGCGAGATTCCGCCGCCACCACCATTCCGGCAGACCGGACAAGGCGTTCATCTCCGAAGCGGGATAGTACCGGAAGCGCACGTCGCGCGCGCCATCAAGAGCCACGTTGAACGAAGTGGCCATGCGCCCCGCCGCGTCATGCCGCAGTTCGCCCGCGCGTCCCGGATCGGCCACCTCCACCTCGGCAAGGCGCTGCTCGCCAAGCGTCGTCTGCTCGCCCGTTTCGTCATCCGTCCACACGAACCCCGAAAGCACCTCGCTTCCATGCGGCAGATCCGCAGGCACCGTCACGCGCACCACGCTGCCGGACGGATGCCATGAGAGCGCGGAATATCCCTCGTCGCCAAGAAGCGGAAACTGCGTTCGCCTGCAAAGCGGCACAATCCCCTTCGCCGCTTCCGCCTCCTGCTAGGCAGCGAACGCGCCGCGTACGTACAACGCCGCCGCGCCACCCTCCTCGGAATCGTACGGCACCGTCACACCCTTCACATGCACGACGTAGCGTCCAGGCGCGGCGGAGTCGATGCGCACGCTTTCAACGGTGTTCACGCGGTCGCCTTCCCTCACGCCGTTGCCGCGCCATGTTCCGCCGGCAGTCTCGTTCGCGACCACGAGATCGAGGTCGTTCACGATCGCCCTTCCCATGCCCTCGGTGCCGGGATGGTCGATCCACACTAGCTGGACCTCGAGCGGTGCCGTGTTCGTGGTCTCAAGGGAGATGATGAAGTCGCTGCCGAGCGAGAACGGAATCCAGTCCTCTAGACGCACGGCGCGGTTCGACGGGTACAGCGTCTCCTCGAGGTCGATGCGTCCCCATCCCTGAACGTTGTTCGGTGCCTCGCCGCCGCACTGCGCGCCCTCGTCGTCCACCATGTCATGCGCGCCGCCGAGAAGCACCGCCTTCACAAGCGCAGCCGACGGGCGTTCCATCCCTCGCCTTTCCACGAGCCACTGGCGCACCAGCGCGGCCGCGCCTGCCACTAGCGGACACGCCATCGACGTGCCGCAGTTGTAGGCGTATCTTGACGACTCGCCGTCCAACCCATACCCGAGGTCGCCTCTGCCCGTAACAGACGAGAACGTGGAGAGAATGTACGTGCCAGGCGCGCACAGGTCTGGCTTTATTCGCCCGTCGGTCGTCGGTCCCCTCGACGAGCCCCATGCCGGATACGTCTCATAGTCCGCCACCTGTGAGGCGTTGTCGGCCCTGCTGCCAACGTACGGCAGCGATTCGCCGCTGCGCAGACTCTCCGTGGCGCCGACTGCGACCACGTTCTTTGCCGAGGCGGGAATGTTAACCGCCCTGTCTCCACGATCGTTGCCTGCGGCAATCACGGGCAGAAAGCACGGCGAGTTCCACACGTAGCGGTCGATCTCCGCGTCATGCGACGAATAGGCGCCGTAGTAGTCCACCGTCCAGCTGGCGGAATGTATCCGCGCGGCGGAGTCTCCGGCCGGATCGAACAGGGCCGCGAACGTCTCCCAGTTCAAGTCCGTGAGGACATGGAGATCGGAGTACAGCGCTATGCTTGTCGCATAGAGCCTTGCGCCCGGCGCCACGCCCTTTATCCGCCCGTCGGAACATGAACCGGTGCCCACGATCGACCCCGCCGTGTGCGTACCATGCCCTTCGTAGTCGGCCAGAGACGCCGCCGGAACCGAATTCGCGAGCAAGGCGATGCGCCCGAAGAAGTCGGGATGCAAAGCCTCGACGTCGCCCGTGTCTATGCCGGAGTCGGAAGTGGATATGACCTGTCCTTCGCCAGTGAGGCCGCGAACCTCCCACGCGCCGCGCACGTTCATCAGACCGGGATTGACGGCCACGTCGTTCATCAGGCGCGGATGCGGCAGAGACTCGATTCTCCACACGTCGCCCCGCGCGGCAAGAGCATCCACGAGCGAACGAGAAACCACTGCGTTCACCGCACCGCCCGCTCCCGGTGCATCTGTCATCACCCGGCCGCCGCTCGCACCCACGAACGCCGCGATGCGCTCCATGTCCTGCGCGGCCATCGGCACAACGCGAATCCCAAGGGAATCCACGTCGGCCTCCATCAGGGAGCCGGGCATCTTGTCGCGCGGCATGAACTCGACGGCGGCGTAGAAGAGCGGGTCTCCAGCGATGCGCGCGAGCGCCGCATCGTCCACCTCCACCAGCAGCGCGTTCTCGGGAACGAACCCCGTCACGCGCGCGCCCAAGGCCTCCGCCCGCATGCGCACCTGCCGGGATACGGGACGCGACGCAACGACGATGCAGGGGATGGTCCCTCTTGCCGACGGCGACTGCGCGAATCTCTCCGGGAAGCTCCCCCTCTCCGGCGCGAACGTTCTGCCCGCAAGGCAAATCTCGCGCGGCGGCGCCTTGCCGCATCCAGTGCGGCATATCCACGGAGCAAGCGCAAGCAGTGCCGCCGCGAACGCGGCGCAGGCCGCTATGGCGCCGCGCCCCGGCATGCTACTTCCACTCCGGCGAGCGCTCGTAGTCCGGCACGTAGGTGGCGAGCACCTTGCAGATGTGGGCCATCTTCTCGCGGCGCTCGTCGCGCTCGCCCTTGTCGCGCATGGCCTTGTCGTAGAGCTTGCGGAACACCTTCACGTACTCGTCGCGCGCCATGCGGCCGGCGAGCGCGCGGCTGAAATAGTCCTCGTCGCGCTGGAGCAGGCTCTCGCACACGGCGACGCGACGCCATTCGGGAACGATCGCCATTAGCTCCTTCACGTAGCGCTCCTCGTCCTTCGCCCGGCCGCCCTCCTTGCGGGCTTCGTCTATGAGCTCGGCATAGACGTCCTCGTATTTAGGCACGAGGGAGGTGAGGGTGCGGCGGTAGTAGGCGGCATCGGCCAGGCGGCCCTCCGCGGCGGCGCGGTCGGCAAGGGCGCCGAAAGTGGCGACGTACTCGCGGGCGCGGCGGTTGTTCTCGGCGACTGCGGCCTCGGACATCTTCTTGTCGGCCTTGGCGGCTGCGGAATCGGTGGGCGACGCGGCCGGCGCTGCATCAGGCCAGTCCACCTTCACGACGGCGTTCGTGGCGCCATCCTGCTGCGCCCTGGGGTCGCCGGATTCGGAGGACGCATTCTCGAGGTCCGCAGCCGTGAGCGCGCCGCTCTCGTCCAGGGCGAGCAGGCGCTCGGCGCGCTGCAGGGCGAGCATCTCGGCTCGGCTCGTCTCTGCGCGGCGGTACATGCGCAGCTTTCTGTCGCGCTCGGCGGCGGCGTTCGCCTCGGCCGCCTTGGCATCGTTCTCGCTCTTGGCGAGAGCGGCCTCGGCTATCTTCTTGGCGGCCTCAGTGCGGGCGAGCTCGGCCTGGGCCTTTGCGCGTTCAGCCTCGGCGCGCTTCAGCGCGAGCCCTTCAGCCTCTGCCTTCTTCTCGTTTGCGGCGCGCGCGGCGTCGGAAGCAGCCTTCTCGGCCTCGGCCTTGGCGGTGGCTGCGTCAGACGCGGCCTTCTCTGCCTCGGCCTTGGCGGCGGCGGCCTTGTCGGCCTCGGCCTTGGCAAGCTCGCTCTCGGTCTCCTGGCGCTTTGCCGCGAGATCGGCCGCCGCCTTCACGGCTTCGGCCTCCTTTATCTTGCGCTCGCTGTCGCGCTGGCGGGCCTTGGCGTCCTCCTCGCGCGCTGCGGCCTCCTTCGCCTTGGCGTCGGCCTCCTTGGTCTTCTGCTGGGCCTGTTTCGTCTTGGCCTGCAGCTCGAGGCGGCGGTTCTCCTGGGCCGTCTTTAAGAAGTACGCGCCCGCGCCGACCGCGGCCAGAGCCACGAACAGCAGCGCGGTTCCCGTTGTTCCCGAGATTCTCATTTGTTCACCTTAGCCTTTCTTTCCTACGGGTCCTCGGACCATTCGAGATACACCGGCTTCGACTCGCGGATCGTCATCTTCGCCTTCACCACGTGGGTCATGCCCACGGACTGCGCCGTAATCGTGATGCGGTATAGAGCGCCGTCGCCCTGACCGCCGGTGAAGCCTATGTACTCCTGCGCCTCCTTGCCGATCTCGTCGGAGGTTATCTCCTGAAGCTTGCTCCAGCTCTTGATGAGCGTGCCCGTCTCCTCCTCCTCGAGGTCCACCTGATTGCCGTCCTTGTCGAGGCCCCCGCGCCAGTCGATTATCGCCTGCGAGATGAGGTCGGCGTCCTCCGCGTCCTCTGGGTAGTCGGTGGAGCGGATGCCGGGGATGCACATCAGAACGTCCTTCGACGCGAGGTTGACGTTGATCTTGTCGCCGCCGAAGACAGTGAGAACCTCGGTGATGTTCGAGACGACGATCTGGTCGTCCTCCTTGTCCTCGGGATTGTACACCCCTCCTGTCAGCAGACCGGGGTGCTGGCGGAACGGACCTATCTTCGCGAGCTCCTTCAGGTCGGGGATGGGTCCGTTCCTAGGCTTGTACACCTCTTCCTCGTTCTCTTCGCAGAGATCCTCGTAGTACTCCTTCTCGCCGCCGTCCTTGCGGTTGTCGCCGTAGTCGCCCATCTTCACGTCGTCGTCGTCGCGCCAGTCGATCCAGGCGTTGATGAAGTAGGCGTGGTCATCCTCCGGCACGCCGGCCCAGTAGAGGATGTTCTCCCATATCTCGGCGTAGTGGGGGTTGCCCTTTGGATAGAGGTTGTTGATGTTGAACTTGGGGCCTCCGCCTTCGCCGCCGCCAACGCTCTCGATCTGGACGGTGACGGTGCCGCGGTTGGCGAGTTCGTCGTCGGGCGAAGCGGCAAGGCTTGAGCTTGAGAGGCCAGAAGAGGCTGTTGTGCGCTCGTCGACCACGATGGGGCCGATCGTCGTGGTGGAGCCGGTCTGCTTGAGCTGGCGCTTCTCCTGTATCCAGCGGTCGGTCTCGAGAAGCTCGTCTAGGTTCTCGTCCTCGGAGTAGTCGACCACGCTCTGATGCTTGGCGATCACCATCTCCGCAAGCACGCGCCCGGCGTCCACCAGGTGGTCCATGTGCACTCGCTCGCGCATGTACACATTGGCTGCGGTCTGCAGCTTCGCCTCCACCGCAAAGCTCACAACCATGGCGGAGATGATGGCGATCGTCCAGATCACCATCACAAGCGCGGAACCACCGCGCGCGCCGCCGCAGGCGCATCTTTGAGCCTCGCCTTTCATCGCTAGGCGAGAATTATACCATAAAATCGGCCGCGGCGGGGAACACCTCAAAAAAACCTTTGCGATTTGGCGGTGATTTATGTAAAATCTATTGTCAGTTTCCAAACCAAAAGGAGTCTTAATGAACTGCAAAGGTGTCTCGAAGGTTGGCAATGGATCATTGACGCGCGGCATGGGGGTGTCGCGCCGTTCGTTCATCGCGCGCGCGGGGGCTGCCGCGGCAGTGCCGTGGCTGATACCGGCATCGGCACTGGGGCGCAACGGCGCGGTGGCGCCGTCCAACCGCATCGTCGTGGCTGGCATCGGACTTGGCGGACGCGGCCAGGGAGTGATGCGCAGCTGGGTGCTGCCCGAGAAGGACGTGCAGTTCGTCGCCATCTGCGACGTTTGGAAAAACCGCCGTGACCAGGTGAAGCACATCGTCGATGCGCACTACGGCAACAAGGACTGCGCCACCTACATCGACATGCGCGAGCTCCTCGCCCGCCCCGACATCGACGTGATCCACACCGCCACGGGCGACCGCTGGCATGCAGGCGTATCGATCGCCGCCATGAAGGCCGGCAAAGACGTCTACACCGAGAAGCCCGCCTCTATGACCGTGCGCGAGGGACAGGCCGTCGTGGCCACGGCCGCCAAGTACAACCGCGTCTACCAGGCCGGAATGCAGCGCCTGAGCGAGCCCAACTTCGTCGTCTGCAACGAGCTTCTGCGCCTCGGCCGCCTCGGCGAGGTGAAGACCGTCTATGCCCATCTCGCCCCCGGCGGAAACCTCTACCTCCACCGCGACTGGCTGCCCGCCGAGCCTCTGCCGCCGCGCGACGTCATCGACTGGGACGCCTGGCTCGGCCCCTGCCCCTGGCGCCCATACAACCACGCCTACCTCCCCGGCGGCTGGCACCGCGACCACGACCTCTACACCGGCATGATCGGCGAATGGGGCTCGCACACCTTCGCCCAGTGCCACCACGCGATCGGCGCCGAGTCCACTTCGCCCGTGTTCTACCCATGCATGCACCGCGCCATTCCCGACGGCATGCGCATGCGCTTCGCAAACGGCATGGAGATGGTGGCCGTGCGCCAGGGCTGGCGCGGCACGTGCGGCGTGAGGTACGTCGGCTCCGAAGGCTGGGTTTCCTGCGCCGACGGCTACACGCGCCCAGAGGCGTCGCGCCCGTCGCTGCTCGCAGACTACGACAAGATCCTCGCCGACTACTGCGTGCGCACCGGCTTCACCGGCCAGAACCACATGCGCCAGTTCTTCAACTCCGTGAGGTCCCGCACCAAGACCGTCGCCAACCCCGTCATCATGCACCGCTCCATGACCAGCGTGCACTGCGCCAACATTGCCCAGTGGCTCGGCCGCGACATGAAGTGGGACCCCGTGAAGGAGCAGTTCATCGGCGACGACGAGGCCAACCGCATGCTCTCTCGCACGCAGCGCGCAGGTTGGGAAATCGTGTAGCAGATAACAGGTTATAGTGAATAGTGATAGTGGACAATGACGAATCAGGAGAAATGAGATGAAAAAGCTTATCGTGATGTCTTCTTGCATGGCGGTTGCCACCTTGTTTGCAGCGACGCTGAAGAACCCCGCATTCCAGATGACCGAATCAGAGCTTCTCGCAGTGCTGAACGAGAACGGCCTTAACGACAAGGTTACCGCATGCCAGGAGCTTAGCCACGTGGCGACGCCCGCAGCAGTGCCAGCGCTCGCCGCCCTTCTCTCGGACGCCACAGAGCCCGCGCTCTTCCTCGCCGCGCGCTTCGCGCTCGAGAACATTCCCGGCCCCGAGGCGAAGAACGCCCTTGAGGACGCTCTCAAGACGGTGAAGGACGCCAAGCGCCGCAGCGGAATCGAGAAGTCGCTCGCCGCACGCGCCAATCCAGTCCCCGCCGGCTACGCCGGCGCAGGCGAGAAGCTCACCGCCTTCCCGCCCAAGAACGCCGTGCAGCGCGGCGACATCTCCGCCGTGCCTGCTCTCGTCGAGGCCGCGCTTGGCAGCGGCTTCGGGGCCACCCTCGCGCGCCGTCACCTCGTGGGATTCCCGAACGACGCCATCGTAGGCGAGATGCTCGCCCTTGCCGAAAGCGCCGACTCCAAGAAAGCGCGCCTCGCAGTCGGCGCGCTGGGCGAGCGCCAGGCAAGCGCGTGCTTCGCGAAGTTCTGCGCCATCGCGCGCTCCACGAAGGACGCTGGGCTGCGCAACGAGGTGTTCAAGGCGTTCGCCGCCTTCTGCAAAGTCGAGCAGGTGCCCTCGCTTCTCGAACTCCTCAAGGAGATGCCGGGCGAGGATCGCCTCGTGGGCGCAATCGTGCACATGGGCGCGAACTGCTTCAAGCCCGACAGCGACTCCATCGAGATCGTCAAGGCGGAGTACGGATGGTACGGCGACGGTTCGGCCGGCGCAAAGCCGCTCGTGGTCGACGTCACCGCCATGGTGAAGGCGCTTGTCGCAAGCGGCTCCCGCTCGATCGTATCCAGCAACCGCCTTGCAGGACAGGGCGGCTTCGCCCACGATCCCGCCCCCGGGAAGCACAAGCTGCTGCGCCTCACCTACAGGAAGGCCGGCGGCCCCGCCGTGACGCTGCTCATCCCCGAGACCCAGGAATGCAAACTCGTGGGCAGCACGCTCGACGCGCGCTTCGCCGGTCCGCTTGTGGCCGCTTGCAAAAACGCCGACGGAAAGTTCCGCGATGCGCTCGTGAAGATCGTCAACGCCCTTGAGCGCAAAGGCGACGTGCAAGGCGCCGATGCCGTTCTCTTCCGCCCAATATTCAACGGCAAGGACCTCGCAGGCTGGAGCCAGCAGGACGGCTACTTCTCCGTGAAGGACGGCGCGATCGTGGGCGCCTCCACGCCAGACCATCCCTGCAAGCCCAACCACCACCTCGTCTACACCGCCGAAACGTTCACCGACTTCGAGCTGCGCGGCGAGTTCCGCCTCTCGCGCGGCGCCAACTCCGGCATCCAGATTCACTGCAAGCCGCAGTACATCGGCGACAACGGATACCAGGCCGACATGAACGGCGGCGGAAACTACGTGGGCTTCCTCTACCATCCCCGCCAGCACCTCGTGGGCGAACGCGGGGCGGACGTGACGCTCGCCGCAGACGGCGCGAAGACCGTAGCCCGCTTCGCAGACGGCGCCTCGCTGCAGTCCATCTACCGCATCGAGCAGTGGAACGACATCCGCGTGAAGGTGGTGGACCGCTCGATCACCGTGTGGATCAACGGCGTGCGCACCACGAGCGTGGAGGACGCGCGCGAGGAGTTCTTCCCGTCGAGCGGTCACATCGCGCTGCAGCTGCACCAGGGGCCGCCCATGACGGTGGAGTTCCGCAACCTGCGCGTTCGCTAGAGGTGTCGCCATGGGCTATCAGCTGATGGATCTCAAGAGCGCCGCCGCGCATCTCCACATGCAGAAGAACGAGCTGCGGCACTTCGCCCAGAGGGACGAGGTGCCGAGCGTGAAGCGCGGCGAGCAGTTCTTCTTCGAACACCGCGCGCTCGACGAATGGGCGCAGCGGCGGTTGATGTCCATCAGCCAAAAGGCCCTCACCACCGAACACCGCGCCGCCATGACCGAACGCCGCCAGGCGGACGGCCACGACTTCCACATAGCGGAGATTCTCAGCGCAGGGACGATAGCTCCCCTTCTCACCTCGAAGACGCGCGCCGGCGTGCTGCGCGACATGACCGACTTCGCCGACTCCACCGGCCTCCTCTACGATCCCGAGACCCTCTTCGCCGAGCTCAGCGCCCGCGAGGAGGTCGCCTCCACCGCGGCTGGCGGCGGCGTGGCATTTCTTCATCCGAGGTACCACGACCCGTATCTATTCCAGGAGACGTTCCTCGCCCTTGGCCGCACCGCGCGCCCCGTATTCTTCGGCGCGCAGGACGGCACTGCGACGGACCTCTTCTTCCTCATCTGCTGCACCGACCACACCCTGCACCTTCACATCCTCGCCCGCCTCTGCCTTCTCGCGCACGGCACGCCGCTCCTCGAGAACCTCCGCGCCGCGGAAGACGCGGCCGCCATGCACGCCGCGCTCAAGGCCGCCGAAGATGAATTCCTCACCCGCGCCTAGTTCAAATCTTGAACTCGCCGGGGAACTTCAATCGACGATCTGGCAGGCTTCTTTCAACCGCATGGCAAGAGAGTGGGCGAAGCGGCGTACTTCAAGGATGTCGACTTCCGGATGCCGCCTGTAGTAGGCGATCTTCGTGGTGGGAAGTTCGCTCATGGGCACGAGCTCGCAGGCCTCAAGGAGGTTCGCCGCCACCTCGCAGGCGTCGAGAAGAGGCTTCCTGTCCATCTTGCGGTCTGCGAACGTCGAGGCCTTGGCGTTTGCGTCGAGCGCCGCGCGGATGAGCCTCAGCGCCTTGTCCGCCTTGCCTTCGCGGTTTGGGTTCGGCGCCACCACCGCGCACTTCTCGCCGCGGTTCCTGAAGCATCCGAACATCGCCGCGATGGTGCCGGCGTCTCGTATCGTGCCGTCGGGATAGAAGATGCCGTGCTCGTCGAAGCAGCGGCCGGAGATGATCAGATTGAAGAGCACCCACCCAATCTTTTTTTCGGCACAGAGCTGCAGGGCCATCTCGTAGGAGTTTGCGCGGGCAAGGCATCCGGTCTCCGTCTGCAATACCTGCTTGCCGAACTTCTCGCCCCACTGGACGGCCCGGGCGTAGTTGCTTCGCCCGCCCTCCAGCGTATCGCTATAGTCGTGGAAGGATATGACGTCCAGCCTCTCCGCAGTCGTCTGCTCGATTTCGAACGCAGTGGTGTAGCCCACAGTGAACAGACAGTCCGGCGCAAGCTTCCGCGCAAGGTCTATCTCGCGCCGGAGAAACGCCCAGATAGTCTCCGCGCGCGCCTTGCGCTCGTCGCCTGAGGACTTGTGCAGCCAGTCGTTGCACAGAGGCTCGTTCATCATGTCGAACATCAGAAGCCCAGGCTCGTCCTTGAGCGCCTTGACGATCGCCTCGGTGAAACGGTCGGCCGAGGCGTATGCGTCCGGCTGGACGCTCTTGGGATCAAGTCCGTTCCCGTTGAAGAGAATCGGCATCGACTTGTATCCGCACGAATGGCACGTGCGCACGAAATCGACGACCTGCCGCACGTATTTGCCGCCGGACTTCTCGTACGCGCCCCTGCTCAGCCAGAAGCGCACCGCATTGAGCCCCACCCTCCTGCCGTACGCAAGTTCGCGCCGCACCGTCGCTTCGTCTTTTATGCCGTAGCAGACGCCGCGTATCTTCGCGCAGTCGATCTGCGGCTTCCCGGCAAACACCGACAGCGCAACTGCCGCCGCGCAGGCGGCAAGAACAACCACGCGCGGGCTCCTCGCCTGCGGCCTTCCATAGAACTTTTTCTCTTTCGCCATGATTCCTTCCTCCGTCTCTTGCCTCCACGGAGACAGTCCCCGCAGACATCCACCTCTTGTCTTTCCCTTGCCGTACAGTTTACCACATATCCGTCATTGCCGCAACTTCGCGCCACGCAGGTGTCGCCACATAGGCCTATCGCAGAATACCGGTTGAGGCCGCTGCCGTGTAGGAGGCCGACGCGGAGGTCGGCCCTCCCGCGTCAAGCTCGGCAGAGATCAGCCGTCTGCCGGACTCAGCGGAGTCCCCGCAGAACATGTATTACCCAACCTCCGCGGGCAGCCGAAATGTGATATAATCTTTGCCATGCAGAAATCTCGCTTCAACATCATCCACGCCATCGTGGCGGCCGTGCTAGTTCTTGCAGGCATGCTCGCCAGCAGCCCGGCCGCACTGTGGCGTCAGTTCGTGTACGGCTACGCGAATCCGCTCACAGCCGAAATGATCAAAAAGAGCCTGGTGGCATGCGGCGTCTGGATGGGCGGCATCGCCGCGGCGTTGTTCATATCCACCCTTTTCTTCAGCCGCCAGAACGATTCCGCCGAGAAACCCAACCGACTGAAGGCGGTGCGTCTGGCGCTATGTGTGGCACCCGCCGTAATCGCAGTGGCGTTAGGCCTGCAGCTGCTCACAGCGAAATCCATCGAATGGATATGGGGCATACGCGCGGCGGACCAGGAGCTGGTGAAGTTCTTCATATCTCCATTCTCCACCACCTCGCTCAAGACGCACATCGTCCTCTCCATTCTGCTGCAGGCCCCCATCGTGGAAGAGTGCCTGTTCCGCGGCGTGATGTTCCGCGGCTTCGCGCGTTCGCTCCCCATGCCCGTTGCAATGGCCATATCCGGCTTCGTCTTCGCCGTAGTGCACTTGAACGCCGCCTCGTTCTTCGGCGTATGGTTCCTCGGCGTAGCCTTTGCCTGGGTCTATGCGCGCACCCGCACCCTTCTCGCGCCGATCATGCTGCACTGCCTCTTCAATGCGTTCAACTTGATTCTGCTTCTGATGTTCCCCGAACTCGTCACCTGAAAATGAACGTGGCATTCAAGACATTCGGCTGCCGCCTGAACCTCGCCGAGTCGCTCGAGATGGAGGCTGCGTTCGAGGCGGCCGGACACCAGGTGGTGCCAATTCCCCATCCTGACTGCGCCATCGATCCCGCCTTCGCACCGGACTGGATAATCGTGCGCGGCTGCTCAGTGACCGCCCGCGCCCAGCGCGACTGCGAGAAGGAGATCGCAAGACTTTCCCGCCAGTTCCCCTCCGCGAAAATATGGCGCACCGGCTGCCTCGCAGGCGCCGAGACTGTCCCTGTAACTCCCGTGGGGACAGTCCCCATGACCCTCGGGGGGACTGTCCCCATGGCGACTTCAAGGGCGTATCTGAAGGTTCAGGACGGTTGCAGCGGACGCTGCGCGTTCTGCATCGTGCCGCAATTCCGCGGTCCTCCCGTATCCGTGCCGTTCGCCCATGTGCTCGAACGCGCACGCGCCTTCATTGCCACCGGCTACCGCGAACTTGTGGTGACAGGTTGCAATCTCTCGCTCTACCGCGATTCTGGCAACGGTCTTCCGCAGCTTCTTGCCGCCCTCGCGGAACTCTCCCCCGCGCCAGGCTCGTCCCCCGTTCACCGCGTGCGCATCGGCTCAATCGAACCCGGAATATGCGATGATGCTTTGGTGGACGCAATTGCCGCACACCCCAACATCTGCCCGTTCCTTCACATATCCCTGCAGTCCGCCAGCCATTCGGTTCTCAAGCGCATGAACCGCCCCTACACGATCGACGCCGTAGCGCACCTATGCGCGGAAGCGCGCCGCCGGATCGGTCCACACTTCGCCCTTGGCGCTGACGTGATTGCGGGTTTCCCGGGCGAAGCCCAATCCGATTTCGCCGCCACGCTTTCTTTCCTGCGCGAAATCCCCTTCACGCACATCCATGCGTTCCCCTTCTCCGAACGCCCCGGCACTCCAGCCGCGTCGATGCCTGGCGCCATGCCCCGCGCAGTTCGCCTCGAACGTGCTCGCGAACTCAACCTCGCCGCGCGCGAACTCAACGCCGCATTCGCCCGCTCGTTCATCGGCAGTACAGTGGAGGTGTGCGTAGAGGCGGGCGGACTTGAAGGACGCACCGCCGAATATCTGCACTGCCGTCTCTCCACGCCCGCCCCGCGCCGTTCGCTTGCAAAGACGAAGGTTGCCGGCGTGGACAACGCCGGCAACCTCATCGCGTAGACAACACCTGCGTCAACGCACGTAGATCGTGCAGCCGCATCTCATGATCTTGCCCACGCCGCCGCTTGTCGTCACCATCCATCCGCTGGGCAGATTCTCAGGCACGGGCGTGCCGACGATTGCGAGAACCTGACTATTCGGCGCCTTCAGGAACGTGAATATTCCCGAAAGGTTCTCCGGATCGACAAGCGAGACCTTCGCTCCGTCAAGATCCACAGTGCCGCCTGCGAGCAGCATCTCGCCTGTCTTGACGACGAGCTTGTCGGTGACCTTGAGCGTGCCGCCGTACACAGTGCCAGTTCCCTTCACGACAGGCTGAACGAGCGTATTGCCGTTCAGTTCAAGCGACGTGCCCGCGTCCAGCACGAGCGTGCGCGCCGCGCTCGTGCCCTCTCCGCCGTTCGCCGCCGCGATGGCGGCGATCTGCTCGGCCGTGGCGTCGGGACCCAGCCTCGCGCTCAAGTTCAGCGCGTCATCGGAAAGCACGCCGTTCCAGATGCGCACTTCGTCGTAGATGGCGTTTGCGTCGGCGTCAGCCCCGTACTGGGAGTGGCCCAGGTAGAAATTCGCATGCGCCAGCTTTGCGAGATCCCACTCGGCATCAGGAGTGTAGGTGGTGGTTCTTTCGATATTCCCGGTCTCGACATTGCGGCGCGTCCAGGTGAAGGTGGTGGTCTTGTTGTCGTTCACGGTTATCGTCATCGATATGTGGTACTTCTCGTTGTTGACGTAGCCCATATTGTCGGTTGACGCGTACTTTGTGCCTCCCTGGCAAAGCTCGAACTCGTCCTGACCGCCGTTTGTTCCTCTGACCCACGACATTGTGATGTAGTCGGTGGAGCTTGTACCGTAGTCGAAGATGCGGCTCCAGTTCTTTGCGGCGGTGCGAGTGGCCCATATCTCTATCGTGGCGTTTCCGGCGGGAACAATGCCCTTGCCGAGATTGAGCGAGCCCTTGCTGTTGCCATTGCCGGTCATTGCGACTGCATTGTTCTCGTAGACGAGCGCCGCGTCGGTCGCTGGAATCGTCGTGGCCGTAAGCCCGCCAACAGAGTCGCCGAGGCTGCCGGCGGTGAAGCTCCAGCGGTGCGCGAGACTTGCGAAGGCCGAGTTGTCGGCGTTGGCGGAGATCGCGAGCGTGCCCTTCTCCACCTGCATCGTGGCGACGGGCGGAAGCGCTTCGACTTCAAGCGTTCCCTCGCCCGTCTTCACAGCCTTGCTGCCAGGAGTTGCGGAAGAGTTGCACCCCGTTATCTTCACGTTGTGCCCTGCCGTGTCGAATGTGACGCCTCCGTTCATGTACGCCACATTGCCCACGCCGGAGAGGATGGCGCCGTCGGCAGACGACTCTACGGTGCCGCCGTCGAACACCACCGTGCCAGAGCCGGGCCCCTTCTCGATGAACGGCGTCACCACCTTGCCGCCATTGCGCACATACAGAGTGCCTACGCCCGTGGCCTGATGGCCAAGGCGCGTGCCCTTCTCGAAGTACGCAATGCCCGTGCCGCTCACGTCGAACGTGGCCCTGCCTTCCTCGCCGATTGCCGCGGGATTCGCGGTGGAGGCGTAGGTGCCACCAGTCAACCGATACGTGCCCACGCCTTTTACGAAACGACCGGGAGCGAACCAACCCGCCGTGCAGGAGACTTCGCCGCCGCTTTGCTCAAGAAGGCCTACGCCGCTCTGGCCAACCTGGAAGTTGCCGTTGATCCGCAGCTTGCCGCCGGTGACGAACACCTGCCCGTTGCCGGCTTCGCCGGTGCCGATGGAGGAGTTGTCGCCAGCCGTGAATGTGCCGCCGTTGAGCGTGAAGGTGGCAGGTCCCGACTCGCCCACCTGAATTCGCAGGGGACATGTCACCTCGCCGCCGTTCTGCGTGTAGGTGCATTTGCCGCCGGTGTGCAAGCCAAGGCGCACCCATCCTGTGAAGGTGTTGGTGCCTTCGTTCATGATGTATGTGCCCACGCTCCCGTTGCCGTTGGCCATTCGCAGGTCTCTGGTCCTGATCTCGCCGCCGTTCTGCGTGAACGTGCCGTTGCCGCCTGCGCCCACATACATGTCGAAGCCGTAGATCGTGCCGCCCGTCATGTCGAACGTGGTCTTGCTGCCGCTCCAGTAGGCCACCTGGAACGTGCCGCGGTCATGATTCGTTCCGCCCTGATGGATGATGCCGCCCGACATGCCGTAGTTGACGTCGGATCCGCTCCAGCGACCGAGCCAGAGGTTGCCGTTGCTGTTGATGCCGGTCCACACCTCGCCGCCCGACTGCATGATCGTGCACTCGAGGCCGTTGGCGTCGCCGGCGTCGATCCAGTTCGTGAGGATCTTGCCGTCAGAGATCTCCACGGACGACTTGGATGCAGCCGCGTTTCCGCCGATCGTCAGACCGTCCACGCTGAAGTCAAGCACGTTGCCCGTGACTTCGAGGCGCCCCGCGCCACCGTTGACGACGCCGATGTTGCCGCGCCCCGACGTCGTTATGGTGCCATGTCCGCCGGCGCGGAAGACGGTGGTGTTGTTCGCGGCGCCCAGGTTTAGGACCGAGTTTGACGCGTCTGCATCGCTCGTGCGGATGATGACGAGTTTCGCGTTGTCCGCGCTCTTGAGGTTCTCAATGCCCGTTATGAAGCCGGACTCCGTAGCGGTCACGGGATCGCCGTCTGCATAGAAGCGCACCTCGCCATCGGTCTCGGCGCTGTTCTTGAATTCCGCGCCGGCGCTTGCCGTCAGAGCGGAGAGTGTGAAGTTGTGCCCCGCAAGGTCGACGATGCCAGACATTCCGGGAACAACCTGAAGTCCGCGCCAGTCGCAGTCCGCCGTGAAGGTGCACGCCTCAAGTGTGATGGACCTGCAGGCGAACGATGTTCCCACGGGGAGCTGAAGGTTCATCTTGTCGCCGCCGATGAACACGGGCGTGTTCGCAGTCGGCACAACGCCGTCCTTCCAGTTGCCGGCAGTCTGCCAATCACCGTCGCCCGCATCGCCAGTCCAGATGGCGGAGAGCTTCGACGCAACGGTGATCGTGGTGCCGGAGAGCGTGGCCTGAAAGTTCGCCGAGTCCGTGAGCTCCACCATGTCGAGGATGCTCGCCACGCCTGTGGGAAGAGAGAACGCCGCGGCAGAGAACACCATGTCAGCGCCACTGCCGTTCGCGGTGTCGAACACGATCTTGGCGCCGGCGCCCATGGTGACCGTTCCAGAGACGGTGTAGGCATTGCCGCTGTAGGCGCCGTCGGGGAATTTGAACGTGGCGCCGGCGGGTATCACGACGCCAGTGGAGGCGTCGGTGCCGGCGAGGGTGCCAAGCGCGTCAGGGCCGAGCACGGCGTTCGCCGCAAGCTGCTCGTCACCGACGATGCCGGAGTAGATGCGCACCTCGTCGTAGCTCGCGTTGGCGTCGCGGTCGGAAGGCCACTGCGAATGGCCGAGGTAGAAGATGGGCGATGTGAGATCGGCAAGCGTCCATCCGGCCTGGGTGTACGAGTCGTGCTTCTCAACGACGCCGGTGACGGTGTTCCGGCGCGCCCATGCGAGCGTGGTGGAGCCGTCGCTGTTCTTCTTGAACGTCATGACGATGTGGTAGAGGGTGCCGTCCACGTACGGCGCCATCGTGTCGAGCCTGGAGAACTTGTTCTTCACCTCCACCTGGTCCTGGGCGGCGGCGGTGCCGCGGCTCCACGACATGAACAGGTACTGGCTGCTGTCAGGCCCGTAGTCGAAGATTCGCGCCCAGTTGCGCACGGCGTTGCGCTTCGCCCAGATTTCGATCGTCGCGTCGTCTGTTCCCAGCACTCCCGTGCCTAGATTCAGCGAGGCGCCGTTGTTTGAGTCGTTGTCGGTGTTGTCGGAGGCCATCTTGACCATCTGTCCGCCAAAGGCGCTCGCCTCGAAGCTGAGCTGATCCGCATGCCCCACCACCACTCCGTCGCTGCCGCCGATGGAATCGGCATAGTCGCCGTTGAAGCTCCACCGGTGGGTGAGCTCGAACGCGCCGCAGTGCATGGACGCACACATCGCCGCAGCCGCAAGCAATCCCGACAAAACATTTCCAACTCTTGCCTTCATTGCAGAACTCCTTCTTGCTTTTCCTTGAGAATCATCCAACCATCCTCCACTTTGCCAACCACAAATGCTCTACCCGACAGAAATGCCAAGACCGTTCCAAGCGACAATTAGAAGAAAACTTATTAACATTAAATCACATTTTAGCGGCGAACGCAACAAGAATCAAGAATAAAACAATGGACCGGGACGATAAAACACCACTGCAGACGCCATCTCTACAGCGCAAGTATGCCGAATTCCCTGAGCGGCTCGAGCGGAAGGCCCATGATGTTCTCGTAGGAGCCGGTGTACGACTCCACTATCAAGTCGCCGCTCTCGTCGATGTCGTACGCTCCCGCGCGGTCGGTGGGCTTCACCGCCTCGACATAGCGGTCGATCGCCTCGGTAGAAAGCGCGTGGAACGTGACGTCCGAACGCACGCACGACGTGCGCACCTTCCCGGACGCGTCGCGGTAGGCGACTCCCGTGAAGACGGAATGCGTTTGACCTGACAGAATGCGCAGGAACTCGCGCGCCTCGTCGAGATCGCACGGCTTGCCGAATATGCGCCCGTCGAACCACACGATCGTGTCCGCCGCGAGCGCAGGCGACTTCGGGCATGCGGCGAGCTTGCGCGAGGCGTTCTCCACCACTGTGCGCTCCGGATCGTGCGGCAGCGACACCTCGGGCGCATCGGTCTTCAACACTTCGAAGTCAACTCCGTTCTCAGCGAGGATCTTTGCCCTTCGCGGCGACTGCGAGGCAAGCGTCAACGGCATTGTCTATCTCCTTGGGAATGAAAATCGGCAGAGCATGCTCTGTGCCGGGCACGAGTGTAACGTAGGCGCACGGAAACACAGCCTTGAGATACGCGGCGTTCTCGTGGCGCACTATGCCGTCATGTTCGCTCTGGAAGATGTGCACAGGGAAAGACGCACCAGCGGGGAACGCCTTCGCGAGGTCCGGCCTAAGGTCGGTGGCGAGCAGGTAGTCGAGTCCGCGCCGAAGATTCCCGGGCTCGTCGATCATGTATGGATTCGGCAGGCCAGGCGGCACACCGAAGAAGCCGTCGCCGCGCGTGAGCTCCAGCCCGCGCAGAAGCGCGTCAAGGCGACGCTCGTTCATTCCGCGCCATCCCTCCTCGCGCACTTCCATCATGCGCGGCGTGGCGGCGACGAGGACGAGTCCGGCAACGCGGGCGGGACATGCGCACGCAAGGCGCAGAGCATACGAGCCCCCCATCGACCATCCAACGAGCACGACCGGACGCTCGGCGGTCTCGGTCAGAAAGGCCTCCGGCCCGCCGTCGAGCTGCTCGACGTATGAGAACACGCGCTCGCGCGGAAAGCGGCACAGATCCCATGCGTGCGGACTCGCCGCCCAGCCGTTCAACACGATTACGGGGGGAACGCACGACGAGACCTCGCGCGCCTTCGCAAGCGCGCGCAGCCTCGTCTGGATGGCGGCGATCTCGCGGCCGCGGCCGCGTTCGTAGTCACCGTCGGCCACGGTTCTAGAGCATCTCCCGCGCCTTGGCGTACACGTTGTCCACCGTGAAGCCGAACTGCTCGGCGAGCTCCTTGTACGGACCGGACGCGCCGAACGTGTCAAGCGTGACGTAGCGCGTGGTGGCGGAGTTCATGGAGAACTTCTCCCAGCCGAACGAGACGCCCGCCTCCACGATCACGCGCTTCGCGCAAGTGCCGGGAATAACGCTCTCGCGGTAGCCAAGAGGCTGGCGGTCGAAGAGCGCGCGGCACGGCATGGAGACGACGCGTGCGTTGCGGCCCGTCTCGGCGAGGCGCTTCGCGGCCTCGATGCATATCGCCACCTCGCTGCCAGAGGCGATGAACATCACGTCGGGCATCGGGCTCGACTCCCAGATAACGTAGCCGCCCTTCGCCACCTTTTCGGGCGTGACGCCCTCGAGCACGGGAAGATTCTGCCGGCTTGTGAGAATGCAGCTGGGCGCGTCCTTGCACTGCAGCATCGCAAGGAGGCTCGCGGCGGTCTCGTTGGCGTCCGCAGGGCGGAACGCGAAGAAATTCGGAATCGTGCGCAGCATGGCGATCTGCTCCACGGGCTCGTGCGTGGGGCCGTCTTCGCCCACGTAGAACGAGTCGTGCGAGAACACCCACATGGACGGAATGCCCATGAGCGCGGCGAGGCGGATGGCGGGCTTGCAGTAGTCGCTGAAGACGGCGAACGTGGCGCCGAACGCGCGGTAGCCGCCGTGCGCCTGGATGCCGTTCACGACTGCGCTCATGCCGAGCTCGCGCACGCCCCAGTGGAAGTTGCGTCCGGAGAAATCTTCCGCGGAAACCCACCCGAAGGGCTTGAGGTTCGTCTTGTTGGAGGGCTCAAGGTCGGCGGAGCCGCCAACGAGGAACGGCACTTCGGGGGCGATGGCGCAGAGGGCCGTGCCGCATGCGGCGCGCGTCGCGACGGGCTTCGCGGGGTCGAAGGCGGGGAGCTTCGCGGCGAGGTCCTTGGGGATTGAGCCGCGCTGGGCGATTTCGCGCGCGGCGGCTAGCTCGGCGTTTGCGGCACTCCAGTCCTTGAGCGTCTTGCGCCAGCGCAGGTTCATGCGGTGGCATGCGGCGCCGCGGTCGTCGAAGAAGTCGTACACGTCGCCGGGAACATCGAAGAACTTCTCGGGGTCGAAGCCGAGCGCGCTCTTGAGGCCGGCGAGCTCTTCGGCGCCAACGGGCGCACCGTGCACCGCGCTTGTGTCGTGCTTGCTGGGGCAGCCCTGGCCGATGTGGGTCTTCGCGATCACGAGCGTCGGCTGGCCTTCCACTTTCATGGCGCGGCGGAGCACGCGGTCGATGGCGTCGAAGTCGTGACCGTCGCACTCGAACACCTTCCAGCCGTACGCCTCGAAGCGCTTGCGCGTATCGTCGGCGAAGGCGAGATCGGCCGCGCCTTCGATGGTGATGTTGTTGGAGTCGTAGATGAGGCAGAGCCTGTCGAGCTTGAGGCGTCCGGCAAGGGAGCATGCCTCGTGGGAGATGCCCTCCTCCATGTCGCCGTCGCCGCAGAGGCACCAGGTGCGGTGGTCAGAGACGGGAAGTCCCTCTTTGTTCCAGCGGGCGGCATCCATGCGCTCGGCGATCGCCATGCCCACGGCCATTGCCACGCCCTGGCCGAGCGGACCCGTGGTCGCCTCCACGCCGGGGCAGAGTCCACGCTCGGGATGGCCGGCGCAGCGAGATCCCACCTGGCGGAAGGCCTTGAGCTCGTCGAGCTTGAGGTCGCCCGTGCCGCTCAGGTGCAGCAGCGAATAGACGAGCGACGATCCGTGGCCGCCGGAGAACACGAGGCGGTCGCGGTCGGCCCAGGATGGATCCTTCGGGTCGAACTTGAGGAATTTGAGCCAAAGGGATGCCGCAACGTCGGCGAGGCCGAGGGCAACGCCGGGATGTCCGCTTGCGGCCTTCTCCACCATGTCCGCCGCGAGGCAGCGTATGGTGTTGGCGGCAAGCTTCAGCTGGTCGTTAGTGTACTTCATGTCGTCTCCTTCCAAATGCAGAACATACTCGCCCGCCCCCGGAATGGGGCGGAAACGATAAAAGTATATCACAATAGACGGGAAGGGGCAATATCACATGCGCGGCGACGCCACCGGCCAGGCGGCGCGCTCGAGCCGATAGGCCATGTCCGGCGTGGCGATTATGCGCGGCGAAGCGGGGTCGTCGGGAATCCAAAGCGCAAGCGCTTGCGGATAGCGGCGCTTGAGAAAGGCGGCGCCCGCTTCGGGACCCAGCACGAAAAGCGTGGTGGAAAGACCATCCGCCAGCATTGCCCCGTATTCGCGCGGCGTCACCACCGTGACGCCGGCGATTCCGCTCACGTGCTCGCCGGTGCGCCCGTCGAGGATGTGCGAAAGGCGTTTGCCGTCCTTCTCCACAAAACGTTCGTAGTTGCCGCTTGTGGCAACGGACTCTCCGCCAACGAGCGTGATCACGGCGCATATCTCCGGCTGTGACGCATCAACGCCCCTGAACGGATTGCGAACGCCCGTGCGCCACTCGCCCGCGCCCACGGCGCGCAGGTTGCCGCCGAGGTCCAGCAGAAGCGAGAAGTAGCGCCCGCCCATTGCGCGCTCCACCTCCTCCGCCGCCATGTCAACGGCAAAACCCTTTGCAATCGCGCCAAGGTCGAAACGCGAATATCTGCCGTGGCCCATTCCAAGGGCGCGCAGCTTCTCGCCGATGCGCGGATTGAACGCGTCGCCGCTCTCCTCCGCAAGGCGCAGCGCCGCCGCGTAGCACGGCCTCACGTCGGGGGACGCCGCCTCCGTCCAGTTCGTGCATCCCGCGGCGGAAAGGCGGCTCAGCTCGCTCTCGGGATTCCACGCGGAAAGAAGTTTCTCCACGCGCGAATAGGACGCCTGCACGCGCACGAACAGTTCTCCGAACTTGCGCTCGTCAGCATGTCTACGCGACGTCATCTGCGCCACGGTGCCCATCACCGGCCAGCGCATTGCCAGTGGCGCCTCTTCGTCTTCCCGGTCAAAACACAGATGGAGAACGACAATTCCGGCGGAGATTGCCGCCGGAATTGCCGTCGCATAGATCGCGGCCTTCTTGAAGCCTGGCCTCACTTGTTCTTGGCGCGGTATTCGTCGAGCTGCTTCTTGGCGCAGTTCGTGGTGACGGTCTGCGAGCCGCGCTCGAACGCGAGAAGCGAGTCGCTGAGCTTGTCGACCGTCCACACGTGGAACTCATAGCCGGCGTCCTTGACCTTCTTGATGATGTCGGCCGTGATGATCTTGCGGTTGAAGTGGCAGTCCACTCCGTCGGCGCCGGTCTCCTTGATGCCCTCGATGATGTACTCGGCGGTAACGGGCTTTCTCGCGCCCTTGGATCCGATGACGGACGAAGTGAGCCAGTACACCTTGTACTCCGGCATCTGCTTCTTCAATGCCTTGCACGTCTCGCGGTTGAAGGCGATGAAGAGCGCGTTCTTTGGGGTGGCGTTCTTCTGCTTCGCGAAGACTTCCTTGATGTAGGGCACGATCTCCGGGCCGGGCTTAACCTCCACGTAGATCTGGCGGCCGTCGCGCGCGAGCTCAAGCACCTCTTCGAGAAGCGCGGGGCGCGTGGGCGAGAACTTGCTGCCCTTCCACTTGCCCCAGCCTCCCACGTCCACCTTCGAGATCTCGTTCTCCCAGTTCGCCTCTGCGCACTTCTTCCTGCAAGCCCCGGCCGTAGTGCGGGTGAGAGTGCTGTCGTGGAACGTGAACACGCGCTTGTCGGCGGAGAGATAGATGTCGCACTCGAATCCGAAGCCGCGCGACACGGCGGTCTTGTACGCGAGCAGCGTGTTCTCCGGCGCGTCGTCGGATTCGCCGCGATGGCAGATGAATGTCGTGTAGTCGGGCTTGGCGGCAACGAGCGCGCCTGCAGCCATGAATGTTGAAAGCAGAACTTCGAGCTTCATTTCGTTTATCCTTTCTTTTCGAATTTCCCCACGCCGAAATTATAGCACATTTTAGTGCTTGGTGCCTAGTGCGGGGATGGGAGGTTTATGAGTTTCGAGGTTTCGAAGTTTATAGGCTTCGTGGTTCATGGCTCGTGGTCTAGTGCCAGATGTGCGAGCGGTCAACAGGCCAACCGATCAGTCGACCAGCCGAACACTCTGCTGATTGTTGCCAATGCGGGAATGCTGCCAATTCCAGTGTTGCCAATGACCAATTCCAGTCCGGTCACTCTTTAATTGGGAATCGGCACTGGCAACACTTCCTCATTGGCAACATTCGTCGACATCGGGGATCGACACTCTTGTCGCTTCACACCGATACGCCATTATTGAAGCCGTTTCCCCGCTTCCATGAAGTCGAAAAGGTCTGCGGCGACCTGCCGTAATCAATCCCCTTGCAATTTGCAACGGGGGTTTGCTATACTCTCCGCCATGAGACGTGTAGCCACATTTCTTGCCTTGGCGGCTTCCGCCTTGGCCTTCGCGGCACCATTACCGCAGCCCGACTTCGCGGACGCGGGAGCTGTCACCAACATCGTCTTCGCCGCGTCGTCAATGCCCGGAGTGGTGACGTTCTCGCTTGAGTTTGCACCTTCGCCCACGAACAACGTGGAGATTACGCTCGGTACTGATGCTGACGGAGACGGGGACCT
>JAFXIL010000055.1 GCA_017563185.1 Kiritimatiellia bacterium | reverse complement strand
CGACCGCTACCTCTCGGTGTTCGGCTACGACTACAAGACTTTCGACGTCAAGGGATGGCGCATCATCGTGGGCAACACGCAGTTCTGGCGGAAGACGCCGCTTATGGATGAGAAGGCCCGATACGAGGCATGGCTGAAGGAAGAATGCTGCAAGGCTAAGTCGCTTGGCGGACGCGTTCTCTTCGCCGGCCACATTCCGCCTTTCGCCGACAACGCGAACGAAAAGGACTCGTACGAGAACCATCCCAAGGCCGGACGCAGCGCTCGCATGGACATGTATCTTGCCGCCGGCGCGCGCTTCTTCCTCGCCGGCCACACCCACCGCTACATCGCGCACGGCTGGAAGGAACTCACGATCCTCAATCCAGAGACGACAAGCACCAACTTCGACGCTCGCCCGCACGGCTTCCGGATGTTCGAGGTGGCCGACCAGCACGACTACTGCTACAATTTCATCAAAGTGTCCTGACTGCAAAGAGAAAGGGGAAATCATGGAAACCGTGATTGCAATGCAGAAAACGAAATCGCTTTTCACGTCCGCAAGATTGATTCTGGCGGCCGTCGTCTCGCTTTGCGCCGCTGGCGCGCTGGCCGACTGCTACAGATACGACACCAATGGCGGAACTGCCAACCTCGGCGCGACGACGCAGATAAACTCCAGAGACAGGTTCATAATCTACCAGGGCACTGTGAACCTCAACGAAGGCGCATTCATAAAGGCAGGCGGCGACGCCGCCGGCGCCTGCAACTTCATCGGCATCGACAAAAATGCCGGCAGCGCGCTGAACATCAACGGCGGCACGTTCTGGTGCGCGACGGCGAACGGCTCCGGCGTTCTCGGCATCGGCAACAACAACAGAGCCCAGACTTCCTGGCTGACGCTCAACAGCGGAATCCTGAAAGTCGATACGCAGCTTCGCAGCTCGACACAGTGGAGCGGGCTCGCAGGCGCCACGAGTTCCGGCACGGTCAACGTCAACGGCGGCGAGGCTACGGTCAAGCAGTTCGTTTTCGGCTCTAGTTCACAGAGCACGGGAACATCCACGCTCAATCTGAACGGCGGCGTACTGACCGTCGAGGAAATGAACTTCCAGCCATACAACGGTCAGCTGTTCAACTGGTCGAACGGTTCGCTTGTGGCGGCGCGCGCGAATGTCTTCGCCGTAAACGCCTACAGGGCCACGAACAAGACGCGCACGATGCAGGTCATCGGCAATCCCGCCAGCTTCGACACTGCCGGCTTCGACCAGTCGATTCCCGATTTCACTGGCGAGGGCAAGCTGCGCCTGACGGGCGACGGCGCCGTCACGTTTGGCCAGTCCACGCTCACCTATGGCCTCATATTCGACGGCATCGCGCTGAACCTCGGCACGCTCGACGCGGGTGCGGCACGCCTCACCGTGCCCAGCCTCGAAATCATCGGCCCGGCAACTCTCAACGTCACGCTCCCCGCATCCCCCACGGGACGCTACCCGCTCATCGCTTGCACTTCGTCCCTTGACGGCTCGCTTGGACAGTTGTCCGTTTCTGGTGGCGGCGCTGGCGTTATCATTCGCGACGGCAACACGATCTATCTTTCCTTCGATCCCGCCGACGCCACCGCCGCGCTCGTCTATTCCGTTGCGGCCGGCGGCGCGGATACGCCTGCTCAATCGTCCTACTCGCGCCTCGTGTTCACCGGCACTGCGGGCGCGTTCACGGTGGGCGGCGACGGGCTGACGTTCACGCAGGATGTAGCAGACCAGAGCGCTGCCGCGCAGACAGTCGCCGCGCCCGTCACACTGTCCACCGCCGGCAGCAGCATCTACGTCGCGGAAGGCGGATCGCTCACGCTTTCCGGCGGGCTCACCGCCACGACGCCCATCAAGGAGGGCAAGGGCACTCTCGTTCTTTCAGGCGCAACAATGCCCGCGTCCATTACGCCGAAGGAAGGTACGCTCGACCTCGGCGGCAATACGCTTGCGGGAATGCTCAATTTACGCACTCGCCGTTTCCACGGCGAGGAGATCACGCTCACGAACGGCACATGGCGCGCTAATGATGGTTTCTACTGTCAGGGGTCGACGATTATCGTCGCCGATGGATTCACAATTGACCTGGCGGCGGCCAATGCGCGTGCTGCAATCGGCTATGCCGGTGTTGACGGCGATGGCTCTGCCACGACGAGGCTGGTTATCGATGGCGGCACTTTCAAGGCGGCAGGTAACAGGAGCAACGCGTGCAACTTCGTCGGCGTCGATCGTTGGGGCACGTCGATTCTCGAGGTGAGGCGCGGGACGTTCCACGCCACTGGCGCAAACGCCTGCATCCGCATCGGCGTGAACAACAGGACGAACCAGACGGGCATCGTGCGCGTGAGCGGCGGCCTTTTCAAGATCGACAACGACCTCTCCCTTGCGACGCAATATAACGGGACGAGCGGTGCGACGAGCGACGGACGCTTCGAGCTTTCAGGCGGCGTTGGGGATGTCAATTGCTTCTACCTCGGCGGCACTTCCTCGTCCTCTGGCTCCGGCACGGTGAACCTCACGGGCGGCGTCCTGGAGGTCGGACGGCTTCAGTGCCTTGCGTACAACACGCAGACACTTGTCGCCGACGGCGCGACGATCCGCGCCAAACGCGACGACACCGCCGCCGCGCCGTTCATTGCGGCTGCGGCCTCTGCTGACGACTATGCGAAATCCTACACCATCGGCGCAGGCGGGCTTACTGTCGATACCGCAGGCCACGCCGTCCACTGCAACATTCCATGGACGGGAGAAGGGGGGCTGACCGTGATGGGAGAAGGGGGATCGCTTGCGCTTTCAGGTTCGCCCGCGTTTACTGGCGATGTTGTGATCTCCAATGCAGCGGCGCTTGTCGTGACGAACTCCGCCGCTTTCGCGGGCAAGATCGTGCTCGGCGGAGCGAATGCGAAGATCCGCTTCGACACAGCGGCCTACCAGGAGGACACGCTCACGCTCGCGGCAAGCGACTTCACGCTGCCGGAGGGCGTTGACAGCGTTCTAGACCTTGTGGAGCTTGTTGGCGAAGGGTACATAGTCTCCCTGTCTGAAGACGGCAAGTCCATTGTGCTTTCACTCGCGGCGAATGTCGCCGCGTTCGCCTGGTGGACGGGTGCCGGCGATCCGTCGGACTTCTCTGACGCCGCCAACTGGGCCTGCACCAACTCGTCTGGCGCCGTTGTGGAGAACGCGCTGCCGGTCAAGTCGACAGTCGTGGTGATTGACGGCAATACGTCCTTCTCCGTTCCTTCCGGCACCACGCCCATCTGGGTGTCAACACAGATCGGCAACGGCGGCGCTGTCACGCTTGGCGCCGACTGCGACTGGGCGGCGCTTCCTCACGTGACGATTGCGAACGGATCGTACATTGACCTCAATGGACACGACCTCAAAATTTCGAATCTTACAGCCGTGGAAGGGCACGACAATGCGTATGTCACGAATTCCGTTTCGGGAACGAAACCGGCGCTTTGGGCCGAAAACTTCTTTTCCGAGAGCCAGTACATAGACACAGCCAAGGTCGCCGTCTACACGGATTGCGTTGAGGTGAAGAGCGTGAACGGCGTCTCTTTCTCGGTGCCGTATTTGCATCTTGCGACTACGATGGACGCAGGATGCGTTGTCGCCGGGGGCGTGATGACCGTGGCTGCCGGGCCCTCCGGCGGAGACTTTGTCTATCTAGGCGGCAATGGGCATATGGCCTCTTTCTGCGTGAGCAACAATGCATCTGCCGTATTCTCCGGTCTGCGTGTCGGTAACGGCGCGTCAGGAGCCAATGTCGTCGTTGCTGACAATGCGACGCTCCGCCTCAACAATTTCTTGACAGTTGGGCACCACAACTCTGCCGAATGCGTCCTGACGCAGAACGGAGGCAGTGTGAGCACCGCCAACGATTTCAACATCGGCGTAGCGAACACAACGCCGGCGCGCTACATCATGAACGATGGCGAACTGGTTGCGGGACGCGCCTTGGTGGTCGGTCGTAAAGAATCTGTTGGTGGCATTGGAGAATTCCTTCAGAGCGGTGGCGCCGTGAGATCCAACACATATATCTCCATCGGATATGAAGCTGACAGCGAGGGAAGCTATATTATGACCGGCGGAACGCTGTCCTTGTCAAAGAACCTTTTGAATCTAGGATCCGAGGGTGAGGTCAAGAAGGCGCTTCTTGACATCTCCGGCGGCATGGCGACAATTGAGAAAGGCGTGCATGTAGGGGGAACCGCCATGTTGCGTCTCAAAGACGACGGTAAGCTCGTCACGGCATACGTCAAAGGCGTCCATCAGTCGGCTGCGATCGAGTTCGACGGCGGTACGCTGCAGCCTGTCGCCGACAACGCGACGTTCATCAACTCGACAACGAATGTCTTTTTCCGCGCGAACGGCGTGACGATAGACACGGTCGGCCACAACATCGCTTTCAGCGGCTGCGTATTGAATGCGACCCCACGCACGATAGCAATCAATCTTACTGGCGGCGGCAGTATTGATTTCACAAACACGAAGCTCAGATTCACCGACAAACTGAACGGCAGCTTTACGTTTGCGACTGCCGATGACGGCGTTTTCACAAGCGTGCCCACGCTTGATCCATCGCTCAGCTCGACCAGCGTAGTTCTTTCTGAGGACGGCAAGACCATTAAGATCATTAAGGCAGGCCTTATGATTTTCGTCAAATAATTCGCCCGAGGACAGTCCCCATGCCCAAGTGTGGACAGTCCCCAAGCCTAATTCCAAAGTATTATTTGCGCATAATATGCGTTATGTAAACTAGCCGATTGTTATTTGGTACCTTCCAGTTTGTACCCTCTTTTGGTATAATTGAGGCATGGAGAAGAAAGTATATCTTGACGCGCGCGAGTATCAGCGCGACATGTGGCGACTCGCAAGGCAGATCATTGATTCAGGTTGGCGGCCTGATGTGCTGCTGGCTCTTTGGCGCGGCGGTGCTCAGGCTGGCGTTGCCGTCCATGAGTTTCTCAAGGTAATGGGTGTATCTGTGCGTCACATGCCAATTAAATGCTATAGCTACACGGGAATTGCCCAGAGCAACGTCGAGGTGAAATTCGAACATGCCGAAAGCGTAATGGAGAAGCTGCTACCTGGCACGCACGTTCTCGTTGTGGATGACGTGTTTGACACCGGGCGGACTGCGGCAGCCGTTCATGAGCGACTGGAGAAGCTGGGATGCGCCATGAAAATGGCGTGCGTCTACTGGAAGCCAGAGAAGAACGTCACCTCGTACCACCCGGATTTCCACGTCCGCACGATCGACCGATGGATCGTCTTCCCGCATGAGATCGAGGGCCTTACCATCGATGAGATCATGGAAAAGGACGAAGTGCTCGCCGCCCTCATGCGTCGGCCTTGAATCCCCTTCTCGTCTGCCATTCACCCTTCGAGAAATCATAAGCCCGCGGCCAGAGGCCACGGGCTCGCAAAAGGCATGTCAGCCTACTAGTGGGAATTAGAATTCCTGCGAACGACGGCGGGAACGCGCACGAATGCGTGCACGCGCGGATTTCTTGCGCGCCTTCACGCAGGGCTTCTCGAAATAGCGCTGATCGCGAAGCGTCTTGATGATCCCCTCTTTGTCGAGAATCTTCTTCAAGCGCTTGAGACCGCGTTCAACGGTTTCGCCCTTTTTCAGCTTGAGCTGTATTGCCATGCCTTTTTCACCTCTCTTTCGTGATTCGAGCCTTTGGGCCCCGAAAAATTGACATATAGTATATCAAAACGGCGTTTGTGAAACAAGTGCAAAAAAAGAGAATTTCACGCTTGCATGACGGGTCAGGTTTTGATATACTATCAACTGTTTTCACGCCTGCTCGGGTGGTGAAATTGGCAGACACGCATGCTTGAGGTGCATGTGGAGAGATCCTTGCGGGTTCGAGTCCCGCCCCGAGCACCACATTGTGGGATACTCAAGCGGTCAACGAGGGCAGACTGTAAATCTGCTGGCTAACGCCTTCGGTGGTTCGAATCCACCTCCCACAACCAATCAAAAGTCCCTGCAAAAGCAGGGATTTTTCTTTTATGGCGGATACGCGCCCTTCTGCTTTCTTGCGTAGACGCGAGAGGGCTAGGGCTGCAAAATGGTAGGGCGCGCTGCGCTCAGCGCGCCGCAAGGAAAAGTCAACGGCGCGCCAAGGCGGCCTAGGCTATTTTCTGCTATCGACTGAAGCAGTGGCAGGCTTGTTGTACCCGCCGCGGCGCACCCAGCAGCTGTGGCATTCGCATGCATCGTCGCGTCCGCACGTGCCCTGCACATCCGAAGCGGGGTGCGGCTTCAGCGCTTTGCGGCAGAGGGCGAGAAGCGCATCGCGGTCCTCTGCGCGGCAGAGCCACAAGAGGCGGCTCTTCGTCTCGTCGCCGCGGTTCACGAGCGCGTCGAACGGCTGCGCCGCAACGTCCGCGCCCACCTTCGCCGCGACAGCCGCGCGCAGCGCCTTCTCCCCTTCTGGATCGACGGCGCGTGTCTCCGGGCGGTTCCATCCGTAGCCGCCGAGGGTATACTCGGGCACGCCCATGTCCATCCATAGAATCAACGTGCGCCATTCCTCTGGCGTGAGCTTCGGCCCGTGCCCGGCCATCAGTCGCTTCGTGAGCGCGCTTGCAGCGGCGAAGTAGTCGTGAGGACGCGATCTGTCGGTTTCAGCATAGCCGTGGATGAACGCCACCTGCCTGTCCCTGACGAGGCGGCGATGCCCTTCCGTGCCCAGGAAGCTGGGCGCCTTGCCGAGACCGTGGCATGAGATGCACTTGCGGTCGAATATCGGCTGCACCGAGAGCGCATAGCGGAAGCACCCTTCATAGCCGAGGTCCACCTCCTTCTTCAGATCATGCACCTTCATGTCGTCAATGTGACGCGTGACGGCTCGGCTTGTGCGCTTGTCCTCGTGGCATCCGGTGCAGCCCTGCACCTCGCCCTTCTGCGAGTAGATGAAGCTGCGCATGGTGAGCACGGCCATGCCGTTCGTGTCGATTGCCTGCAGCTGCAGCGGCACGCCTGCGGGGATGCGGAACGACGCCGAACCATCAGCGTTCACTGGCACCGTGCCTAGCGGCTCCTTGTGTATCTCGATGTCGTTGAACAAGTTGGGCGTCTCTCGTCTGGCGATGGGAAGACCATGCAGAAGGTTCACGCGCAGGGCGGCAATCGAGCCGGGTGGAATGCCGTGGCGGCTGTCATAGCAGTTCTCCACATAGCAGACACCCGTATTGTCGGCGTTGGGGGGAAGCGAGGTCGCCAGAACGGAAGGCTTCTTGCGCTTCACGAGAGGGATCGGATTGTAGGTGCCAAACGCGGGATCCTTGTAGATGAGTTCACGTCCGCCGAGAGTGTCGATGAGCCATATTGCGCTCGAACGAGATTCGGGCCATGCGGCCATGCCGCCCACGTGCTGCGGGTGGCCTGGCGGATACCAGCCAGGGTCGTCGGTGTAGCTCGCGAAGAAGAGCGTGTCGTTGACGGGCATTGGGGCGGCGTAGAATCCGGGGAACTTCCAGCCTTCGCTCTCGGGGAACGGGATTTCCGGCGTGAGACGCGTGACAGGTTCTAACCCGTCCTCGCCCTTGCGTGCGTCAAAGAGGAAAAGCGATCCGCCGGTGATCGCGTGGTGCGCGCCGCCTGTCGCGACGACGAGCGGAGTGCCGGGAACGCTCTTCGCCTCGGTAACCACGTAGATGCTGCGCGACCAGTTGCCATAGAGATGCGACACCGCGGTGCCGTCGGGGCGCGCAGCCCAAAGAGACTGAAACGGAATGGCATTGCGGTCGATGTAGTCCCAGCGTGTATACACGATTCGTCCGTCGTCCATCACCGAAGGCTCCCACTCGTTCGCCTCGCCGAAGGAGAAGCGGCGGATGCGGCAGTCGAACGGAGCGGATGCGCCCACGGGCGGCACTTCGCCTCGATATAGAAGAAAGCTCGGCGTGTAGCGTCCCCAGTGGCAGCGTCCGAACGTCTGGCAGCGCGTGGACGAGAAGAGGAACCCGCCGTCAGGCAGATAGCACGGATCGACGTCTTCGATCAGCACGGTCTGCCTTCCGTCGACAGTCTCCATCGAATCGCCAGGCCCCCCCGTGAGCTGGCGCACCCAGCTGCCGTCGGCAGCGCATTCGTAGATGAAGTAGCGACGGTGCACGAGATGGTGTTCTGGAACCTTGGGACTAAGAATCTTCGGCACCTTGAGTGCCGCGGCGTCGGCCTCTGGCGGACGCGTATGGTCGCAGAACGCGAATATGATGCGGTCGGCGTCCCAGTGCAGATCGGGGTTGAACACGCACCCTTCCGGCAGCTTGCCGGCGAGCAGAACTTTCTTCTCTGGGAATGTGCGCCAGTTCTCAAGCACAACGAGTCCCGGGCCAGCGTGCGAGAAGCGGCCGAGATACTGGTCCACCATGTGGTTGAACTGCGAGAACGGCACGTCGCGCTGCACGCAGAGGAGGCGGTCGAACTGCAGGTCGGGGTGGGCGAAGAGAATTCTACGGCGGAGACGGCGAACGACCTTCTCGACGATCGCGCGCTCTGCGGGGCTCCTCGCGGATGCGGCCCACTTCTCGTCGACTTTCATCTCCCCCGCGAATCGTCGAGCTTCCTTCTCCGGTATGGACTTGGCGACGTAGTCATACGTGCGCCGGCACAGGGCCAACGCCTCGTCAAGAGATGTCGGCTCGCCGCCGAACGCCGCAAATCCAATCGTAATTGCCGCCAGCGACAGTGTCCTGAAGTTT
>JAFXIL010000007.1 GCA_017563185.1 Kiritimatiellia bacterium | reverse complement strand
GCTGCAACGCCGCGCAGCAGGCCGCTGAGCAGTATATGGAGGAGCATCCGGACAGGAAGGTCTGCGTGCTGGATTCCCTGTCCGCCGGTCCGGAACTTCAGCTTACCGTGGAGCTGCTGCGCGCGGCGATCCTCGCGGGCGAGGCATTTGAGGCGATTGAGGCCAAGGTACGCGAATACATGAACAAG
Source organism: Kiritimatiellia bacterium (assembly GCA_017563185.1). Lineage (GTDB taxonomy): Bacteria > Verrucomicrobiota > Kiritimatiellia > RFP12 > UBA1067 > RUG572. The sequence goes on along the minus strand of JAFXIL010000007.1, from coordinate 2,011 downwards.
ACGCATCTGGTATTCTCCCTGCAGTCGCTGGCGAATCTGGCGCGCAACGGCCGCGTGAGCCCCGCCGTGGCGAAGATCGCAAGCGTTTTGGGCATCTGCATCGTGGGCAAGGCGAGCGACGTGGGCACGCTGGAACCGCTGCACAAGTGCCGCGGTGAGAAGAGCGCGCTCAAGACGCTGTACAAGACCATGAAGGATATGGGCTTTGCCGGCGGCAAGGTGCGAATTTCCCACTGCCTGAACCCGAAGGGCGCGCAGATGGTGGTCGATATGATCTGTGCGGAGTTCCCCGCTGCCGACGTCGTGGTGGACTGCGCCAAGGGTCTGGTGTGCTACTACGCCGAAAAGGGCGGCATGCTCATCGGCTTCGAAGGCTAAGCGGACTGTGCCCGCACACGGTTCCGACCGTGTTAGGCGAAGGAGCTTCTTTTGCGCACGTGAGCGCTGCTTGTTCCGTTCGCGCAGAGGGCGCTCCGGAACGTGGTGATTCGGGCGGAGGGTTCTTGAAAGATGCTTAGAAAATCATAAGGCCATCCGGTTTTGCCGGATGGCCTTTTGTGTGTATTAGAGTTTGAGGTTGAAGCTGAACGCGATATCCTTGCTGGAATCAATGTGGTATGCTGCTTCAACGTCGGTGCCCCAGGAGTCGATGCCGCCTACGCCGCGAACCGCGCCGTACACGCACAGGACCGTGCGGCGGGCCGGAGGCAGCTCCTCGCGGTGACCGGCGTTTTCAAGCTCTTCCGCCGTGTAGGGCAGGCAGCTGAAAGCAAACGGCGCATCCGCCTTGGAGACGGTCAGCGAAGTGGCGGGCAGGTCGCGGCCGATGTTGGACTGCACGGTATCGCGCGTCACGCGCACCCACTCGGTGTCCATGTGCATGCCGCACTCCTGCGGAACCAGATACGGGGTTACGGGCAGTCCCTCGACCTCGTACACGCCCGGCACGCCGCCGGCCTTGCGGTCGGGGTAGGTTTCGCCGGAGAGGCCCTCGTAGGTGAAGCCGGTCGCCTTGGTCGGCATGACGGCGCGCCAGCCGAAAGCCGGCAGCTGCGGCAGGCCTTCCTTGCCGTGGTAGACGCAGTCCACGCGGATGTTGCCGTCGGCGGTCACGGTGTAGGTGATGTCCGCAGTGGTGGACGGGACGGTGATCGTCTCGTAGGTGAAGGTGATGGCGATCTCGTCCGCGTACTCCTCGTTCGTGTACGCGTTGTTCATCGGCGGCAGGAAATTGTCCAGCTTCACGCCGTCGCGCACGATGCTGACGCCGGCGTTCTTCATGAACATATCGGCGGAGAGCCACATGCCGCTCTTCACGTTGAAGCCGCAGCCGCGGTCGTTGTCCGTCGTCGCGCGCCAGAAGGTGGGCTTGGGCGCGCGGTAGATCCATTCGCGGCCGCCCCTGGTGAGCGAGGTGAGGCCGCCGACATTGTAAGCGAAGTTGATGTGCAGATCGCCCGCGTAAACGCCGAGATTCAGGTCGCCAAAGACCACGCGGAGCTTATTTGTCGTATTTGCCATAGTAATACTTAACCTCCTGCATCGCGGGTTTTTCGGTACGGTCCGCGAAGACGATGCCGTTCGCGGAGAATTCGTAGTCGGACGGGCGGTCGTCAAAGTCGCCGCCGTAGCGCAGCACGTCCTCGCCGGTGACCTCGTCCTTGACGAAGAGCGCCTGGTCGATGTAGTCCCAGATGAAGCCGCCCATGTACATCGGGAATTCGTCCAGCAGCTTCATGTAGGAGTCCATGCCGCCCAGGGAGTTGCCCATGTCGTGCATGTATTCGCAGAGCACGTACGGCTTCTTCGCGCTCTTGGTGAGGTACTCGCGGATATCGGCCGGGGTAGCGTACATGCGGCTCTCCATATCAGAGACGGAGTCCTCGTAGGCGCGGTTGTAGAAGGAGCTCTCGTAGTGCACGAGGCGGGCGGGGTCCTTCTGCTTGAAGTACTCGTTCATCAGGCGCACGCCTTCGCCCACGTAGCTCTCATTGCCCAGGGACCAGAAGAG
>JAFXIL010000054.1 GCA_017563185.1 Kiritimatiellia bacterium | reverse complement strand
TTCGGGCGCAAATAAGTTGGATACGGTTGAGATACTGGGAGTGCGGGCGAAGGTCGCCCGCACGTTTTTTGAGCGGGCAAAGGGGCTGATAGGCACTAAGCGTTTGCCGCCTGGCGAGGGTCTGCTGATACTCAGGTGCAATTCAATCCATACGTTCTTCATGTCATTCCCGATTGACGCCACATTCCTTGACCGGAACGACCATGTGGTCAAGGTCGTGCGCAACATCCGTCCGTGGCGGCTCTTCATCTGGGGCGGATTTCGCGCCGTGAAGGTGCTCGAAACCGCCTCTTCAAATTCCGCGGCAGAGCGTCCGCATTCCCAATTCATCAATTATGCTATAATATGCGGCATGGAAGAGAAGCGCAGAATACCTTACGGCGTGATAAACTGGGCGCAGCTTGTCCGCGAGTGCTTTGTCGTGGACAACACTCGCTATGTCCGTGAACTTGAGTCAGTTCAGACTCCTGTGTTTCTCCGCCCCAAGCGGTTCGGAAAGTCTGTGGTGTGTTCGATGCTTGCGCACTACTACGACGTAAACCTCAAAGACCGTTTCGACGAGCTGTTCGGCAAGACCGACATCGGGCGCAGACCGACTCCGCTCAGGAACGCGTTCCTCGTCATGCAGTTCGACTTCTCGACCATTCAGGTAGGAACACTCGCCGAGATCGAGGAGCACTTTTGGCGCAACGTACAGGGGGCTGTCGGTTCTTTTGCCGTCAAATACTGTGCGCTTGCCGACTGGTCGAAGATTAAAACCGCATCGGGGCCGGCAGACTGTATTGACATGGTGCGAGAGGTGATCCGCGACAACCACCTCCCGCCACTCTACGTCATCATCGACGAATACGACAACTTCACGAACGAGCTCGTCGTCTCTGGGCGCGACGCGGAATACAATGCCGTGTGCGGACACGACTCGAAGGGCGACGCGACGAGGGAGTCGTTCCTCAAGGCGTTCTTCAAGTCGTTCAAGGCGGGGCTCGCGGACGGCACCGTGGGGCGCACGTACTTCACGGGCGTGCTGCCCATCACATTGGACGACCTCTCGAGCGGCTTCAACGTCGGCACCGTCGTGAGCCTAAATCCGGAACTTCTGAACCTCGCGGGGTTCACCCAGAACCAGGTCGAGCGGTATGTGGATGACGTCTATGCGGAGCATGGCTTCGACCGTTCCAACCGAGAGGCGGTGCTTACGGATCTCAAGGCGTTCTACGACGGATACTGCTTCGTGCCGGGCGCGGAGCCGCTCTACAACTCGACGATCTGCAACTGGTACCTCTTCAACCTTGTATCCAACAAGGGTCGTCAGCCGTCGTTCATCATCGACGCGAACGTGCGCACCGACGTCGGATGGTTCCACCGCCTGGCGCAGACGCCCGCAAGGGCCCTCGGCAAGCTCCGCGCCTACATCGAGCGCGGCGAGGGTGAACGTGCGGACATAGGGGCGCTTTCTGCGAAGTTCGGGCGCGCGAAGTTCTTTTCGGAGGAGTTCTTCCCGTATGCGCTCTACTATCTCGGGCTTCTCACGTTCCGGAACCCTTTCCGACTAGACATCCCCAACCTCACGATCAAGAACATGTTCGTCGACTACTACGACGAGCTTTCCGAGGTCACGAACGTGGACGAGGCGCGCACGGCCTTCGGCGACGCCGTGGAGGCGCTCGCCCTTGCGGACGGCACGTGGAGGAACCTCTTCGACGCCTACTGGCTGCACTATGTGAAGGCGCGCATCCCCGCGCAGGCGTTCGACAAGATGAACGAGAACTTCTTCCGCACCACGTTCACCTCGCGCTGCCTCGACTGGCTCGCGCCATATTACTCCTTCGAGACGGAGTACAACTCCTCCGAAGGCCGCTGCGACTTCCTCGCGATCCCGAAGCCCGGCTCTACCCGGCCGGCGATGGTCGTTGAGTTCAAGTACTTCAAGAACGCCGCCGCGGAGAAGGGGAAGATGCTCGGACGCGGCGAACCCGACGCGGAGACGGTCGGGCAGGCGCTCGCGTACAGGAAGGCGCTCGCGCGCCGCCCCGACTGGAACCACCCGATCGCCGTTGCCGTAGTCGAGGTCTGCGGCAACACCGGATACAACTGGTTCGACCTGCAGACGTGAGCAGCGGAAGAAATTCGATTGGCGCGGCGGGCTTGCTTCTCGCCTATTCGTGCATGGCGTTTCCGGACGCCATTGGCGTTGTCGCCGCGCGTCTTCGGCTTGACGGCATCGTCTCGGCGCTCGTCTTCGCGTGGTTCGCGCTTTTCGCGATTCCGTCCGGCCTTCTCTGCGACAGGTTCGGGTCGCGAAGAGTCGCCGTCTTCGCGCTTGGCGGCACGTTGCCAGCTTTTGCTCTTCTTGCCGTGTGCGGCGACTTTCGATATGCGGCCGCCGCAGGACTCGCCTTCGCCGGTGCCGCCAACGTCGCCCTGCAGGTGTCGCTTCCGTCTCGTGCGGTGGAGCTGTTCGGAGTCTCTCGCCAGGCGAGCGTCCTTACGCTGGGCCTGTTCGCGAAGACGCTGTTTGCGATGGCCATTCCCTTTGCGATAGCCGCCTTTGCTCATGCAGGGGATTGGCGGTTCTTCTTTTCGGCCTACGGCGTGGTGTTCACGGCGGCTGCGGCGCTGATGTGGCTCGGCGGAGGGGAGTCGTCGTGCCCGCTGCGCGGCGCGGCCAGTCTTGCCGGCGTAGTTGAAGTCGCGCGCGACGTGCCGACTGCGCTATCTGCGCTTTCGTTTGCCGTAGGCGTCATTGCAGACGTCGCGTTCAACCTCTCCGTGCCGGACGCCGTGCATCTGCGCTTTGCCATGGGCGATGCGGCGGTTGGCACTGTCTATATCGTCCTTTTCGGCGTGAAGCTGCCAGTGACGCTGCTTGGCGCGTGGTTTTTCGCGCGTTGCGACGCGCGGAGGTTCTTTTCCGCATCCATCGCCATTGCCGCGCTCGGGGCGTTTGCGCTGATAATGGCCGAAGGGTTCGTCGCATATCTCGCCGGCGTTGCGCTTTTCGCCGCCGGATACGCCAACGTATACGGATTTGTCTACGCAGTCGCCGCACCGCGCCATTCTTCGGGCAAGGCGGCGTCCGTCGCGGCGCTGTTGACGATGTCCATCGCCGGCGGTGCGCTGGCGTCCCCGCTCATTGCCGCGATTTCGTGCCCCCGGGGCAGGTCGGCGGAGGCGCTGTCCGCCGCCGCGACGGCGGCACTCCTGCTGCTCGCCTCGCTTGCAACGCGCCTTTCCAGGAGGTTCGCATGACAGGCACGGTTCTCTTCTTCGTCTACTCCAACAAGTACATCTGCGTGAACCGCATCGAAGGCGCGCGGCGGTATGCGGAGAAGGCAGGCTGGGACATACAGGTCGTTGAGCGTCACAACGCCGACAGACCATTGGATGTGAACGGCATAATCGACTTCTGGAAGCCCGTCGGCATCATTGCCGAATGCGCCGGCGGCATGCCCGAGCTTTCGCGCAAGACCATTGGCCGGATCCCGCTCGTCTATCTCGACGAAGACCCGAACGGCGAGAAGGGGCGGGCACTGTACGTCAATTCCGATTCGCCGCGCATCGGGGAACTGGCGGCCAAGGAACTCCTCCTTCTTGATCTGCCGCACTATGCGTTCGTCGGCTGGCGCGAACCCAGGTTTTGGAGCGAAGACCGGCGCAAGTCCTTTCAGGCGGCGATACGTTTGCACGGCAAGGACTGCGCCGTGTTCGAGTGTCCGCCGAAGCTGCCGGATGCTCGGCGCAGGGCGCTGCTCGGCAGGTGGATCAAGGCGCTGCCGAAGCCGTGTGGCGTATTCGCTGTGCACGACCCCGTGGCCGAGGATGTGTTGCAGCTCGCGTCCGCCAACGGCATAACCGTGCCGGACGAGCTGGCGGTCATCGGCGTTGACGACGATCCTGTCATCTGCGAGCGGACGTCTCCGTCGCTCACCTCGATAGGGCTCGACTTCGAGCAGGGCGGATTCCTCTGCGCCCAGCTTTTGGACGAGCGCATCAAGAACCCCAAGTTC
>JAFXIL010000006.1 GCA_017563185.1 Kiritimatiellia bacterium | reverse complement strand
TTGCCTGCATCCTTGCGGATTACGATGATCATACGGCTTTTTCTCCAATCACCCCATTGATTTAACTAAGAATGATACAAGATTTCCGGCGTTCTGTCCATTAAAAAAACACGGACAGCCGAAAGACTTCATTTCCCCTCCACACGAGGCGGCGGATGCTTCAGCTGGAGAGGACGAGGGGGAGGAGGCGTCATCCAGTCCAATACGCCCAGCACCACCGCGTCGGCCACCTTCTTCTGGCGCACCGGATTCCACGACTCCTCTTCGCCTTCAGGCAGATTTATGAAGTCCACCTCGATGAGGCAGCTCGGCACGGCAGGGTTGCGGCACACGGCGTAAGAACGCATCTGCGCGCCGGCATCAGTCACGGGCGCCATAACCTGCGCCACGTGCTTCTGGATGCAGCGCGCAAGGGCGAGTCCGTTGGAAGTGGAGGCGTAGGTGGTGGTGTGGCGAACAGCGCGGGGGTCGCGGTTGGCGGCAGTGGCATTGTGGTGCACTGAGATGAAGGCGTCAACGCGCTCGTCGTATGCGGTCTGCGGACGCGACAGGAGAGACGGGAAGGAGTCGCCGTCGCGCGTCATGATCACCTGGAAGCCTGCACGCTCGAGGGCGTCGCGTATGGCGCGCGCCTGCATGAGGTTGACGTCCTTCTCCTTCCACCCGTGCGGCGCGACTGATCCGGAATCAGAGCCGCCATGGCCGGGATCCACGCATATCCTCACCGACGACGGCGGGCGACCGTACGGGGGCTTCTCGGGGAAGCCCGCGGCGGGATCAGGCGCGAGCAGACCTTTTGGGGGAACCGTCTCGCCCGGCACAGGCTCCAGCCTCGCCTTCTGCAGGTACCCGCGCCTTCCCTCAAGCCACACCGCAGCCCATTCCGTACCCTTCACAGGCGCCGCGCGAAGCACAAAGCCCTTCGGGAGGTAGAAGATCGAATCGCCGTCGTCAATGCCGGCGCGCACCCGGTTCGCGAAGAGCGAGCCAGTGGTGCGCCATGCGCCGGCAGGCTCGAGGTGCTCGCTGTCGTCGCTCGTGATCTCAGGCGGCGGCTTGGCGGCGCCGTCACCGGGCTTCGCTACGGAAAAGCGCCGCACGAGCCGCGAGGCGCCGCACGCCACGGTGAGAGTGTTGTCGCCCGGCGTCACGGGAACCATCTGGATGAAAGCGCCGGTGCGGTGCACCGACGTCGTGATGCCGTTCACGTAGACCATGGCCTCGCCAGGATCGACGGCGCCGATCACGTAGGTCTGATCCACGGCGGGCAGACGCTGCCGCTCGGCAGGAAAGGCCACGCTGATCTCGGCCCGCGTCAAGACGGGTGCAAGTGCTAGGAACGCGGCGGCAAGAAAGTTCATTCGCTAGCCTCGTTCATTGCGCAGAGCCGGGTCGAGCAGGTCGCGCAGCTCGTCCGCAAGATGGTTGAACACCAGCACGAGCATGAAGATCGCGAACGTCACGAACGTCATCTCCCACCAGATGCCCTGCCAAAGGCGAAGACGCGCGTTGTTGATCATGATGCCCCAGCTCGGCTCGCCCTGCACGCCGATGCCGAGGAAGCTGATGAACACCTCTGTGGCCACGGCGCCCGGGAAGCGGATCGAGAACTGGATGAGTATGATGTGCGCCACGTTCGGGAGGATGTGCCTGAACATTATGCGCAGATGCGAATATCCGAGAACGCGCGCCGCCTGCACATAGGCGCGGTCGCGGTGCTTCATCACCTCCGCGCGTATGGTGCGGCATACGCCCACCCACGTGGTGAGGCCTATGCCCAGGTATATTCCCAGAAGCCCCTGGCCCACCACCATCGAAATCGCGAGGATGAACAGCAGGCCCGGCATCGACGCCACCGTTGCGCACAGCCAAACCACCACGGAGTCGACCTTCCCGCCGAAGTATCCGCCCAGAAGGCCGAGTATCACGCCGAGGGGAATCGCGATGAGAGAGGTCATGATGCCCACGTGGAACGCGATGCGCGCGCCCTGCACGAGGCGCTGCGCAACGTCGCGCCCGAGGTTGTCCGTGCCCATCGGATGCGACCAGGACGGCGGCTGGTAGCGCATCTCCTCGTGCACCACGTTGTACGAAGGCGTCACGTCGCGCGCCTTGGCCACGCGGTACTGAACTTCACCGTACACCGCAAGCGCGAAGTACGCCGCGATCATTATCAGGCAGAGACGCCCGCCCATCTTCAGTCTGCGCCAAAGGTCCATCATCCCAGCCTCACTCTCGGATCAAGCCACGCGTACGCGAGGTCGGTTATCAGGTTCACGCCCTGGTACAGCAGCGCGCCCAGCACCACGAGCGCGCGCACCACCGCCATGTCGGCGGAGTGGATGGCGTTGAGGGACACGTTTCCAAGCCCCGGTATTCCGAAGAAGGTCTCCAGCATCAGCGAACCCGTGAAGAGATGCGGTATCGCGAGCGCGATGAAAGTGACGATCGGAATGAGAGAGTTGCGCAGCACGTGCTTCACGAGGATCGTCGCGCCCGAGAGCCCCTTCGCGCGCGCCGTGCGCACGTACGACTTGTATATCTCGTCCAGCACCGCGGTGCGGTAGAAGCGCACGTCCACGCCAAGCGACGAGATTATGCCGATGAGAACCGGCAGCATCAGATACGTCCAGTTCTCGTAGCCCCATATCGGGAAGAGGCGCGCCTTGAACGCGAGCAGGAACTGCCCGGCAAGCACCCACACAACGTAGTTGACGCTCATCAGTATCGTCGAACACACAAGCACCGTCCGGTCAAGCCACCCTCCCCGGAACGCCGCGCACAGCATCGCGAGCGAAAGCCCGACCAGCGTGCCGCCCACGAGGATGGGCACCGTGAGCGAAAGCGAGGGGCCGACGCCGCGCTTGAGGATGTCCGCCACAGGCTCGTCGTACTGCGTGGAGATTCCGAAGTCGCCCTTGGCGAGGTTCTTCGCGAAGTTGAAGAACTGCGAGTCGAAGAGGCTTTCGCCCTTCTTCACGTTCACAAGAAGCGGCTTGTCGTAGCCGAACTTGGCGTTGAAGGCAGCGATGGACTCCTTCGTCGCGTTCTTGCCCAGCACCGTGAGCGCAGGTGAACCGCCCACGACGTGAAAGAGCACGAACGTGAGCATCAAGATGCCGATTGTGGTCGGCACCAGTTCAAGAAGACGTCTGACTATATAGCGTAACACGAGAGATAGTTTACCATAAACGGATGCGAAATGCCATAGTAAAAAGTGCCTAGCGCCTGGTGCCTCACGGAGTTTTCATTTGACCGTCTGCTTCTATCCGATTCCAGCGCTGCACTTCGCTGAAAACTTCACCGCCCTGCCAGCCTGATGGTCCGAGAGCGGGGACCCAGCCCTCAATCCCGTCCATTCAGCGGCTCCAGGCCCCT
>JAFXIL010000053.1 GCA_017563185.1 Kiritimatiellia bacterium | reverse complement strand
GTTGAAGAATTCGCCAAGCCAATTTACCGTGGCCTCCACGGCTCAAACCACATGGTCTGAACACCCGCCGCAGAACGCTCCCTCACTTCAAATCGGCCAAGCGTATCCATTATGCCAAAATTCGGGCTTTTACGCAAGGGGGAAAAATCGAGCGCTTGTTTTTGTTGTTTCCTAGGCAAGATAAAAACCCAATGGCACTGCGCTCATTCGCGCTCGGAGAGCTCGAGCCAGCGGGTTTCGGCGGCGTCGAGTTCGTCGCGGGCCGCAGGAAGACGCGCTGCGAGAGCGACCGCGCGCGACGGGTTCTTCGCGTAGATGGCGCCGTCGGCGAGGTCGCGTTCGGCGGCGGCGATCTCCTCCTCCAGCGCGGCGATTCTGCCGGGCAGCGCGGCCAGCTCGCGCGTCTCCTTGTGGTTCAGCTTGCGCGCGGAAGCGGGAACGGCGGCGGCAGGCGCGGCGCGCGGCGCAACTGGCGACGCATCCTCTGCGGCGGCGCGTGCGGACGCCTTCAGCATGCGCGCGGCCTCCTCGTACCCGCCCGCGCAGATGCGCACCGTGCCATCGCCGGGAAGGACGTATGTTGATGTTACCACGTTGTCGAGGAACGCGCGGTCGTGAGAGACCACGAGCAACGTCCCCTTGTAGTTCATCAGCTGCTCCTCCAGAAGCTCAAGCGTCTCGACGTCGAGATCGTTCGTGGGCTCGTCCATCACAAGCAGATTGGACGGCGCAAGGAAGAGACGCGCTAGGAGGAGACGCGCCTTATCGCCGCCGGAGAGCGCCTTCACCGGCGCGCGGGAGCGCTCCGGCGTGAAGAGGAAGTCCTGCAGGTAGCCGTACACGTGCTTCTGCACGCCGCCGACAGTGACGAAATCGCGGTCCATCGCCACGATCTCCTTTACGGAAAGCTCGGGGTCGAGGCGGGAGTGAAGCTGGTCGAAATAGGCGATTTCGACGCGCGTGCCCATAGTCACGCTGCCGCTCGTGGGGGCGAGCGCGCCCGTGAGCAGCTTGAGAAGCGTAGTCTTGCCCACGCCGTTCTCGCCCACCACGCCGATGCGCTCGCCGCGCAGGACGTCCGCCGTGAAGTCTTTCACCACCGTACGCGCCGCCTCCTCGCCTGACGCGGCGGGGTATGCGAACGACACATTCTCGATCTTGATCACGCGCTCGCCCGAGGCGCCAGCGGTGTCGATCTTCAAGCTTGCCGTGCCAGGCGCCACGCGGCGGCGCGCGAATTCGAGGCGCAGCCGGCGCAACGCCTCCACACGACCCTGGTTGCGCGTGCGGCGCGCCTTCACGCCCTGGCGGATCCACGCCTCCTCCTGCGCGAGCTTCTTGGCCTTCTTCGCCCAGAGAGCGGCCTCGTCGGCTGCGAGGTCGGCCTTGCGCTGCTGGAACGTGCGCCAGTCGCAGTTCCAGCCGGCCAGCTGGCCACGGTCTAGATCATAGACGTATGTGGCGACGCTTCGCAGAAACGCGCGGTCGTGGGTGACGAAGAGAAACGCCGTCTCGCCGGAGCGGCGGATGTAGCTTTCAAGCCATTCGATGGATGCGATGTCGAGATGGTTCGTGGGCTCGTCGAGCAGCACGAGATCGGGCCCCTCCGCCAGCGCGCGCGCCAGAAGCACGCGCCGCCTCATTCCGCCGGAGAGCGTGTTGAAGACGGCATCCGCCTCAAGCCCCATCTGCGAGATGAACTTGTCCGAGCCGGCGATCTCCCCCACCGTGCCAGGACGGTCCTTCGGCACCTCCTGCTCAAGGTAGGCTACCTTGAGGCCCGGCGCGCGTATGATCTCCCCCGCGTCGGGCTCGATCAGCCCGGCTATGACCTTGAGAAGCGTGGACTTCCCCTCGCCGTTGCGGCCCGTCACGCACGCGCGAACGCCGCTCTCCACATTGAGCGAGACATCCTCCAAAACAGAATCACCCCCGAACGCGAGGGTGACGCCGTGCAGTGAAAGAAGATGGCGCGACACTGCTGGCTCACGCCGTCGGGCGCGGCGGCTCCTTGTGGCGGTACGTTATGCGGCCCTTGCCGAGGTCGTACGGCGATATCTCCACCGTCACCTTGTCGCCGATGGCGATCTTGATGAAGAATTTGCGCATCTTGCCCGAGATGTGGGCAAGCACCTCATGTCCATTGTCCAGCTGGACTTTGTACATTGTAGCCGGCAGCACCTTGATCACGGTGCCTGTAACTTCTATCGCACTGTCGTCTTCTTTTGCCATAAGTTCTCTTTTGGGGTTGACACAATAGTTAAATGATATCACAACGGCATGGGCCTAGTCAATAGAGCCACGCTAAAAAGTTGAAATCAGAGCACGTCTTCGGGGGCTTCAACCACGAAGACGAGGCGGTACGTGCCGGGGCCGAGCATGGCGTGGTCGTGGGGACGGTCTCCCCAGCTGTTGTCGCCGCCCACGCCCATCTGCGCCGCGTCCACGTTCACAGTCACGCGGTCTTCCACCTTGAGGTCGATCTGGTGCTTGGCCTTCTCGAGCGTTTCCTGCGAATACGGCCATGCGTTGAACCCGAACGGCTGGTTGACGGCGGTGATCTTCACCTTCCTGCCGTTCGCGCCGCATATCTCCAGCGACGTGCAGCCGGTGCGGTAGCCCTGCTCGTTTGGCTCCACGTAGTTGTCCGGATTGAGGCGATTGGCAGGATACTCTATCGTGCCGGTCTTCGGGTCCATGAGGCCCGAGACGAGCCCCACCTTGGCCATGAACTCGCCGAAGCGGCAGGAGGTGCGGCGGTCGCAGTAGTTCTCATGCGGACCATACCCGCACCACTTCACGTCGGTGAAGTCCTTGGGCAGGGTGAACGTCACTCCCACGCGCGGGATGGGCGGCAGCTTGCGCCCCTTCTCGACGACGAGCGTGAAGTCGACGAGCTTCTTTCCGCCACCGATGTCCTTGACCTCAAGCGTGGACTTCACGCCTTCGGGCATCTTCTGCGAGGAGGTGGCGTTCTTCCACGCCCTGCACACGCTGGGCATCTTCCAGCCCCAGTCGTTGTCGATGGGCGCGCGCCAGAGATTGATCTTGAAGGCATCCGCCTTCGCGGCGCCCTTGGCCTTGGGCTCGGCGCGGGGCGTGAACGGCTTCACGAAAGTGTCGGTGGCGATGATTTTGCCGCCGCGCATGAAGGCGAAGTTCACGGCGTCGCCGTCCGGGACGTTGATCTCCACGTCCTTCGTCTCGTCGGGGCCTATCGCCGGCATGGCGAAACCACCCAGAAAAGCGGTCTTGCCGTCCTTGACCACTTCGCAGAACGCCTCCACTCCCTCCAGCGACGTGAAGCGCCAGGAGTTGTAGATCGTGGCCTTCTTCGCGGCCCAGTCCCATTTGTCCACATGCACGGGCTGGTAGGCGTGCTTGATCTCGTACGCTCCGGGCTGGGGCTCGCGCGTTGCGCTGACGAAGCCGTTGCAGTTGAAGTTGTCGTCGTTGGGCTGGTCGCCCCAGTCGCCGCCGAACGAGAGCCAGGTGCCGCGCGAATCGGTCTTCCACACGGCCTGGTCCGCGAAGTCCCACACGAATCCGCCCTGCATGGAGGGGTACTTGCGCACGAGGTCCCAGTAGTCCTGCACGTCGCCGTTGGAGTTGCCCATGGCGTGCACGTACTCGCAGAGGATGAAGGGCTTCTTAGGGTTGTTCTTCACGTATTTCTCCACGTTCCACGGGCGCGTGTACATCGGGCACTTGATGTCGCTGTGGTCGCTGTCCTGCGCGCGCTCGTACTGGATCGGGCGCGTGGCGTCGATCGCGCGCATGGCCTTGTAGAGGTCGGCGAAGTTGGGCCCGTCGCCCGCCTCGTTGCCCATCGACCAGATGACGATCGAGGGATGGTTGCGGAACGTCTTCACCATGTTGACGCCGCGTTCGATGTGGGCGGCGTGGTAGAGGGGATTCTTCGCGAGCGTGTTCGCGCCGTATCCCGCGCCGTGCGACTCGATGTTCGCCTCGCACACCACGTAGATGCCCTCGCGGTCGCAGAGCTCGTACCACGTGGGGTCGTCGGGGTAGTGGCAGGTGCGAACGGCGTTCACGTTGAACTCGTGGAAGATGGCGATGTCCCGCTTCATGCCCTCGAGCGTAACGGTGTAGCCGCCTTCGGGCTGCATCTCGTGGCGGTCGGTGCCCATGAAGAGGGCGCGCCTGCCGTTGATGTAGAGGACGGCGTTCTTGATCTCGACCTTGCGGAAGCCAACGGGGAAGGCGCGCCAGTCGTCGCCCACGCGCACCGTCTCGTAGTAGAGGTGCGGCGCCTCGCAGTTCCAGAGCGTGGGATTGTCATACGTCTTGCGCAGGAGTTCGCGTCCGTTCTCGTCGCGCGCGACGACGGTGCCCTTCGAGTAGTCGTCGCTTAGGGTCGTCTCCACCACGAGGTCCTTCGGCGCGGCGGGCTGCTCGGCGACGAGCCACACGTCGCGGAAGATTCCGGAGAAGCGCCAGAAGTCCTGGTCCTCGAGAAACGTTCCGTCGCAGTGCTTGAGCACCTCGACCTCGAGGGCGTTCGCGCCGCTCTTCAGGAACGGGGTGAGGTCGAACTCGGCCGGCAGGCGGCTATCCTCCGAATAGCCCACGTCCTTGCCGTTCAGGCGCACGTACATGGCCGAGGACACGCCGCCGAAGTGTATGACGACGCGACGCTCCTTCCACGATTCGGGAATCGTGAACGAACGGGAGTACAGGCCCACGGGGTTGCGGAAACGCCTGCTCGTGAAATGCTTCGGCGGCTCTGCCATCGGGTTGCCTTCCTTGTACCCGGCGATGGGATAGGTGACGTTGACGTAGAGAGGCGGGTCGAAGTCGCCCTGCAGCTGCCAGCAGCCGGGCACCTTGATCTTGGTGGACTTCTCCCACTGCGCGTCGACGTTGTGCTTCCACTTGAAGTCCCACGTGCCGTTGAGCAGCTCCAGCCACTTCGACTCCGTGCGCGCAAGCTCTCCCTTCGCGATCTTCAACGCCTTCTCGGCGCTCTCACACGGAACGGCAATCGCGCGCGCCGGCAGGCGGTTGATGGAGTTGACGCCGGGATCGGCCCAAGGAGCCTTCTGTTGGGCCTGGGCGAACGTCAAAACGGCCGCCGCAACCACGAAGAGTGCAGTCTTTGGATTCATGATGCTTGTCCTCTTATTATGTTCGTCTTTATGTCCATTATACCAAAGAAACGCGCCTGCTTCCACCACATTTTGGCGAGCATTGCCATTGCGGCGATATGGGCAATATGATATAATCCTCACCTGTGAAGCACATTCTGAAGACAACGGCGCTCCTTGCGCTCCTTTCCGCATGCGCGCTGGCCCGCGACGACCAGGCGTGGCTCAACGCAAGCGTCGACTACACCATCTGCGGCGGCCTGTATCTGCACTTCGGCCAGGAAGTCGAGTTCGACAACTCGAAGTTCATGGACGACGAGAGCGTGCTGCTCGCCGGATATTCGTTCTGCCCATATTTCGCCCTGGCGCTCGGGCACCGTATCGTGCGCGAACGCGGCGGCGACGCGGGCCACCTTCTCACTGAACACCGCCCCACTCTCGAGCTTCGCCTCGCCGCCCCAGAGTTCTGGACCCTCCGCTTCGATCTGCGCTCGCGCTTCGAATTCCGCGACAAGAAGCACACCCAGCCGTACATCCGCTACCGCGAACGGCTCCGTCTGCGCACCAGCTGGAACATCACGGAATTCAGATTCTCCCCATACGCAAGCGAAGAGCTGTTCTTCTCCGACAAGGCCGGCACAAGCGATTCGGATCTTCTGGACTCAACACGCTCGCAGATTGGAATCTCCTTTCGTCCCGTTCCGCAAAACGACAGCCTCTCATGCTCGCTCTACTTCATGGTGCTGCACGAGATAGACGACGGCGCGAGCGACTGGGCGCCCCTCAACATATTCGGCTTCGACGTGGCGTACTCTTTCTAGCGCGCATCGCCGCCCTCTCCGCCGCCTTTTGCGCGGACAAGCCACGCCTTAATTGCAGAAGGAAGATTGAAAAAGGCACGTGTTCTCACCGACCGGGCCCACTACTGTCTCGTTCGTCAGCGAGCCGTAGTCGTCGTAGCGGAAGGTCGTGACGTCCACCGGCTGCGCCGCGCACATCCACGCGAGCGCGTTGCGGCGATGCCCGTTGCCAATCTGCCGAATCTTCTTCCTGTTTCTTCTGCCATGCGGAAAGTATATCACAATCGGGGCGGATTGACACGGGAATCGTCCCCGCCCGGGTCAGCGCACATAGAGCAGCATGCCGCCCGGAGTGCGGTTCAGGAGCGCGAGGCGGCCGTTGGACACGCCCAGCGAGAACTTCGCCGAGTAGTCCTTGACGCCGTCGGTCACGCTCACCTTCACGTCCGCGAGGTCGGCGGCGGACAGGCCGGGCACCTCGGCGCCCAGGAGGAAGTAGGCCGAGCAGACGGGCTTCGCGTCGAACACGGCCTTCACCTCCTTCAGGCCGAGGAACGTTTCGCGGGAGGGATCGGCGAACTTCACGCAGGCGAGCTCGCGGTTGTTGTATGCGCCCGTGACGTTCCAGCTGTTTTTCTCGCCCGCGAACGCGAACGGCCCCGCGAGAGTGCCGGTGCCGGCAAGCGCGCCCCACACCGGGCAGGCCTTCGCGGCCCTGTTGGAGAGCGTGGAGCCCGCGTCGAGCCGCACCACGCCGTCGAGGCCGGCGTACTCGACGGGCTTCGACGCGGAGAAGCGGAAGTTCTTCTCGTTGAAGTTGTAGGTCGCGCCGTTCACGGTGATCGTGATCGCCGGGTTCTTCGCCTGCCCGGTGGTGCCGCCCCAGGGCCCCCAGTTGCCGCCAGTGTCGCACACGCGCATCTCGAAGCGGTGCCAGCCGGGCGTCACGCCCGGAATCGAGCCGTTGTGCGCGGCGGCGTTGTTGTCGCCCGTGGCGCCGGAGTCCACGCCGTCGATCCTGAGCGAGGCGCGGTCGTCGAAGTCGGCGTACACGGCCCAGTCGCCGGCCTTCGCCGCCGGCACGAACACCCAGCCGTCGAACATGTGGACGGAATTGCCGATCGTCTCCGGCAGAGCGAGGTTGTATACGTCCAGCATGCTGAGGTTGTTCGTGACGCTCTCGAACGTCCAGTCGGTGCGCGTGTTCCAGTCGTCCTTCTGGTGGACGACATGCCAGTTCACTTCGCCGCCCGCCCCGGTGACCGGGCCCGGGCGTAGCGGAAGATTGTCGCCGTCGAATCTGGCGTAGTTCGCGGCGTCTGTGTTGCCGACGGCGCTCTTCGCAAAGCCCACGTTCATCACGTTCGCCCAGCCGCCCGGCACCGTTCCCCAGCCGCCGCCCGCCTGGTACTGCACTATGCGGAAGTCGTGCCAGCCGACCGAGAGATCGACCGTGCCGCTCGTCACCGTGTTCCATGTGGCATGCTCCATGACCCGCTTCCCGTCCACGTCGATGCGCACGGAGTCGTCGTACCCGCCGGCAAAGGTCCACGTGCCAGCCGTGTCGGCGTAGAACTGCCCCTGCCACATGAGGACGGCGTTGCTGTAGTCTTCAACGTTCCCCTTCGCGTGCAGAAGCGTCAAGTCGTTGCACGCGAACGGATAGGCGTTCGACCATGTGCAGGACTCGGTGAACTTTCCGCTGCCGGTCTTCAGAAACACGGCTTCGACAAGGTTGGACCCGCCGATCCTGATGTTGGCCGCGACGTTCTCCTTCAGGTGAAGCCCGCCGAGGAAGCCCGACGATCCGTAGAGGTCGTTCACGCCGGCGTTCTCCACCGTCCACGCGCCGGTGGCCGCGCCCTGGAAGCGCATGTAGTCCGCCACGCCCACGCCGCTCTTGAAGCTGCCGGAGCCCTTGAGCGTGACGTCCGCCGCGCCGATGAGGCCGGTGCGCCAATCGACCGTCTTGTCGGCGACGTCCAGCTCCACATGGCCGCCCGCCCTGTCGCCGAACGAGACCGCGAGCATCTGATCGACGGTCCAGTTGCCGAGAGAGACGATTCTTCCGTTGTTGAACTGGATGAACGGCTTGAACCTGGTGTAGCCGCCGATGGCGGGATTCGTGGCGTGGGCGCCCGTGATGGAGAGCGTTCCGCCGTCCATCGTGAACTTTTCGTCGTGGGTCAGGGGCGAGAACCAGCCAATGCGGCACCATATGCCCGGCACCTCCATCTCGCCGGAGAGGAAGTCAAGATATCCTGCGTTCGCCTGGTACGCCATGTGGAGCGGGGACGTGCCCTGGCACACCACCCTGCCGCCTTCGACAACCATGCGGTATTCGTTCGCGCCCGCGCCGTCGCCGATGGTGAGGTTGTCGCCTACCGTGAGGGACGCGCCCTCCTCCACGCGCACGGTGGAACCCTTGCCGTTGCTGGACTGGTTCACGAGAAAAGTGGTGGCCGCGAGGTCCACGCCGGGGCCGAGAGTGTAGTTCGCGTTGCCCATCTGGTCCGACGTGCCAATGGTGTCCACCGTTGCCTTGATCCCCTCGAGGCGGACCACGACCGACGGGTCGTCCTTGCCGTAGAAGCGAATGATGCCCTTGCCTCCGTTGATCTCCACGTCGTCCTGGGTGATGGTGGCCGTCGCGCCTATGTTGAACGCGAATGCGCCGCCCGTCATGTTCACCGTCATCTTCTGGTTGAGCTTGCCCAGGCCGGACGTCTCCTTCCCGTAGAAGAACGTGCCGCCGGCGATCTCCGGCGTCTTTGGAGAGACGAGATCGACATTCTGGTGCCAGCACAGAGACCCTCCGGTCAGCTTCCAGGAGCCATCGCCTGCAAGATTCCCGCCGGTGACGGAGTGCGTGCCTGCCTCAACCGTGACGGCGCCGTTGTTCGCGATGCCGCCGACGAAGGTCAGTACGCTGCCGCCCTGCAGGGCGAGCGCAGCCCCCTCCGCGACGTTCACAGGCCCGTTGAACGTAGTGGTTTGATAATCGGCGTAGATCGTTCCGCCACCCGCGCCCACGTTGATCGGCACGAAGGCCGGATAGGTGCTTGCACGGCCGTGCAGCGTGCCGTTGTCGAGCATGATGCCGCCAGGAATCCTGAAATTCGTCTCGGCCATGGCCTCGGGGCGCCACGTGCCGCCGTCGCTGACAACTACGGCCTGGACGTCGATGGGCAGTTCTATGAGGCCGAAGTAGCCGGAGTTCTTCACCGTGAGCGTCTTTCCGCGGCCGAAGATGCCGCCCGCCGCGGTCGCGGCCGTGCCGCTGCGCACGCGCACGTCGAAGCGGTCCGTGCCGCCGATCGTCGCGTCGCCTGCAAGCTCGATGCGCCGGAACGACGACGTCCACGCATCGTTGTGCGTGGTGCGCCCGTCGAGCGAGTCGTTCACGATCGCGCCGCGCCCGTCCGGCCCCGCGCCCGCGATCGCGAAGGTCTTGAGCTGCGTGGTCTCCATGCGGACGTCGGTGTTGTTGCCCACGGTGTTCGTGCTGTTGAGGTTGAACTGCGCTCCGTCGAGGATCGTCACCTTGCCGCCGCCCGTGCCGCTGTCGATGCCGAGCGAATGCGCGCCCGCGTTCATGCCCAGCGTGACCTTGCCCTGGGCGATCTCGAACTCCTGCGCGTCGAAGTTGGCGCCGTCCAGCGTGAGGTTGCCCGCTCCCCTCTTCGTCACCTTGCCGAGGCCGCCGAGAGTGCCCGTGCCGCCAAGGACGACGTCGGCAGGCGTGTCGATCGTCAAGTCGCCCACGGCTATATCCTCATCCACCTTCACGGATGCGGCCGCGGCGGCGATCCCGCCCTGGAAGACGGCGTTGCCGCCCGCCTCGAACGGCGTCTTGCCCGTCACGCCCTCGGTTGTCCATGCGGCGACGGCCGTCGACCACACCGCCTCCTCCGCGCTTCCGGCCGCGTAGGTGAACGTCCTGCCAGGCGTGGCGGAGGAGCCATCCGCCGTGAACGCAAGATCGCCGGTGGACGATATCGAAAGCGCGAGGTCGTCGCGCCCCTCCACCGCGAACTTCGCGAGGTCGGCCGCCTGAAGATTCGCGCCGCAGGTGATCTCGTACGCTCTTCCAGCCACCGGGTCGCCGGTGATCTTGATCTTGACGACGCCGTTCGCCGGCGGCACGAGCCGCCCGAGGCGGCCCTGAAGCCTGCCGCCGTCGAGATGGAAGGAGATCGTGGCTCCGTCCGCAGCCGTCGTCGCGCCCGCGACAGTCGTCATGTCGGGATTCGCGAACTCGAGCGTGGCGCCGGAAGCAAGCGCGATCGGGGCCGCGCCCACGCCCTGACTGTTGGCAATGACGAGCCTGCCGCCGTTCACCGTCACGCCCTTCGTGAAGTCGCATCCATGCGGCTTCATGACGAGAGCGCCCTCGCCGTTCTTCACGAGCGCGCCACTGCCCGTGGCGCCGCCCGTCCAGGTGACGGTGTGCCCCTGCGTGTCGAACGAGGCATCGACGTCGAGCGCGATGCCCCAGTCCACCAGATTGCCCGTGTTGACCGGGCCGAACACCTCGAAGTCGGCGGTTGCGTATATCGTCTTCGGGCAGCCGTTGAAGTGGATAGTGTAGTCCTGCACCTTGGCGCCGATGCCCTGCGCGCCTACGTACAGCACGGGGTTCTTCAGATAGACCTGGTAGTTCGAGTACTTGTGCACGCCCTCGGCCTCGATGACGCCGTTGTGGCTCTCGTCGCCGTCGAATCCGATGTGTGAGTTGCCCTTGTCGCCCGCCACGCCGGCCTGCCATACGCCCACCTTGAAACGCCCCCAGACGGAAATGCGGGCGCGGTTCCCGGTCTCGCCGCCGATGAACTTCTCGAATTCGGCGTAGCCGCCCTCCTCCACGCGCATTATCAGGGCGCTCGGATTTGTGTTCGCCGTGGCGACGGCGCTGGCCGTGCCGGTGACGAGCTTGCCGAAGACCTTCGAGCCGGAGGGGACGATCCAGGGGTAGGCTACCTTCGGGGAGTTCCAGTCCTCGGTGAAGCGGATCTCGCCCACGAGCGTGTGCGAGGCGGCGTTGTCGGTGGACGCCGTACTTGGGAACGTGGCCGTTGCGCCGCCGGCGAAGTCCACGGCCGCGGTTGCGAAGTCCACCAAATACCCTCCGCTGAATGCCACCGGGCAGTTGAGCACGTGCGCGGCCGCGGATGAGCTCGCGACCTTCGTCACGGTGAGCGTGGCCGTGCCGCCAAGCGTCACCGCCCCGGCGCCGGCGAACGAGAGCGTTCCAACCGCGGCCTCCGAGTCGAGCGTCACCGAGAGCGCCGCCGCGTTGTTGAAGACGCATGTATCCTCCTCGGTGAACGCAGAAGGCGCGCCATCCCAGTTCGCCGCGCTGGAAAACTTTCCGTCTCCCGCTCCGCCAGTCCATGTGTATGTGGCGGCGCGCGCCGCTCCAATGGACGCCGCCACGGACAAAACAACCAGTCTGCTCAGTTTCATCATCGTCTTGCTGCTCCTCTTTGAGATGCCCTGCACACTGCCATCCGAAGCGACCGGCACGCGCACCCGCCGCCTTCTCGCCATATTCTATCATGTCTGTCCTTTTAGGGGCAAGACGCAAAAATCATATCATAATCCCCCCGCCGGATTCAAGCAGGATTTTGGAAATTGAAGTTTTGCGCGCGAGGGCGCGCGGGTGCGCAGAGGCTGACGAAAGTCAGGGCTGCTCGGGCAGGAGCGGGAACGAGTCGTCGAGCGCGCCCACGCCCTTCGCCACAAGCTCTATGACGGCGGCTACGTCGGCGAGGTCGATCACCTCCACGGGCGAATGCATGTACCTGAGCGGAATCGAGATCTGCGCCACGGCGGCGCCGCCCCGTTCGAGGCGCATCGCCCAGGCGCACGTGCCGGTGCCGCGCGGCGCGGCCTTGCGCTGGAGCGGCAGCCCCTGCGTTTCGGCAACCTTGGCAAAATGCTCCGTGAGGCCTCGGTGGTACGTGGGGCCCACGCCGAGGATCGGCCCGGCGCCGAGGCGCACGTCGCCGATCTTCTTGCGGTCGTCCTTCTGCACGTCGGTCGCGAAGCCCACGTCGCAGCACACGCCGATTGCAGGCGCCACGTCGTACGCGGCCGTCTTGCCGCCCACGAGGCCCACCTCCTCCTGCACGCTCGCAACGTAGTGCACGTTGCAGCCGGTGCCGCACTGGCTGGTGGCCATGCGGATGAACGCCTCGCACATCGCGAACGTGCCCACGCGGTTGTCGAAGCCGCGGCACGAGACGCGCGAGCCCGCGAGACGGCGCCAGCCGGTGTCGACCACGCCCGAGTCGCCGATCGCGACGAGCGAAAGAGCCTCCTCGCGCGACGAGGCGCCGATGTCGCACGGCATGTTGCGCAGGTCGTCCTTCGCCACATGCTTCTTCTCCTCGGCGTTCATGAGGTGCGGCGGACGCGCCCCGATGACGCCGTTCACCGGCCCGTTGCGCCCCGCGATCACCACTCTCTCCGCCGCGCAGAGAGGCACCGTCACTCCGCCAAGGGCCGCAAGATACACGAGCCCGTCATCGTCCACATGCACCACGATGAATCCGATCTCGTCGCAGTGGCCCTCGATCATAACCGTGCGCTTCGCGCCGCGGTCCAGCACGCAGTGCAGATTGCCGTGCACGTCGATAGTGGGCGCGAGCCCGGTGGCCGCCTTTATGTGCCGCCCCAGCAGCATCATGCCCGCATGTTCGCTGCCTGTGGGCGTGGGCAGGGAAACGAGCTCCTTCAGGAACTCGGCCTGAGAACTTTCAAGTTCCATTTTCCGCATCCTTCTTTCTTTATGGAAATCCGAAATGGCGCCGTCAGCGGCAGGCGAACGGACGAACGTTCGCGATGCCCTTCATCGTCTCGGCGAAGCTTTCGGGCGTGAGGCTCTGCGCGCCGTCGCAGAGGGCGTGCGGCGGATCGTTGTGCACCTCGACTATGAGACCGTCCGCGCCGATCACCGTGGCGGCCATCGAAAGCGGCTGCACGAGCGAGGCGACTCCCGTTGCGTGAGAGGGATCCACTATCACCGGCAGATGGCTCTTGCGGTGCAGAAGCGGCACCACTGTGAGGTCTATCGTGTTGCGCGTGGCCGTCTCGTACGTGCGGATGCCGCGTTCGCAGAGCATCACGTTGGGATTGCCGCTCGCAAGCAGATATTCGGCGCTCATGAGCAGCTCCTTGATCGTGCCGGAGAACGACCTCTTGAGGAGAACGGGCTTCTTTGAGTGCGAGCCCACCTCCTTGAGAAGCTCGTAGTTCTGCATGTTCCTGGCGCCGATCTGCAGCACGTCGACGTCCTCGAAGAGCTCGAGGTCGCGCGGATCCATGATCTCGGAGACTATCGGAAGGCCTGTCTCCTTCTTCGCAATCGAAAGAATCTCAAGGCCCTTCTCGCGCAATCCCTGGAATGCGTAGGGGGAGGTGCGCGGCTTGAACGCACCGCCACGCAGCAGCGTGGCGCCGGCGGCCTTCACGGCGCGGGCTATCGCAACCACCTGCTCTTCGCTCTCCACGCTGCACGGGCCGGCGATCACCTGGAAGTTTCCGCCGCCGATCTTGAGGGACGGACCATCCTTCACGGGAATCTCCACCACCGTGTCCTGCGGATGGAACTGGCGGTTGACGGCCTTGTACGGCTCCTGAATGCGCTTGATGGAGGCAACAACGTCCGTCATCGCCGAGAGACGTCCCTCGTCGATCTGCGACACGTCGCCGATGCAGCCCACGATGGTCTGGCGTTCGCCCACGGTGACGCGCGGCGTCACGCCGCAGGCCTTAAGCCAGTTCTGCAGCTTCTCAAGCTTGTCTTTGCCTGC
>JAFXIL010000052.1 GCA_017563185.1 Kiritimatiellia bacterium | reverse complement strand
TCTGCGGGAGAAATCAACTGACGAATTTAGGTTCAATTGCCATTCAATTGCCGAAGTTTGTCATTTCAAGCGCGGTGCGGTTTTGATATACTAATGCGCTCAAACAGAAAACAGGTGCAAAAATGGTCGAATTCAAACTGACAGACCCGTACGGAACGGCGCCGACGCAGGCGCCGTTCTCCCAGAGCGTTTCGCGCGGCTTGCCTTGGCGCAACCTGCCGGTCACGAGGGAGTACACGCTAGGTCAGCTTCTTGACCAGACCATTGCGCGCTGCGGCGAGAACGACGCCGTCGTTTATGCCGACCGCGACTACCGCCTCACATGGTACGAGTTCGGCGAGGAGGTGGACCGCCTTGCGCGCGGCCTGATGGCGCTCGGCGTGAAGCGCGGCGAGAAGATCGCGCTCTGGGCCACAAACGTTCCGCACTGGGTGGTGCTGATGTTCGCTGCCGCGAAGATCGGCGCGATTCTGCTGCCGCTCAACACGAACTACAAAGAGCACGAGATGGACTTCGCGCTCAAGCAGTCCGACACCGAGAACCTCTTCATCATCAACGGCTACCGCGACTGCAGCTACGTGGACGTGATCTACACGCTCGTCCCCGAGTTGCGCGAGCAGCCCCGCGGCGAGCTGAGAAGCGAGAAGTACCCGCATCTCAAGCGCGTGATGTTCCTTGGCGGCGAGAAGCACAGGGGAATGTACTCCCTGAACGAGGTGATGTCGCTCGCCGTCGAGACGCCGTGGGAGGACTACCTGAAGCGCCAGGGCGAATGCGACGTGAACGACGTCGTGAACATGCAGTACACGAGCGGCACCACGGGCTTCCCCAAGGGCGTGCAGCTCACCCACCGCAACATCGCGAACGACGGCTTCTGGATCGGCGCATGCCAGAACCTCACCTGCCGCGACCGCGTGTGCATACCCGTGCCGCTCTTCCACTGCTTCGGCTGCGTGCTGGGCGTGATGAGCTGCGTGAACCACGGCGCCACGATGGTGTTCCTGGAGAAGTTCGACCCAATCCAGGTGATGATGTCCATCGAGCGCGAGAAGTGCACCGCCACGTACGGCGTGCCCACGATGTACATCGCGATGCTGGACCATCCGCTCTTCTCGAAGTTCGACTTCCACTCGCTCAGAACGGGCATCATGAGCGGCAGCGCCTGCCCGGTGCACCGCATGCAGCAGGTGGTGGACCGCATGTACATGAAGGAGGTCTGCAACCCCTACGGCCTCACGGAGAGCGGCCCGGTGATGACGATGACGCGCTCGTTCGAGCCGTCCATCGAGCGCAAGTGCAAGACGATCGGCCAGGCCCTGCCCGGCATCGAGGTGGCGATCATCGACCCCGAGACCGGCGCAATCGCCCCGCTCGACACCGACGGCGAGATCTGCTGCCGCGGCTTCAACACGATGAAGGGCTACTACAACATGCCGGAGCAGACCGCCAAGTGCATCGACGAGCGCGGCTGGCTGCACTCCGGCGACATCGGGCGCATGGACAAGGACGGATACTACTACATCACAGGCCGCCTCAAGGATCTCATCATCCGCGGCGGCGAGAACATCTCCCCCAAGGAGGTCGAGGACTTCCTCGGCACGATGCCGGGCGTCAAGGACGTCGCCGTTGTCGGCTGCCCCTCCAAGAAGTACGGCGAACAGCCCGCCGCCTTCATCATCCCCGCCGACGGCGTGGAGCTTCAGGAGAGCGACGTCGCCGACTTCTGCCACAACAAGATCTCGTGGTTCAAGATCCCCAAGTACGTGCACTTCATGGACGTCTTCCCGATGACCGCCTCGCAGAAGATCCAGAAGTACAAGCTGCGCGAACTCGCCCACGAGCTCTGGCCGGACGCTTGACGCGCCGCTTTCGCGAAGGAAGGCGCTGCATGGAATTCTTCAAGGCGGAAGCCCCTGGCTCGCTTGATGCCGCCGCACGCGTTCTCAACGCGGGCGGCGTCGCCGTAATCCCCACCGACACCGTGTACGGCCTCGCCGCGCATCCCTCGTTCCCGTCGGCCGTAGAGCGCCTGTACACGATCAAGGGAAGGGCGGCGGGAAAGCCAATCGCGCTCCTCGCCGCCGGCGCCGACGCCGTTCGGGCCTTTGGCTACGACGTGCCGCCCGCCCTGGCCGCGCACTGGCCCGGCGCGCTCACCATTGTCGCGGAAGGCGCGAACGGCGCGCCCGCCGAGGGCTTCCGCGTGCCAGGCCATGCGTGGACGCGCTCGCTGCTGCGCCTGTGCGGCGGCGTGCTGCGCGTGACGAGCGCCAACCTTTCCGGCAGGCGCGAGGCAACCGAGGCGCCGCAGGCGCTAGCCGACGTTGGCCTTTCCGCCGACATCGTCATCGACGGCGGCATGTCGCCCGGCGGCGTGCCTTCCACCGTTGTGCGCGTCCGGTCCAACGGCGCCGTCGAGTTGCTTCGCCAAGGCCCCGTTGCGATTTCCTCCTTGTGCTGAATGCGAGAATTTGGCATAATAGTGGCATCAAAAATCGTAGAAGTGGTTACCATAAAGGAGCAACGGACAATGAAGCGAATCATTCTCATGGCTACTCTATGCGCGGCAGCGGCGTCGCTAGCGGCCGGAATGAGGTCGTCTTACACGTCGCCGAAGTGGGTGATGGGCGGAGCGGCGCGCAGTAGCGCGAGTGTGCTCGCCACCACCGCCGCGCTCGCGTTCCCCGACATGAAGCTTGTGGATGTGCAGGAGCTTCTTTCGCAGGGTTACGTGTTCGGCGCGTGGCAGTGCGGCACCTCCATGATCAGGCGCGCGCTGCAGGCGAAGGATGTGCTGATTTGCAGAGATCCAGATACGGACGCCGTCGTGAAGATCGTGGGCGTGTTTTCGTTCGTGGACGACAAGTACACCAAGTCCATCGCATTTGAGCTCACCGACGGCGCGGATGGCGTGTACGCACGCGGCGCGCGGGCCCAGTACGTGGGCGGCAGTCAGCCTGACTTCGTGTTCGCCGAGCTGGACGGCAACGGCGGCGTAACATACAGCTGCGATTCCGCCAATTCTCCCAAGGCGACGCCTAGCACAGTGGCCGGATGGGAGAATGGCGGATATGGCGCGTGCGGGCTGAGCATCGTCAAGGTTCCGCCCAAGGACGCGCCTGCGCTCATCTGGGCGAACGAGGAGGGCAAGCCGGCCCTCACCCTCGACGACATAAAGGACAATGCCTTCTCCGGAACCATCTGCGGCGTGTCCACAGGCCCCAACTCAATCGGCCAGCCGATAAACGCGTACAACAAGTCGGTCGCCGTTGACGGCGAGGGCAAGGCGACGCTCATCAGGCTCGAGTTCCAGTACAAAGAAGACGGCCATGTCAAATGTACGGTGGTGGAGCTGACGAACGGCGAGGGCGGCGTCTATGGGCAGTCGACCAAGTCCGTGTACAAGGACGGCGTGGAGGTTGGATACAGGTTCGTCAACGACGACGGAACGATGAACGCGATAACGGGTGAGAGCGTTCCCGGATTCTACGGCCAGGCAGGGGCCATTAGCGGCGCCAATTCAACGGCGGGATACGGCGTGTGCGCGCTGCACGTCAGTGCGGTGCAGCCCGTATACCGCAGCAAGATGTTCTACGGCTCCGACCAGCACATCCAGGACGTCACCAAGCTGCCGTGCGTGCCGGGCGGCTGGACGAAGGTGTTCGACGATGTGACGCTTCAGGAGCTGAAGGACGGCGAATACGAGTTCTCCGGCTGGTTCTGCGGAGGTTTTACAAGCACCAAGCAGCTCGTCTTCGCGCAGCAGTTCGAGACGTTCACTCCGGCGGACGAGACGTCAGTTTCGAATGCGCTTTGCGTGTTCAACATATACGACACTGGAAGTCCGCGGCACACCAAGTCGGTGGCGATAGAGCTGGAGACGCGTGCCGACGGCGTGTGGGCGAGACATGCCAGGGGGCAGTTCTTGAACAGCCAGAACAACGTGAACTTCAAATTCGCCTGGCTTGACGAGAACGGAAAGCCCACCTTTGACTGCGACCAGTCGAGCCACACTGCCAATGGCAACAACAACCATCCTGCGTCATGGACGGACGGCGGATACGGTCTCGCGGGTCTGAAGGCGTCCAAGTACATGAAGAAGAACGAGAGCCTGCTCGTGTGGGCCAATCCGGCGGGCGAGCCTGTCCTGACGCTCGACGACGTCAAGGACAGGTATCTCGGATGCTATTTTGCAAGCGCGCACATTTCCGGCAAGAACGGAGAGGGCATGGGGATGTACAAGGCGTTTGAATACGACGGCGATTCTGTCCGCTCTATGCGCGTGGAGTTCCAGATCTACGACGGCGGCTGGAACAAGGCCATGATAGTCAACTTCACGAACGGCGTAGACGGCGTGTACGGCTGCGCCGTCGCGGCGGGACATGCCAACGCGAACAGCAACAAAGTGGGCTTCCACTTCGTGAATGCAAGCGGAGGGTTCGTGAACGCTGGCGACACCGTTGCGGTCAAATACAACGGAGGCGGCTACGGAATCTTCGACCTTTTCGCCGCGCCGATGGTCACGCTCGCCGAAGACGAGGACTGGAGCGGACACGGCGGGGCGCTGCAGCTTGGGGGCTCGGTGATCGACCTGAACGGGCACAGCCTTGCGGTTGACGGAGTCACGGGCGACGAGTCGGTATACGCGAAGATCGTCAACTTCGCCAGCGAGCACACGGCGGAGCTGCGCTGCAAGCCGGCCAAGAACATCTTCTGCAGCAACAGCAGCGTCTATTTCGGCAAGAGCGAGTTCGCCAACAACAACATAAAGTTCGTCAAGGACGGCGATGGCGTGTACGTGGCGTCCATTTCTCAGACGTACACCGGCGGCACCGAGCTGGCCGGCGGCACGCTAAAGCCAAACATCTACGGCTCATCTCGTCCGTTCGGCGCCATCGCTCTGCCGATTCAGATTGCGGAGGGTGCCGTGCTGGACATGTACGGCTGCCAGCTGTTCCATGACTATTCATTCATCATCGCCGGCGGCACGATCCGCAGCACGCACTACGACTACGACCACAACAACGCCATGCTGAAGAACGTCTCGCTCGCCGCCGATTCGTCGATCGACATCGTCAGCAGCTATGGCATGGTGGGCAACAGCCATACGTCGACCACGATTGACCTTGCGGGGCATGCGCTTGCGGTGGATGTCACCTTGGGCAAGATGTTCCTGCTCTGCAACACGGAGATCAAGAACGGGTCGATCGACCTGAGAAGCGGCGGCTGGCTGCAGACCGGAGACGATGCCTACGCCCCGGCCAGCAAAGAGAACACTGCGACGAACGTGGACTTCCGCGTGAACTGCGCGCTGCGCCTCTACGCGACGCTGAGCGTGCGCGACTACGAGGCCGTCTTCGACCAGGACTTCAACGCGGGCAGTGCCGCGCTGAACGTCTACGGCACGTTCAAGCCGGCCGCGCACGACCGCTTCTACGGCTGCACATTGCAGGACGGATCGACAATAGACTTCACCGCGCGCGCTACGCCGCTGCCGATCGTGGCGAACTTCACGGACGGCGAGAAGACGCTCAAGTTTGCGGACGGCGCTGTTGTGAACATGAAGTTCGGCGAGAGTCGTCCATCGGCGAAGGGCCCCATCATCTCCTGGACGCCCGAGACCAAGCCGGCGAACATCGGCAGCGTGAAGTTCAAGTGCGTCAACGCCACGACCGCGAAGTACAGCTTCGTCGCCAAGGACGACGGGCTGTACGTTCTGAGCGGCCTCGTCGTCTTCGTCCGCTAGTCCGAAATGATGACGAAGGATACAGCGCGGGGTTGATCTCTTCAAGATAACGCGGCACACCGCCGGTGACCGACAGGACATCGAGCATGTCCTGCGTCGACACGCGCTCTGCGGCAGGCCCCCAGAATTTCACGCACTCCCGCAACTGTGCGGGAGCGTCCCACGGTGAGATAGTAGGTGTGGTTGCCGTAGTGTCCGCCTGATACGAAGAGGTACCACCAGCCTTTGCGGAAGTGCAGATACGAGCCTTCCCATGCGCGTTTCATTTTGTCCTTGGGATGGCGCACGCCGGCCACGTGTACGGGCTTCGCTCCCGCTTTCACCGACGGCCCGTCGGCAGCAAGCTCGATGCGGTGAATGCCGTCCGCAAGCGAGCCGAAGAACATCCATGCGCGGCCGTCAACGGCGAGCATGCATGGATCAATGGCGTTCCACACGCCTTCGCGTCGATCTGGTTCTGGCCAGGAAGTCAAACGTCGTGCGCGCCACGACAGGCGAGAGAAGGACCAGCGCGACGAGGTTGGGGAACGCCATGAGGCCGTTGAAGACGTCCGCAATGCCCCACACCGCCGACACCGTGAGGTACGGCCCCACGAACACGACTGCGACGTAGGCGATGCGGTATGTGTTGATGGCCCATGGGCGCTTCGTGCCAACGAGGTATTCGAGGCATTTCTCCGAGTAGTATGCCCAGCCGAGAATCGTTGTGAACGCGAAGAACGCGAGAGCCGTCATCAGGAAGAACGACGCGATTATGCTCGAATGCGGGCCGAGGAAGGCGAGGCCGCGACTGAACGCCTCGATCGTGATGTCGACGCCCTTGAGCCCGAGCGACGGTTCCCATGCGCCGGTGACGACGATCGCAAGGCCCGTCATCGTGCAGATCACGATCGTGTCGATGAAGGTGCCCGTCATGCACACGAGCCCCTGACGCGCCGGCTCGTTCGTCTTTGCTGCCGCGGCGGCGATCGGCGCGGACCCCAGGCCCGCCTCGTTCGAGAAGATGCCGCGCGCCACGCCTTTCTGAATGGCGATGAACACAGTTCCCACCACGCCGCCCGTGAACGCCTTCGGGTTGAACGCGGCCTTCACGATCAGCTCCGCCGCTTCGGTCACCTTCGAGAGGTTGCCCATCAGGAGGAACACGATGATCGCCACGTAGAAGATGGCCATGAAGGGCACGATCACCATCGAGACTTTTGCGATGCGCTTGAGTCCGCCAATCACCACGAGGCCCACGCACGCCGTCACCGCGATGCCCGCCAGGACCACCGGTATGGAGTATGAGGTGCCGAATAACTGAATGCCCGTCGCCATGTCTGAGGGGTTGAAGTTCGGATCGAAGAAGCGCTGCACGGCCGAGGTGATGCCGTGGATCTGCGTGATGGTGCCGATGCCCATGATTCCCGCGAGCGTGCCGAAGAACGCGAACGCCACGGCGAGCGGTTTCCAGCGGCGGCCGAGTCCTTTTTCGATGTAGTAGAAGGGGCCGCCAAGAACGCGCCCGTCTGCCGCCACCTCGCGGTATTTCACGGCTAGCAGACCCTCTGCGTATTTCGTGGCCATGCCGAAGAACGCGGCCACCTCCATCCAGAAGAGGGCGCCGGGTCCGCCCGTGCCTATCGCCGTGGCCACGCCCACGATGTTTCCCGTGCCGATCGTCGCCGAGAGCGCGGTGCACAGCGCGCCGAACGAGCTCACCTCGCCCGACACGCCATCCCCCTCTTCCTGCTGGAACATGTACTTGAAGGCGCGCTTCAGGTTGAAGACGTGGCTGAGGCGCAGATAGAGCGTGAGGATCATTCCTGTGGCCAGGATGGCGGCTATGAGCGGCACACCCCACACCCAGTTGCCGGCCGTATCCACCATGCCCGTGAAGGCGTCGAGCCAGCCGCTTGAGGCTTCCACCGAGGCAGCCACGCCGGGAGCGGCCCGCACGGCCTCCGGCTCGGACGCCACGGACTGCAGCGCCGTGGGCGCAGTCTGCGCGAGCGTAGGAAGTGGTCCGCAGCAGAACGCCGCTGCGGCCATGGATGATATTGCCACGAATGTCTTCATGGTCAAATGATACCATGCCCGCCTTCAACCGTCAAGCGCCAACATTCACCGGATTGGCCGCGCATTGGCGCATATCCCGATTTCCATTCTGGGCACTTGCGCGGAGTGCGGGGGTTTGGTAAACTAGACGTGTAACGACTGTTGTTCCGGCTAACGGGAGAAGAACAATGCTGAAATCGAGATTCATGTTTGCAGCGGCCATGGCGGCGTGTGCGTACGCGCTCCATGCAGGCAGAACTATCGAGGCCGACTACACGCTGGAGGCCGACGAGGACTGGAGTTCGGAAGGCACCGTGACGATAAACGCCGGCGTGGTCGTGAACCTCAACGGGCACGACCTCAGGGTGGGCGGGCTCGCCGGGGAAGGCCGCATCGTCTCGTCCACCGCAAATCTCGTCGCCAACGGCAGTTTCGAGGTTTTCAATGCAGCCATTTCCGGAACGTCCGGCGGCTTTGCCGCAGATGGCCTCGCGCCGGATTCCTGGACATACGCACTTGGTGCAAACGCGTCGTCCGGTTGGGCCAAGAGCAACGACAAGGCGTGGAGCTCCGGCGTTTCCGCCCACGACGGCGGCTTTTCCGTCTTCTGGTGGTGCAAAGACGCCGCCGGCAGGGATGCGGCGCTTGTGCAGACCGTGACGGTGGAGGTGACTGGTCTCTACAGGCTCTCATTCTGGACGTCGTGCCGCCCCGGCAACGCCGTATTCAAGAACATGCGCCTGCACGCGGAAGTGGACGGACAGCCGCTTGGGTACGCCACATGCGGCGATGTTGCCTGGCGGAAGACGGTGTTCGACGTTGCGCTCACGGCAGGCACGCACGAAATCTCGTTCCGGTCGGACGGGACGGGCGGCGCGTCAAACCCATGCGCGCTGTTCGACGACGTCTCGCTCCGCCGCAGGTCGTCCCTGCGCCTCGTCCAGTCGGCCGGCGGCGCGTACGACCGCTGCGGAATCTCAGTGGACGAAAACGTGCGTGTGGTCGCCGAGTCTCAGACGCTTTCCGCCGACTGCGACTGGAGCGCGCTCGGCCCGGTGACGCTCGCGGGCGGCGCCGTGATCGACCTCGCGGGGCACGACCTTTCAATGGACGCGACAGGCTGGCGCGGAGAGGAGTTCGTCAAGAACGGAAGCTTCGAGACTTTCGCGGGCACGCCCTCCGGCGACAGGTCGGGCTTCACCGAGGCCGTGTATCCGAAGGCCTGGGAAAGCCAGAGGGCCGCCGACAACAATGCGGCCGTATCCTGGGTGACTGGCGGCAACTGGTGCGCGAACGCCCCTGACGGAGCTTTCCACATAGGATACTGGGTCAACAAGAACAGCGACTCGTCCTCGCTGGTCTCGCAGCAGGTGACGGTGCCGGAGGCCGGCAAGTACCGCCTTTCGTTCTGGACTGCGGCAAGGAGCGGCGGATACAACAACACGCTTACCGTCGGCGCAGTCGTCGACGGCGAAACCGTGCTGGCGGCGCCGTGCCCCAACACGACGTGGCGGGAGAACGCAATCGATCTGGACCTTGCGGCCGGAATCCACACGGTCGCCTTCCGCGGGGCCGGCCGCAGCGCGACAACCCCTGGAGGCGGCGTTGACAAGGTGTCGCTGCGCCCTGCAAACGCCGCCATCACCAACTCGGACGGCGGCACGACCGGCGAACTGCGCGCGAATGTCGCGGCGGGATGGATGGCCAACGACAGCGTCGTCATCGGCGGCAACGTCAAGCTGGTGAAGGAAGGCGCTGGCACGTTCGCGTCGCACATGGTGCAGGCGTACACCGGCGGAACGCTGGTGGCGGGCGGCACGGCGCAGCCGCCGGACGGAAACGGCGCGAACGACACGTACAGCCCTGCGAAGGGCTATACCGCGTTCGGTTCGGGAAAGATCGTAGTGGGCGAGGGCGCGTTCTTCGACCTGCGCGGCAACTACGACTTCAACGGCGCGCTTTCCATCGATCTCGACGGCGGCACCATCACAAGCGGCATAGAGATGAAGCAGCCGGGCTGGGGCGGATCTGGCGTAGGCACGCTCACAAAGGACTCCTTCGTGAACGTGCCGCAGGCCATCGTCTTCGGCGGGGGAACGCTCGACCTCGGCGGGCACAAGCTCTCGGTGTCCATGGCGTATGGCAGGATCTTGTACGCCAAATATTCCGTCATCTCGAACGGAACGCTGGAGACGTCCGGCACGGGCTGGCTGCGCTTCGACGCTAGCTGCGACATGAGAACCGTCAGGTTCGTGTCGGGCAGCCCGCTTGCGCTAAGCGGAGACATCACGATTGAGCTGGGAGACTACGTGGTCAGCTACGCAGGAAACGAATCAAGCGGAACAGGGGTGCTGAAAGTGCACGGCGCGTTCGTGCCCAATACGGACAGTTTCTTCGGCTGCACGATGCAGGACGGATCGACAATCGACCTCTCGGGCAGAACGACCGCCCTCCCTGCGGAATCGTCCTTCGCGGGTAGTCAAGGCGTCAAGCCCTCGCATCTTGGCGTCTCGTTCGCGGCGAACGCCAGGGTGACGGTGAACCTGGCGGGACGCGAAGGGCTGAAGGAGCTTGCAGGCTCGAAGGACGAAGGTGGCGCCTTCGCCGGATACCTGATGATGTGGGGCGACGAGGCTCCCGACGCGTCCGTGAAATTCGCCCTCGACGCGGAGACCGCCGAACGCTACTACCTCAGAAGCACCGGCAAGGGCCTTCTGCTGCGCCGCCCGGAAGGACTGGGCGTATTTATTCGCTGACTGAATCCGCGAGATTCACAAGCGCTGCCGGCAGGGGATTTTTTCGTCCATGCGGACGGCGCGTCAGGGCGCATCTCCATAATTCTCCGCAGCCTT
>JAFXIL010000051.1 GCA_017563185.1 Kiritimatiellia bacterium | reverse complement strand
TTGTTCGTGACGGCGAGCAGTTCCTCGGGTGTCGAAATCGGAATCATCGCGCCGGACTTGGCGCGCTTCGGCGCTTCAGGCCAGCCATCGGAGAGCGCCTTGATTTCCGCCTGCGTGAGCCTGCCGCCCGTGATGGCCGGGTTGTTCCCGCAGAACGGACGCGGACCGTTGGCGTAGGCCGAAACCGCGCAGTTGACATTCGTTCCTCTCACGTGGTGGCCGATGAACGAGCCAATGTCGCCGCCCGTGCCCCACACGGCGCCGGAGCACCAGCAGCCGCTGATCGTCGCGTCATCGTGGGCGATCCGCCCGACGAAGCCGCCGTAGTAGCTGGCGGCTGAACGCACATCGCCGCGCGCCACGCAATTGGAGATCACGGCCGGGGCATAGACGTAGCCGATGAAGCCGCCCACGCAGCCGTCGCCGCTCACGAAGCCGTCCGCACGGCAGTTGACGATCCGATTGGTCGCATTGCCGCCCGCGCAGGCCCCGACAAGACCTCCGGCGTAGGAGTTGGTCGCCGCAACCTCGACCGTCGCGATGCAGTTGCTGATGACCGTTCCGCCCGTGATGTATCCAACAAGACCGCCAACGTACTGCTTGCCCGCGACCATTCCCGAGACGGAGACGCACTCGATCGTCGCGTTGCTCGCGCAGCCGAAGAGTCCGCGATAGTCGGCGCCCGTCAGGCTGTTCGTGCAGGCGAGGTTGCGGATGGCGTGTCCGTTGCCGTGGAACTTTCCGGTGAACGGCGCGGATTCCGTGCCGATCGGCGTCCAGTCCGAATCGCCGAGGTCGATTTCCGCGCCAAGCGTGTAGGAGCCGGCGAGGTTATCCGCGATCGCCGCAAGCCCTTCGCGCGTGGTGATAAGGGAGGGCTCGGCCGTGACGGTCTCGCCCAGTGCGCATGCCGCGAAGCCGACCGCAGCCGCTAAAATTGCGAATGCCTTCATTTGCATTCTTTCATCCCCTTTCTTACGTTCTCCTGTCGCATAGGGCCTTACGGCAAGGCTTTCACAACCGCCGGCCGCCTGTGAGCGAGTCGAGAATCATCCGCTTGATCGCCTCAAGCTCGTCGGACATGAGACGGAACCCGGCCTCCAGCAGCCGTTCGCGCCGCGCGGCCATCCCGATTGCGTCTTTATTCGCGTCTCTCATACTAATGGGTGTTTTGCTTCGCTGGTTGGAGCACCGGGTCAACATGTCTTCTATTGCAAGTATTCCACGAAAAATCCTTTTTCTGCGTCATTTCATGGCAAGAATGATAGCATATTATCATCGGCACTGCAAGCGTTATGTCACTTGCGCGGGTGGCTTGACGGAAAAAATGCCTCTACGCGTTCGGCGGGGTTGTCCTTGCCGTTGGTGGTGGCGGCGGGTCCGTCGCGCAGCCGCTTTTCAAGGATCGGCGTGAACCGGCGGTGGCTGATATGCGTTTAGACAAGTATGAAGAACTCCATCCCCTGGCGCACCATTGCCCTTTTTCTCGCCGTGTCGTTCATAGTCCTGATTTCGTTCGCCGTGTGGGGCGACGCAATCGACGCATGGACGAAAGCCGCCGTCGAAAAGACCGGCGGGAACCGCCTTCTGGTCGCCGCCGTTCTTTTCCTAGTCCTTGCCAGCGACATTTTCCTTCCAGTGCCTTCAAGTCTCGCAAGCGCATCGTGCGGGCTCTTCCTCGGCCCGTGGGTCGGGTTCGCGGTGTCGTTTGCGGCCATGTCGGCCAGCGCCGCCATGGGCTATGCGTTCGGGCGGTTCGCCTCGGCCCGGGCCGAGAGGCTTGTCGGCGCATCCGACATGGCCGCGCTCCGTGATTTCCAGCGGCGTTTCGGACCGTGGCTTCTGCTTGCGATGCGCCCCGTTCCCATCCTGGCCGAAGCGTCGGCCGTCTTCGCCGGCATCGGCAGGATGCCCGCCGGTGCCGCGGCCTTGCAATTAGCCCTTGGCAACGCGGTTGTTTCCATGCTCTACGTCTTCGTGGGCGACCAGCTTTCGGAAATGGAAGGCGCCACGTGGTGGGTCTTTCTTGCCGCGATGGCAGTCGCCGCTATCTTTGTCGCCATACGCTCCGCGTTGTCCCGCCGCTAGTGTCCCGTGCCTCAAATCCTTGGCCTTTGGAAGTCCCAGTGCCGCGCGGCGGCCTCCCCGCGGACGCCGGCGAAGGCATCCTGCGGGTGCGTCCCGTTCCACGGGAAAAACATGAGATTGGACTTGGACTTCGCACTGAGCATGTCAGCGTATTCCCCGCACAAGCACGCCCAGGCCGTTGGCCGCGGAGAGCATCCGTTCGAGCCATTCGGTCTTCATGCTGATGCCCTTCGCGTCGGGTGAGATGCCGTGCGAGACGATGAAGAGCGCTTCGCCGCGCTCCCCGGCCCGGGCGATTGCCCGCATGATGTCCTCGATGTCGGTGTGGTAGTTCTCGCCCATGATGACATTCGGGACGAGACGCGCCCTGAGGAAGTCTGCCGCCGGGAGGAAAAAGCCGTCGGCCGTCGCGACCGGACGCCATTTGTCGAGCTTCTCGCCCTTTGGGTCGTGCGGGTTCGGGCTTGGGGGGAAGGGCGCTCCAAGGCCACGGACGCGCGGAATGCCGTGGGAAAAGAAGAGCGCGTCGGTGCGGTCGGTGCGGCGGCAGTTCGGGTAGGCGTAGGACCGGACGGGGATGCCCGCTTCGCCGAGGGCCGCCAGTTGCGGGGCGATGTCGACCTTCCAGAACCAGTTCTCGTCGCGTTCCGAGCCCGTTGCCGGCGCATCCCGGTGGTTCAGTCCGTGGATGCCGATTTCGTGGCCGGCCGCCAGGGCCTTCCGCATGAAGTCGAGGCGGTTCGTGCCGATGACGAAGAACGTCGTGCGGGCGTCGTATTTCGCGAAGAGGGGAAGCGCGGCCTCCCATTGGCCGAAGTTGGCGTCGTCGAAGGAGAGCGAGAGGACGCCGTGGCGCGGCCAGACCTGCGACTTGAGGGCGCACGAGGAGGCCATGCCGTCATAGTCCGTCACAACGATTTCGCCTTTGCGCTCGAGTTCGGCGAGGGCGTCGAGGTGCCTGCGGAAACTCTCCCGGTCGGCGAAGGAACACCAGCCGCCGTGGTCGGCGGCGGAGACGCCGTGGTGGAGGATGTCGGCACGTTCCACGCCCTTTTTG
The DNA here is from genome assembly GCA_017563185.1 of Kiritimatiellia bacterium. Lineage (GTDB taxonomy): Bacteria > Verrucomicrobiota > Kiritimatiellia > RFP12 > UBA1067 > RUG572. Next base: position 2,625 of record JAFXIL010000051.1, on the reverse strand, counting down.
CGAAGGTCCTCCACCACGGCGGCCGCGCGGTCGCAGTTGTTGGAGCCGAAGTTGTGGCGCGGCACTTCGGCCTGCCGCAACCCGCATTCACGGCAGAGGCGCGCCGTGGTCTCGTTCTTCCTCCCGAACGGCGAAACCATGAAACGCGGCGCGAAACCAGTCTCGGCCGCAATCCTGTCCGTCGACTCGAGGAGTTCGCGGCGGACTTCCGCCTCCTGTCCCTTTTGAAGCAGGGATACGAGATTCTGGTGCGACTTCGTGTGGGTGGCGATTTCGTGTCCGCGGTTGACGAGCTCGCGCACGTCGTCCCACGTGAGGTGACTGTCGTCCTTGCCGACCCAGTCGGTGACGATGCTGAAAGTCCCGCGCCATCCGCGCTCCTCAAGCATGGGCGCCGCGATGAGCAGATGGTCCTTCAGCGAATCGTCGAAGGTGAGCGCCACGCGAAGCGGCTCCGCGGCTGCCGAGGCAGCCATCGCGAGCGATGCCAGCGCAAGACTTAACGCAGAATGCGGAATGCGGAATGGAAGATTGCCGTTCATCGGATTCAATGATAGCACAGGTCAGCGCAGACGGCTCGGCCCCGCCGCAAAGGACGCCTAGGGAAAATACCTTTGCGGACTTTGCGTCCCTTGCGGCTAAATATTCATGGATCTAGGCCTCGGGTTTGGTCTCGAGCTCAAGCGGGACTTCGCCGAGGTGCTTGAGCTTGAAGCCGTTGGCCTTGTATTCGGCGTAGTCGAAGGCCTCGAGTTCGTCGATGGCGAGCTTGTGGAATTCGTAGAAGTTCTTCCACCACTCGTAGCCGGAGCCGAGCGAGGCGCCGAGGTAGGCGTCGGCGATGTCGCAGCCCATCTGCGGGGCGACGTAGAAGGCGCCCATCGCGAGGACGTTCACGCCGTTGCCGGTGATGGCGCGCAGGGCGGCCGGGACGCTCTCGACGACGCCGGCCATGACGTGCGGGCACTTCGACGCCGCGATGTGGATGCCCATGCCCGTGCCGCAGAACGCGAGCGCGCGCTCGAATTCGCCTTCGGCGATGAGCGAGCCGATTCTGAGGCCGATGCGGTGGAACATGAGGTCGGTGTTGTCGCGCTGGTCGCCCATCGTGGTCACGCCGACGTCCGTGATGGTCCACCCCTTCTTTTCAAGATGGGCCTTGACGGCCTCCTTGAGCGGGAAGCCGGCCCAGTCGGCGCCCATGAGAAGTTGCTTGTCCTTGATTGTCTTCATGTGGGGTTCCTTTCGCGAATCAGTATACCACAATTGCAACGCATGGAGTTCCATGTCGACATGGAGCGGCAATAGCCTGACACCTGCGATGCCTTCTAATTCATCTTGCGCGCGAGGACTTCAGCCTGTTCGGCGCTCTTGCCCCACACGCGGTACTCCCACGGCGTAGAGATCGGCGCGCCCTTCACGTTGAAGGTGGTCACCGGCCTCACCACGAACCGCAGCAGCCAGCCTACCGGAACCTCCTCGGACGAGAAGTTGCAGACCACCGGCTCCGTCTCGCTTGTGACGCCGTACATGTACCTCGGCGAGAACACGCGCTTCGATATCAGACTGCGCTCCACCTCGTCCTTCTTCAACTCAAGCGTCACCTCGTAGTCGTTCGAGCGCTCGAGACCGCGCACCGCCGGCGGAAACGAGACGGTGAAGAAGTCGTGCTTGTTGCCGCCGCGATCCGTGCCTTTGGTGAACTCCACGTTCACCGTCGCGTCCTGCGCGAACTCCACTGGCTTGAGCGCCTTCGCCCGGTTCGCGGGCGCGAACGGCCTATCCTCCGGCTTTTGCGCGAAGCTCGAGAACGGCACCACCCAGTCCGGACCGAGAATCTTCCCCTCCTCGAAGTCCCAGCGCCTTATCGACAAGCCTTTCGTGCCGACCGTGCAGAACATTCCCTGATGCGTGCATCCGCTGCCCTCGTGCTGCGGCAACATCTGGAACGGATGTATCGGCGGACGGTCAGTCGTGTTGTATCCGTTCTCGCGCCCGGCGCCCGTGCAGCAGAAACGCAGCGACGGCACCTGTATGCTCGTGAACTTGCCTTGCCAGATCGAACGCTCCTCCGTCGCGCTCATGTGGCAATGTCCGCAGAAGGCGACGAGATTCGGATAGTTCGAAAAAAGGCGCGTCGTGTCGCCATCGTCCTGCCCGTAGTTGAGCGTGCCCTTGGGAACGCGGTGCTGGGAGAAGAAGATGGGCTTCTCCGGATCGTACTCAAGCTTCTCCAGCACCTCCTTCAGACCCGGCGCGTTCTGCCCGCTTGGATTGTCCGGCGTGCCGCGGGAGAAATGGTACAGCACGAAGGGGAACCCCTTCACGTGCTTCACCGCGATCGGCTCCCACGGCTCCTTGAAACAGGCCTCCCAGATCGCCTTCCTGTCGCCATTGTAAATCGCCGATGCGTGACGGAGATCGTCATCCGGCACAAGTTCCTTCGCTTCGTCACGATCCACATGATGCAGAGCCATGTCGTGGTCGCCGTAGTGCATCAAGTTCACCACCGGCTCGCCGTCGCTCCGCCTGCCGTCGGGAAACACCTTGAACCACGTCTCGGCAAGCATTTCGAGCTGCTGCCTGAGTCCGTAGTTGGCGAGATCCCCGCACGCAAGTACGGCG
>JAFXIL010000050.1 GCA_017563185.1 Kiritimatiellia bacterium | reverse complement strand
CCAGGTCTCGATACGCCAACAGTACAACATCCTCCTCGACGAGCGCGTCGTCCACGCCCGCGTTCTGATGCTCGGCTACGTCGAGGGGGTGCTTGCCAAGATCGGCGGCAACGATGCCCAGGCTCTGAAGCTCATTGTCGCAGAGGCGTTCAAGGCCAACGCGCAGGGATTCCTGTCGACCGGCAAGATCATGTCGCTCCTCAGGATGGAGATCGACAACGCAGACTGGCGCGAGGCGAAGAGGATCCTTCAGGACGCCATCAAGCCGCAGAAGGGAAAGCGGTATCTTGCCTGCGAAGTCAGGCCGTCGACGCAGGCAGACTTCCGCCAAATTAGGCTCGACATTGCCGACTGCTGGCCCAAGGCGGAGGAGGTGGCGAATGGCTAGCTGCAGGCCGATAACACAGGCGCAGCGCGCAGCGCTCTTTCGCGCGCTCGCGGCCGCGTGCGCCGAGCTAGGGCACGGTGCAACGGCGGAGCGCGAGGCGTACCGCAAGCGCGTCATGTGGGAAGAGTGCGGCAAGCGCCATCTCGCCGAGCTGAACCGCACGACGGACTACGACGCGGTAATGCGCCGTTTTGCGGCTGACGCCGGCGACTACGCCGCGGCGGCGGGCTTCGCCATTGCGGACTCCGCCAGACGTGCAGCACTTGTCCGCATCTGCTGCGCCCAGGTGATGCAGCTCAAGGGCTGCGTTCTCGGCACGACCGAGGCGGCGGAATACCTCGCAGGCATCGTTGAGCAGGCGCGCATAGCGTGCGGACGCGACCTCCGCGACTCGTCGTTCTGGATGGACTGTGCGCCGGACAACCTGCTGGTGCTCTTCCAGATCCTCGACACGCACCGGCGGCGGCTCCTTCGCGGCATGATCGACGGTAGGACGGCGCGTTGTTTCATGGGCTTCGACCATGTGGTCGTGTACCAGCCGCTGCCGACTGGCGGCGTGAGGCTCATCTACGACGCCCGCGCCTACGACACCCTGACCCACATCCGCATCAACATCAGGAGCGCCGCGGCATGAATATAAATGCAATTAACGCGGCCTTTCTATTGGGCCACCCCGACTTCGCCCGGAAGTTGCTGCGCACGCCGAAACGGCCGAAGGTGATTGTGATGTCAATCAAGCCGAAATACGCCAAGGCAATCTATGAGGGCAAAAAGCATTGGGAATTTCGGAAAGCGCCTCCTCCGCTTTATGAACGGATTTATATTTACGAAAGCGCACCGGTTTCCAAGGTGACTGGATGGCTTTATTTCTCCGAATCCGTGACCGGCATCCCGCTGGTGGTTTGGGACATGGTGAAGTCCAACCGCGTCTATACCAAGAACCTGACAGGGACATCGCTTGAGGACTTGCAGGCATACGCCGGCAAGAAGTTGGTTACAGCTCTGCGGGTGTTCGAACCCACTCGCTGCGAACATCCAGTAGCCTTTGATGCGAAGCCGCCTCAGAACTGGGGCCGTTTCGCCTACACGACGCGCCCGACGAATGCACCGCCGATCGGAGAACCCATAACATGAGCAAGGTATTCTATCCGCCCTGTCAATGGCTCGATCCCAACACGCGCGACTCATCCAGGCGGTTCTATTGCGAGCAGCGTTGTCGCTACGTGGAACCGGCGCACACGGTCTACACAAAAGAGCGCCGTTCGCATCTGTTTCATGCAGATCGGTGTGCGCCAGACTGTTGGAATCGGAGCGGCAAAACCCGCGTTCCGACCCT
>JAFXIL010000049.1 GCA_017563185.1 Kiritimatiellia bacterium | reverse complement strand
CCGATTCAAGAAAGCCGCGCAGTTGCGCGGCGAGAAGAAAAGGTTGTCTTTGCAGGTTGTTTCTGTTGTTTCCAAATCCAAATACGCTCGGCTGAAAATGCGCCTCATTTTCATTAATTTCAAAATCCCCGCTTGAAGCCGACGGGGGAATAAAGCAGGCAAGGGCGAGCGGCGGACGAAAGCGTCCCGCGCGGGATTCGCCTGCGCCGAAGGCGTCAGGTTTCCCGACGAGCGTAGCGAGGAGCCTTGCGAAGCAAGGTCGCAAGAGGCCGAGCGCGGGTTCGCGGAGCGAAAGCTCGGCCGACGCGAGCCTGCGAGGTGAGCGATGAGCCAGTTCAAGACATTTGTTTTGCCAAGCGAATCCGATGTGGCGTCGGAGGGAGCGTTGAATGCCTTGTTAGTAGGTTTGTATTGGCGGGAGGGCTCGAAAACCGGGATGGATGGCGGGCGCGCGTGCGGTTATCATGGGCGCGTCGGTGCTTGGCGGAGAGTGGCAGACCGTCACCGAAGAAAACAAGGCGCCGTTCAAGTTCTTCAAGGTGGTTGTGGAGTTGCCGTAGGGGCGGCGTGGGGACACGCCGCCTAGGTAAATGTTGCCAATGTGAAAGTGTTGCCAGTTCCAATGTTGCCAATGGCCAATTGATCATTGGAACTGGATACTGGCAACACTGGCAACATTTCGATTCCACGCCGGGTTCCATGATGCCTCTTTCTTGCCCGTTATAGAAGGTGCTTTATGGCGCGGGGCAAAATATGGTATAATCCTAGGCACATCATGAAAGCTATTTGCCACATCGCAGCCGCGCTGCTGCTCGTTTCGACTCTGGCCGCATGCGCGGCGGGGGGCGATCCCTACGACTACAAGGCCACGGTGCAGCGCCGCGTTGCGCCGAAATCAGTTACGCACCCAATCGAAGGGCGTTCCCTTGCGGACTTCGGGCAGGAGGCGTTCGGCTTTCTCGAGTTCGTGCCGCCGAAGGGCGCGCGCGGTGACTACGAGGTGCGCCTGGGAGAGGTGGTTAAGAAGGACGGCAGTGTGAACATGAGGCCGGGCGGCACGATACGCGCGGTGCGCGTTACGGGGCGCATCACGGCGGACGGAGTGCACCGCGTGCCGCTGGTGGCTGATGCGCGCAACACGTCCGGGGCGGCTGTGCCTATTCCAAAGGCCCACGGAGTGGTTATGCCTTTCCGCTATGCGGAGGTGTTCCGCGCGCCGTTCGAGATAACGCCGAAGACCGTGAGGATGGTCGCCGTGGAGTATCCGATGGACATGGCGGCGTCCTCGTTCAGCTGCGACGACGACCGACTCGTGAAGGTGTACGACATCTGCAAGGCGTCGATGCGGGCCACCTCGTTTGCCGGGCTGTATGTTGACGGCGACCGCGAGCGCATACCCTACGAGGCCGATGCCTACATCAACCAGCTGGGCGAATACGCCGTCCACGCCGACTACTCACTCGCCCGCGCGAGCCACGAGTACCTCATGAAGCATCCCACGTGGCCGACCGAGTGGAAGCAGCATTCCATCATGATGGCTTGGGCCGACTGGATGTGGACGGGCGACACGCGTTCGCTCGCAAAGTTCTACACGCAGCTGAAGGACGACAAGCTGCTCGAGCGCTTCAGGCGCGACGACGGCCTCCTAGAGACGGGCAGCGCGCGCAACAAGGTGTCGAAGTCCAATCCCCGCGGCGCGCGCGACATCGTGGACTGGCCGACGGGCGAGCGCGACGGATTCGTGTTCGAAGAGGTGAACGCAGTCGTCAACGCCTTCTACTACAGGAACCTGCGCGAGATGGCGTCCATCGCCCGCGCCCTCGGAAAGCCCGGCGACGCGGCGGCGTTCGCGGCGCGCGCGGAGAAGGTGCGCGCCGCCTACCAGCGCGCGTTCTACCGCGCGTCGAGCGGCGTGTATGCCGACGGCGAGCGCACCGACCACGCCTCGCTTCATTCGAACGCGGCCGCGCTCGCGTTCGGGCTTGTACCTGCGGATCGCCGCGCACGAGTTGCCGAATATCTCGCCTCGCGCGGAATGGCGTGCAGCGTGTATTTCGCGCAGTATCTTCTCGAGGCGTTCTTCGAAGCGGGCAGGCCGGAGCCTGCGATTGCCCTCATGACCTCGCGCGGCGACCGCAGCTGGCTAGGGATGATCGACCAGGGCGCAACCATCACTCTAGAGGCGTGGGCGCCCAAGTACAAGCCGAACCTCGACCTGAACCACGCATGGGGCGCGGCACCGCTGAACATCATCTCGCGCTACGTTCTAGGGGTGACGCCGCTCGAGCCTGGATTCGCGAAGATCCGCGTGGCGCCGCAGGTGGGCGCGCTGAAGCTCGTGGAGGGCGTGGTGCCCACGGCGAAGGGGCCGGTGAAGGTGCGCGTGGAGGGCGGCAGTGTGCTCACGCTTGAGACGCCGGCACCGGCCGAGGTCGTGTTCGGCGGGCGCAAGGTGACGCTCAAGGCGGGACGGCACGTGGTGAAGAGCGGCGCAAAGGAAAAGTGAACGGAGATGGAAAATGGAAAGGCTGATTGAGGCGCTCAGAAATAGCACATGCACTGCGGCGCTCACGGGAGCGGGCATATCAACGCTGTGCGGCATTCCTGACTTCAGGGGCCCTCAGGGACTCTACAAGCAGCCTGACGCAGAGCGGATATTCGACATCGACTGGTTTGACCGCGATCCGTCCATATACTACAACGGCGCACGCGAACTGGTATATGGACTCAAGGAGTACTCTCCTGGGCCTGTGCATCTTGCGCTCAGGCACCTGCAGGACCTTGGACTACTGCAGGGGATAATTACGCAGAACATCGACATGCTCCACCAGAAGGCGGGCTCCTCGCCCGTGTACGAAGTGCACGGCTCGGGGATTCTGCACCACTGCCGCAGCTGCGGAGCGCAGAAGACGTTCGACGAGATATGCGCCATGATCGCCGATGCGCCGGAGAGCCCGCTCACCGCGCGCACGGTGCCGAGGTGCGAGTGCGGCGGCGTGTTCAAGCCAGATATCACTTTCTTCGGCGAGTCGCTGCCCGAACAGGCGTTTGTGCGTTCGCAGGAACTGGCGATAAGGGCGAAGGTGATGCTAGTTCTGGGCACTTCTCTCACGGTCTTTCCGGCGGCTGGGCTGCCGCGCCTCACGCTGCAGGCCGGCGGGAAGGTGTTCATAGTGAACGGCCAGCCAACGGGGCTCGACGACTACGCAGAAGCGCGCTACGACGATCTTCAGGTATTTGCGGATGCGGTTATGGGTTTGAAGGTTTGAAAGTGGGAAAGTGTGAGGTTTTGAAATGAAGGTGATAGTTGTAGGTGCGGGCTTCACGGGCGAGCAGCTGGCCAGGGTGCTGGTGGCTGAGGGCGACGATGTGCGCCTGGTGGAGCGCGACCATGACAAGGCGCGGCATGCCTCGAACATGCTTGACTGCACGGTGGTTGAAGGAAGCGGAAACGACCAGGCCACGCTGCGCGAGGCGGGGGTGGGGGCGGCCGACGCTCTTGTGGCGCTGACGGAGAGCGACGAGATGAACATCGTCTCGAGCATGCTGGCAAAGTCGCTGAACGGGAAGATCAAGACGCTCGCGCGCGTGAGGAACCTCTCGTACTACAGGGGTGCGTCGTTCAATGTGGACGTGGTGTTCAACCCCGACGAGGAGGCGGAGTGCGCCGTTCTGCGCGCGCTTGAGCTCGGCGCCGCCGGGCGCGTCATAGACGTGGCGCGCGGCTACTGCATAACGGAGCTCGAAGTGACGGAGGGCGACTTCTTCGACGGGGTGGCGGTGGCAGACGTGGCGCGCCATCCGGAGTGGAAGGCGCTGATAGCGTATGTGGACCGCGACGAGCGTTCGCTTCTGCCCTGCGGCAGCACGGTGCTGGCGCACGGCGACAGGATAGGAGTGCTGTCGAAGGAGTCGGACGTGGCGGTGCTGGTGAAGTTCGCGCGCCTGCCGGCGGTGAAGAAGTACGGGCACGTGGTGATATTCGGTGCCGACAACGTGGGAAGGCTCGTGGCTGAGAGGATGCACGGAGGAGTGTGCAGAAGGGTCTCCGTGGTGGACTGGGACGGGGCGAGGTGCCGCCAGGCGAAGCTAGACCTGCGCAACGTGCAGATACTCTGCGGCGACATGATGGACGAGGAGCTCATCCGCGAGGAGAATCTCGACGAGGCGGACGCGCTTGTGGCGGCTTCTGGCAACTACGACCGTAATCTCATCGTCGCCTCCTACATGAAATCGCGCGGCGTCTCCAAGGTGATAGCTCTCACCGCGAGCTCGATGTTCAACGACGTGGCGTCAAGCCTCGGCATAGACGTGGCGGTGCCGATGCGGGGAACGGTGGTGGACGCGGTGCTGAGCCGCCTGCGCGGGCAGAACGTGCTGGCGGTGCACACCGTGTGCCGCCAGCGCTTCGAGGTGGTGAAGTGCGTGGTCTCGGGGAAGAGTCCGTTCGCCGGAAAGGCCGTGCAGGAGATCGCGAGCTCGGGAGAGTGGCTGCTGCTGCTGCGCGAGTCGGGCAAGACGGTGGAGATTCCCCACGGGAACACCGTTCTCGAGGAGGGCGACTGCGTGACGCTCGTCACGCGCTCCTCCGACAAGCGCATCATCGAAAGCTTCTGCGGGAAGGTGTGAGGCCATGTCGTTCTCGGTAATCCGCATATTCTCGTACATGCTGGGCATCGTGGGCGCGGCGCTGCTGCTGCCGTTCACGGTGGGATGCCTGCACGGCGAGGAGCGCGCGGCGATAGCGTTCGGCGTGCCGATGGCGGCGAGCCTGGCGACGGCGCTTGCGTTCTGGTACGGACATAAGGGGGGCGTGAAGACGATCAGCGTGGAGGGCGCGTTCATCGTGGTGGGCGGAATATGGATCGTCATAGGGCTCTTCGGGGCGCTGCCGTTCTATCTGAGCGGCGCGGCGGCCACGTTCACCGACGCCGTGTTCGAGAGCGTGAGCGGGTTCACCACCACGGGCGCCACGGTGATGGCGAACGTGGAGGTGCTGCCGAAGAGCGTGAATTTGTGGCGCTGCCAGACGCACTGGCTTGGCGGCATGGGAGTGATAACGCTCGCGGTGGCGCTGATTCCGCTGCTGGGCGTGGGCGGCTTCCGCATGATAAAGGCTGAGACGACCGGCCCTGAGAAGGGCAAGCTCATGTCGCGCATCGCCACCACGGCAAAGACGCTGTGGGGCGTCTATTTCGTATTCACGCTGACGCAGACTCTCCTGCTGCGCTATTTCGGGCTGTCGTGGTTCGACGCGCTCTGCCACGCGTTCTCGACGATGGGCACGGGCGGCTTCTCCACGTACAACGACAGCGTGGCGCACTTCAGCAGCGCCGCGGTGGACTGGACGTGCACGGCGTTCATGCTGTTGGCGTCAGTCAACTTCACGCTGTACTTCAACGTCATAACCTTCAGGATACGCGAGGTGTTTCTCGACACGGAGCTGCGCGGCTTTCTGCTCATCGTCCTTGTGGCAGTGGGCGCGGTGACGCTGATCGAGCTGCCGCAATACGGCGACGCGCTAGAGACGCTTCGCCATTCGGCGTTCCAGGTGGCGTCCATAGTCTCCACGACGGGATTCGTGACGGCGGACTACGCGCGCTGGCTGCCCGGCGCGCAGATAGTGCTGCTAGTGCTGTTCCTGATCGGCGGGTGCTCGGGGTCAACGGCCGGCGGCGTGAAGGTGGTGAGATGGGCCATCCTATGGAAGCAGCTCAAGAACGAGTTCCGTCGTCTGCTGCATCCCCACGAGATAGTGTCGCTGCGCCTCAACGCGCTGTCGGGAAGGGAGGAGTTCGTGCCGCTTGTGGCGTCGTTCCTATTCGTGTACATGCTGCTTGTAGCGGTGACGTCCCTTGTGGGGGCGCTCTCGGGGCTGGGGCTTGTGGAGTCCGTGACTGGGGCGCTGAGCATGATAGGCAACGTGGGGCCTGCGTTCGGCGCGCTTGGCCCCACCGAGACGTTCGCCTCGCTCCACTGGGCCGTGAAGTGGTGGTATTCCCTCGTGATGATAGCGGGCCGTCTTGAGATATACACCTTGCTGATCCTCATCGGCCAGGCCCTGCGCAGAGTGTAGGCCACGCGCTAAGCGGCGCCGTTTTGCACTTGTGCCGGGCGTTCGAATATGCGATAATATCCTCTGCCGTGAGTGAAAGAGAAAAGAACTGCGTGGGCGTTGTAGAGACGCATGTGACCACATTGAAGCTGCCCGAGGGGGGATTCCGCCTCGAGGAGGGGGGCGTTCTGCCGCGCGTGGACGTGGCGTGGGAGAGCTGCGGGCTCGAGAAGCCCGAGAACGACAACGTGGTGTTCATCTGCCACGCTCTAACGGGCGACGCGCATGTGGCGGGCAGACATCCCGGAGACGACGCGTCCACCGGCTGGTGGGAGGGCATCGTGGGCCCGGGCAAGGCCATAGACACGAACCGTTTCCGCGTTGTGTGCGCGAACGTGCTCGGCGGCTGCAAGGGCACCACCGGCCCATCCAGCGTGAACCCAGCCACCGGAAAGCCGTGGGGCGGGGCGTTTCCGCGCTTCTCGATCGGCGACACCGTCGAGGTGTACCGCGCGCTTCTGCGCGAGCTGGGAATCACCCATCTCGCAGGGCTCGTGGGCGGAAGCTTCGGCGGCATCCAGGTGATAGAGTGGATAACGGCGCATCCCGACGAGGTGGACGCCGCGGTGATGATCGCCTCGGGCGCAGCGCTCAACGCCCAGGCGCTCGCATTCGACATAGTGGGGCGCTACGCAATCACGCTCGACCCCCATTGGCACCGCGGCGACTACTACGACCTCCCCCCCGAGGACCGCCCGAACAACGGCCTCGCGCAGGCTCGCCAGGTGGCGCACATCACCTACCTGTCGCTCGACCTCCTGAATCGTCGCTTCGGGCGCAAGCTGCAGGAGGACTGGCTTGCCAGGGACCCCGCGTGGAAGGAGGAGCACGCGGCTAGGTTCGGCACCATGTTCGCCATCGAGAGCTATCTGGGCTACCAGGCGAGGAAGTTCCTGGCCCGCTTCGACGCCAATTCCTACCTGCAGATCACGCACGCGATGGACCGCTACGACGCGTCTGTGAAGTACGGCTCGCTCGACGAGGTCTGCCGCCGAATCACCTCGCGGCTTCTGCTCGTCTCGATTTCCGGCGACTGGCTCTTCAGCGAGGAGCAGAGCCGCACGATAGCGGCGGCGATGCTGCGCCAGGGAAAGCACGTGAGCTACGCCCATCTCGACATCAAGGTGGGCCATGACGGCTTCCTCACCCACACCAAGGAGCTCGGCAGGCTGATGGGCGCCTTCTTCTCGCCGCGCCATGTGGAGGTGCCGCCCGCCAAGCGGCGCAAGCACGCGCCGATCGTGGACATGGTGCCGGACGGCTCGCGCGTTCTAGACATCGGCTGCGGCGCAGGCTCGCTGCTCACGCTCCTTCGCGAGAAGCGCGTGACGGGCACCGGCATTGACATCGACTTCGAAAAGATAGTGGGCAGCGTGGGCGCGGACCACGATGTTCTCTACGAGGACGCCGACGGGGGGCTCGGGCTTCTTCCCGACGGCGCGTACGACCTTGCCGTTCTCAGCGAGACGCTGCAGACCGTGAAGAAGCCGCGCGAGATTCTCGTGAACATCCTCGACAAGGCCCGCGAGGCAGTGGTGACGATTCCGAACTTCGCCGCCGTGGGAATCCGCTTCCATCTGCTCTTCACCGGACGCATGCCCGTGGGCAGCGAGCTGCCGTTCGAATGGTACGACACGCCGAACACCCACTTCTTCACATTCGACGACTTCCGCGCGCTCTGCGACCGCGAGGGAATAGAGCTGCGCGAAGTGCGCGCGGAGGCGTCCGGCTGGTTCGGCAGATTGCTGCTGGCGCTCGGCTTCAGAAATCTCGGCGCTGACCGCGTGGTGTGCCGCCTCGCGCGCAAGAGGAAGGGCGGAGAGGAATGAAGCGCAGAGGCAGCCAGAGAATCGCGAGCGTGGCGCTTCTGGCGGCGAGCGCACTGCTGCTGGCCGTGGTCGCGTGGCTATGGCTCGCGCGCAGTCCCGCCGGCGAGAATGAGGCGGCGTCGACTTCCGGCAAGGCCGAAAGCGCAGAGACGCGGAGAAACGGCGCGAAGGCGAAGGCCGAACGCCCGGCAGGCGAGAAAGCCGCCGCCGAAGATGGCGGCGACGCGAACGCGTCCTCTACCGCCGCCGATGACGAGCAGCCTTTACCTCCCGAGCCGGAGACGGAGGAAGACCGCGAGGAGAAGCTCGTCAACGCGTTCGACGAGCTCACCGACAAGTGGCGGGAGCCGGCCAATGCCGTCACCGAGAGCGACATAGCCCGCTTCCGCGAACAGTTCGGGAAAGTGCCGAAGTCCCGCAAGGAGGAATGCCTGCAGCGCGCGCTCAATCTCGTTCCCGACGAGAACGCGATGCTTCTCGTGGGCATCCTGCTCGACAAGGAACAGCCCAAGGAAATGCTGGAGCTGGTGTTCAACGACGTACTCAACCGCGACGAGACAGTGAAGCTGCCCATCCTGCGCGAACTTTTCAAGGACAAAGAGCATCCCTGCTGGGCCGACGTCGCCTGGATACTGGACGTCACCGGCGAGCTTCCCGCAAAGAAGAAATAGCGTGATTTCACCATAAAGGAGAACGAACATGAATAATCTCAAAGCCGCGTTCGGATGCGCCGCGCTGGTCTGCGCAGGCTGCACTTCGGATCCCGAGGGCTTCACGAAGGCGATGGACGTGCTCGGCACCGCAGCCACGATCGCCATCGAAGCCACGCAGCCTCCTCCTCCGCCTCCGCCCGTTGTGGTGCATCAGCCGGTGGTTGTGGCGCAGCCCGTCGTAGTGCAGCAACCCGTGGTGGCGCAGCAGCCCGTGGTGGCGCAGCCAGTTGTCCAGGCTCCTGTCGTTCAGCAGCCGGTCGTGCAGCAGCCCGTGGCAGAGGCGCCTGCGGTGCAGGCTCCTGCTGCGGTGGTTCCGGCGGCCGACGTCGCGGCGTTCGCCAAGGCCCGCACCACTGCGGCCGACACGGCCGAACCGGAGTTCAAGTATGGTTCGCTGCGCTTCTCGAAGCCCGCAACGCCCGAGCAGATCGCCGCGGTGAAGCAGAAGATCGATGCGGACGGGATGTCCACGCAGAACGTGCGTCTTCAGTTCAACAAGGTGGACGACGCCACCGTGGCTGCGGCGATAGCCCAGTTCCCTTCGGCGACCGAGGTGAGCGTCTCCGGCTCGCAGCTCTCTACGCTTGCGCCTTTTGCGCTTCTCTCCAACGCCACGAAGCTGGCGATAAAGGACGTCAAGAACCTCGACATCGCCCCGCTTGCCGCTCTGCGCAAGATACGTTCGCTAGATTTCGCCTACTCGGAGATAGCCGACCTTTCTCCGCTTGCGGGGATGACGGAGCTTGCCGACATCGAGTTCTACGGGGCGAAGCTCAGGGACTTCTCTCCGCTCGCGGCGTGCCCCAAGCTCGACCGGGTGTACTTCTACGCCGCCGAGCTGCCGCCCGAGGGATATGCCTCGCTCGGCGCGCTCAGGCAGGTGAAGAAGTTCCACGGCGGCCTCACGAAGATGACGTCCGTCGAATGGCTGCGCCAGGTGCCTCAGGCGGAGGAGTTGAAGATCTTCGCCGAGAAGATTCCCGACCTCTCTCCGATCGCCTCTCTGCCGAATCTCACGTACCTGCGCCTGTGGAACATGGACGGCGGAAACCTGTCCGCGCCAGTGGGCGACCTCGCGTTCCTCGCCGGCAACAAGAAGCTGAAGAAGCTAGAGCTTCCGGGCAGCCGCTACGTCAACACGGCGGCGCTTGCGGCGCTCACGGCGCTTGAGGTGGTGGATCTTTCAGGCGCGAAGGAGCCGGTGAGCGTGGCGTTCGCGGCGAAGCTGCCAGCGCTGAAGACGCTCGACCTCAACGGCGCCACTGTGACCGACGGCGCTGTGGTGGCGTCTCTCCCGAAGACCGTGCGCGTGCGCACGAACAAAAAGACCCAGGGTGTGTCTGTTTCCGCCCCCTGACGATTCTGCGGCAAGGCACTTGAAATTCCGCCGCGAATTTACTATAATATTCTTTCTGTTTCGCAAAAGGACCCAAGAGGCATTAAATGAATACTGATCCTACGTCGCGCAACAACATCTGGAAATGGCTCGCGTTGTTCATCATCGCGGCATTCTCCTTCTATGTCACGTTCCCGGTGAAGGACAAGCTTCGGTTTGGCCTTGACCTGAAGGGCGGCACGTCCTTCACGTTAGGAGTCGACAAGGACAAGCTGCGCGAGACGATCGTGGCGGCGAACCCCTCGCTCTCCAACGACACCGCCCAGGTGGAGAAGAAGATCGAGGAGACGCTCATGGGCAGCGACGCGCGCATCGTGCAGGTGGTGCGCCGCCGCGTGGACGGCATGGGCATGAACGAGCCCGTGATCCAGGGCATGAAGGACCATCGTCTGCTCGTGCAGCTGCCCGGCATCGACGAGGAGACGCGCGCTAAGATGAAGAAGTCGCTTCAGAGCGCCGCGTTCCTCGAATTCCGTCTTCTGCATCCGCGCAACGGCGAGCTCGTCAACAAGCTGATGGCCTCCGACGCGTGTCCCGAGGGCTACGAGCGCGGCGGCTCCGGCTTCGTGCGCTCCGCGAACTTCGACAATGTCGCGGCCCAGCCCGGCTACGCGGCGCGCCTCGCGGCTTTCCACGTGCCCGATCCCCGCTACCAGTTCATGCTGGAGAAGGCCAAGGACGGCATTTCCTACATCGGCGCCTTCGTGAGCCGCAGCGCGCCCTCCCGCGACTCCAAGGGCAATGCCCAGCCGATCACCGGCGAGTATCTCACATCGGCCTCCGTGGACCGCGATCCCGCCACGGGCGCGCTCGCGATCGCCTTCTCCTTCGACGCCAAGGGCTCGAAGCTCTTCGGCGAGGTGACGCGCAACTACATGCCCAACGGCTCCAAGAACCCCAGCGGCCGCGGCCGTCAGCTGGCGATCATCCTCGACGACACTCTCGTCTCAGCGCCGGAGATCCAGAGCGAGATCACCAACAGGGGCCAGATCACCGGCCACTTCTCCCCGGCCGAGGCGCAGCAGCTGGCCAACGACCTCAACGCCGGCGCCCTGCCCGCCCCGCTCAAGCTGCTCGCGGAGTCCTCCGTCTCGCCCACCGTGGGCGAGGACGCCAAGCACGCCGGCGTGGTGGCCGCGTGCCTCGGCTTCGCGCTCGTTGCGCTCTTCATGTTCATCTACTACTGGTACGCGGGTCTCGTGGCCGACCTGGCGCTCTTCCTCGACATCGCGCTTCTGCCTGCGGCCCTCGTGGTGGTGGCCAACGTGCTCGGCGTTTTCGCCAAGGACGCCTCGATGGGCGCCACCGGATCGCTGCAGCTGCCTGTTCTCACGATGCCCGGCATCGCCGGCCTCGTGCTCACGCTCGGCATGGCCGTTGACGCCAACGTGATCATCTTCGAGCGCATCCGCGAGGAGTTCGCCGCGAAGAGCTCCGTGGGCGGCGCGATCAGAAACGGCTACGGCCGCGCATTCACCGCGATTCTCGACTCCAACATCACCACTATCGTGACGGGCGTCATTCTCTTCATCGTCGGTACCGGCCCCGTGCGCGGCTTCGCCATTACCCTCACCGGCGGCGTGATCATCTCGATGTTCACCGCCGTGGTGGTGACGCGCCTCGTCTTCGACAAGACGACGAACAGCGAGTCGATGAAGCCCTTCAAGATGCTCAACATCTTCAAGAAGGTGCCTAACGTTGACTTCGTGAAGCTTGGCCGCCCCGTTAGCATCGCGGCGTTCTCGCTCGTGGTGCTTACTGTCGCGATCTTCTTCATCCGCGCGTTCACGCAGCCTGCCTCCGTGCTGGCGGTGGATCTCACGGGCGGAACGTCGCTCGTGTACTCCGTTGACCAGAAGGCGAAGCCCTCCGTCGGCGACGTGCGCAAGGCGCTCACGTCCTTCGACAACGCCGCCGTCATCCAGTATCAGGAAGGCGTGGGCGACTCCACGCTGCTAGTGAAGACCGGCGAGACGGCCGACACCGAGAAGGGCAAGACCGTCGCCAAGGGCGACGTAGGCGCATACGTGACGAAGACGCTGCAGGGCGCGTTCCCCAAGGCAAACGTGAAGTCCGTCTCCGTGGACGAGGTGGGCTCCATGGTCGGCGCGGACCTCAAGAAGTCCGGCACCTGGGCCGTGGCGCTTTCGCTCTGCGCCATTCTCATCTACGTCGCGTTCCGCTTCGAGTTCGGATTCGGTCTCGGCGCGCTCGTGGCCCTCGCCCATGACGCACTGATCTCGCTCGGCCTGTTCTCGCTCTGCGGCCGCCAGGTGTCGCTGCTGGTGATCACCGCCATCCTCACGATCATCGGCTACTCGGTGAACGACACGATCGTCGTGTTCGACCGCATCCGCGAAGATCTTCGCAAGGACCAGAAGAGCGACTTCAAGACGCTCTGCAACCGCGCCCTCAACGAATGCCTGAGCCGCACGGTGATAACGTCCCTCACCACGTTCTTCGCGGTGGTGGCGCTCTTCGCGTTCGGCGACGGGTCGATCTTCGACTTCGCGCTCACGATGCTCATCGGCGTCGTGGCGGGCACGTTCTCGTCCGTCTTCATTGCAACGCCCGTGATGATGTGGTTCTACAAGGGACGCCGCCCGCAGTTCACCAGCGAAACCACTGCGCCGCAGAGCTGAGTTCCCTTGTAACGTAATTTCTGAAAAAGGAGCGCGCCCATGCTGCCGATTCTCGAAAGTCTTTTCGCCGAATGCGCCAGCCTGGGCGCGAGCGACATTCATCTCACCACAAACCAGCCGCCGCGCTTCCGCGTGCGCGGCCGCCTGTCGCCCCGTCCCGACCTGATGTCGTTCAACGGCGAGCAGGTGGACGAAATAGCGATGGAGCTGGGCCTGGCCACCCTGCCCCTCGGCTGCCCCGACGGCACGGAGCGTGTGCGCCGCACTCTTATGCAGGACGGTTCGGTGGACGGCGCGATAACCGCCCCGGACGGCGCGCGCTACCGCTTCAACCTCTTCCGCGAGGCGAACACCACGGCAATCGCAATGCGCCGCCTCGACAACACTTTCCGCTCGATGAGTGAGCTGGGGCTGCCGCGCTCGATAGCCGAGTTCTGCAAGCAGCGCGACGGGCTCGTCATCGTGTCCGGCCCGACCGGCAGCGGAAAGTCCACCACCCTCGCCACACTGCTGAACGGCATCAACCGCACGCACGAAGGGTACATAATCACTATCGAGGACCCCATCGAGTTTGTGCACACGAGCGAGCGCTGCCTAGTGAGCCAGCGGCAGGTGGGGCGCGACGCGAGGAGCTTCAACGACGCGCTCGTCGAGGCGATGCGCCAGGATCCGGACGTGATTCTCGTGGGCGAAATCCGCGACCTCGAGACCATCCGCACCGCAATCCGCGCAGCCGAGACTGGGCATCTTGTGTTCACTACGCTTCACGCGTCCGACTGCGCCGGCGTGATCGAACGCATCGTCGCGGTTTATCCCGCCGAGGAGCAGAATACCATACGCCACCAGCTGGCGCTGTGCCTGCGCGGCGTAGTGGCGCAGCGTCTCGTGCCTTCCATCGACGGCTCCCGCCGCTGGGTTGTGCCCGAGGTGCTGATAAACACGAGCGGCGTGGCGAACCTGATCGCCACCGGGCGCACGGCGCAGATCTCGGGCATGATCGAGACGGGCGGCGCGCTCGGCATGAGGTCGGTGGAGGAGTCTCTCGCTGATCTTCTGCGCGGCGGATGCATATCCGAGCAGACCGCCTTCGCGATGACCCGCAACCACGAGACGCTGAAGCGTCGCTTGTTCGGCGAAGCGGCGGCCGTGTGATGGTCTCGCTGCCGCATCTTCTCGTCGAGTCAGTCGTCGGCTGCGTGCCCGCCAACGCGGCTGACAACCTTTCGATCCTCTCCGGGCTTGTTGGCGCTGCCAAGGCCGAGTCGATTGTGAAGTCCACAGGCTTCCCGTCGCGGCGCATCGCGGCGCACGGCGAGACTGTGTACGACCTTGCGCTTCCCGCCGCGCGACTGGCGCTCGAGGGAGTTGACGCCGCGGATGTGGGCGGCGTGGTGGCCGTGACGTTCTCGAATCCAGCTCGCTTCCCGGCCCTCGCCGTTCGTCTGCAGCACGCGCTTGGGCTGCCGCACGGCGTGGCGGCGCTTGACCTTTCGCTTGCGTGCGGCGGATATCCGTACGGGCTTTTCGTGGCGGGCCAGATTGCGGCATCCACCGGCAGGAAGGTGCTGCTTGTTGACGGCGACGTGCAGAGCGCGCATGTGGATGCGGAGGACGTCAACACTCTAGCCGTGATGGGCGATGCGGCAACGGCCACTCTCGTCTCGGCCCCGCCTTCCGCCGCCCCCGCGCATTTTGACTTCTACACCGACGGTTCGGGAGCGGACGCGCTGCGCTGCGGCGGGGACGGCAAGATCCGCATGGACGGTTTCGGCGTGTTTCGTTTCGTGGCGGGTCCTGTAACGTCGTTTCTCGCCGATTTTCTCGCTGCCTCCCCTCAGGCGCCATCTATCTTCGTGCCGCATCAGGCCAACATGTACATGGTACGCCAGCTTGCGAAGGCACTCGGCCTGGAAGGCGCGCTTCTGACCAGCGGCGAGAAGTATGCCAATCCCGGCTCGTGCTCGGTGCCGCTCACCATGGCCGCCAATCCCTCGGCGGCGGGGCTCGCGCTCATGGCGGGCTTCGGAGCCGGGCTTGCGGCTGCAGCCGCACTCGTCGAGCTGCCTGCATCATGCCGTCGCGAGGTGTGTCTCTTGCAGTCCAGCGGGCAAGGGTGAAGCTATGTGCACTTCAGTTGTTGCAGGGTGCCGCGCGACCCGATTTTTTGACTGTCGCGTTGGACGCGAATTTGGTATAATGAACGGCATGAATTCTCAAGCCAAAGCCGTCTTTCTATGGGGAACGAAGGAGGAGGTGCTTTCGCGTTCTCGCGCGGACGTGCCGGCCTTCCGTCTTTGCCGTGCGGGAGGTGAGCTTCCGCCCGTGGAATTGCCGTTCCTGGCCCCAGGCGCAGAAGTGGTGCGCACCATCGTGCGTGGTGGCCGCGTGGTGGCCAGCGTTTATGAAGACGAAGATGCGCAGTACCTGCTGGCGGCGGGGGTGCTGCCGGCAGATCTGGCGGCGGCGCGCGGCGCTCAGGCGACGTCCGTCTTCCATGAGCTGGAGGCCGTGCTGGCCGAGGCGGGCATGACGTTTGCTGAAGTCGTGCGCACATGGCTGTACATCGACGACGTGTGCGACTGGTATGGAGAGTTCAACGCGGCGCGTTCGGCGTTCTTCGAGTCTCGGCGCGTGTTCGAGACGTTCCTTCCGGCGTCCACAGGCATCGGCTGCTCGAATGCGGACGGCGCGGCGCTTGTGGCGGGCGCGATTGCGATGCGCCCGAAGCGCGCCGGCGCGCGCGCGGAGATAGTCGAATCGCCCCTGCAGGCCCCGGCAATGGCGTACCGTTCGAGCTTCAGCCGGGCAGCGGAGATAATCACGCCCGGCGCACGCAGCCTCTTCGTTAGCGGCACCGCCTCCATCAAGCCAAACTCGCACGACGTAGCCTACGTGGGCGACATTGTGCGGCAGATAGACTGCACCATGAACGCGGTGAAGGCGATTCTCGTGAGCCGCGGTCGCACGTGGGCTGACGTCACGCGCGCGATAGTCTATCTCAAGCGCCCCGAGTTCCTGAATGCCTGGCGCGCGTGGCTCGCCGCGAACGCGCTTGACGCGCACTTTGCCGCCGAGACGGTGTGCGACGTATGCCGCGACGAATGGCTTTTCGAGATCGAGGTGGACGCAGTTTCCGGCTTGCGCGTGATATGACGCACGCCGCCACCGAGCGTTATCTGGCGGGAACAATCAAGGCCGTTCGCGTTGCGGTGAAGGAGTCCGGCTATGGGAATTAACGGAAGATTCATTTCATTGATCGCCTTTTGCGTCGCTATCGCGGCGGCGGGGTGCCGTACGCCGTGGGTGGTGGGGAGCGTGGACGAATGCCTGCCGAGGCACGTCGAGAAGTGCAGGCAGGATACGGCGTTCTTCGTGGAGAAGACGGAGAAGCGCGTGAAGGCGGCGCTCGAGGGGGCGCTGAGAAGGCGCGGATTCGAGGTGGCGGAGAAGCCTGAGGAGAGCGATGTGCTGGTGAAGGCGTCAGTGGACTCCTGGGAGTTCAACGACGCGGGCTTCACCGGCTTCTGGGCGCGCGACGACATGCACATCACCGTGACCATTGTGGATCGCCGCAAGAACAAAGTGCTGGGCAGGTGGCGGGTGACGGTGAAGAGCGACTTCCGCATCCTCGACAGATGCGTGGACAGGATGTAGGGGCGGGGGCTCCCGCCCGCGCTATGCGTCGAAGTAAACCGCGCGGGAGAGATCCGGCAGCAGGCGCACGCGCTCGCCGTGGCGGAACGAGGCATCGCCGGGAAGACGCGCGATGACGGGCGTCTTTACTGCATCAAGGCGCGTGTGCACGATCGTCTCCGCGCCGAGCGGCTCCACAAGATCGACCGTGGCGACGAGGCCGGGCGTGTTCGTTTCATCATCCGCCACGCGTTCCACGCGCACGTGCTCGGGGCGTATGCCCACGGTGCGGCCGAGGTCTAGGACGCCGGGCGGCAGCAGGTTCATCGGCGGCGTGCCGATGAACGAGGCGACGAAGCGGTTGGCCGGATGGTTGTACACCTCTAGCGGGGATGCGGCCTGCTGGATGCGCCCGCCGCTCATCACCACGATGCGCTCGCCCATGGTCATGGCCTCCACCTGGTCGTGCGTGACGTAGATCATGGTGGCGCCGAGGCGGTGGTGCAGGCGCACGATCTCGGCGCGCATTTCGACGCGCATCTTGGCGTCGAGGTTCGAGAGAGGCTCGTCGAAGAGGAACACCGCTGGCTCGCGCACGATGGCGCGGCCAAGGGCCACGCGCTGGCGCTGGCCGCCCGAGAGGGCCTTGGGAAGGCGGTCGAGGTAGGGGGCGAGGCCTAGGGTGGCGGCCGCGGCGTCAATGCGGCGCGCTATTTCGTCCTTGGGCGCGTGGCGTAGGCGCAGGGCAAAGCTCATGTTCTCGCGCACGGTCATGTGGGGGTAGAGGGCGTAGTTCTGGAAGACCATGGCGATGTCGCGGTCCTTGGGCGGAAGGAAGGTGACGTCGCGCGCGCCGATGGAGATGGAGCCGGCAGTGGGAAGCTCTAGGCCGGCGACCATGCGCAGCGTGGTGGACTTCCCGCAGCCAGAAGGGCCTACGAGCACAAGGAACTCGCCCGGTTTCACGTCCAGCGTGAAGTCGGCCACTGCGGGCGGCTGCCCGGCGGCATAGGTCTTCTCTACGTGGCGCAGCGACACGCCGGCTTTTTCTTCTGAAATCGACATGGGGATATTTTAGCACATTCGGGCCGTGCGGTGAATGGCAATTGTGGAAATGTGCAAATTGGCTCAAGATTGAAAAATTCGCCATATGGCGAGATGTCCCTCGAGGGCGCGCCCGGCGCCGCCGATCCATTCGCCGGCTTCGACGATCCCGCTACGGCCACGTCGTAATGGCCCCGTGGCAAAGAAAGGCGGTGTGGATGAACGGCCGCCGCGTGACTCGTCAGTAGAGCGTCACGCGTGAGGCGAGATAGGCCTCCTGTGAATCTATCCAGCTCTGTAGAAGCTGGTTGAGCGCGTCGCCGTGAAGAGACTGGCGAAGTTCGCCGGAGCCGGCGAGCTTGTCGAGCCATTCTGGGCGGGAGTCCTTCTCAAGCTCCGTCTGATGGCGCTGCCAAATGGCGGCGAATATCATCGCGCCCGCGGTGACTGGATAGAAGGCGTCGGGCTGCTCGATAGAGAGAAGCGCGCCGTCGAGAGTCCGGCCCTGGTATGGTCCGCCGACGGGGCGGTACTTGATCGTGCGCATGGCAATGCCGCAGGAGTGCAAGGGATAGGCTACGTCGTCGATGAGCTGGCGCGCGTTGAGCCAGGGGGCGCCGACGACGCGGAAGGAGAGAGAACCGGAGCGATCGCAGTCGATGGCGGGGTAGGCTTCGGTGAAGACCGTCGCGGGGTAGAGCGCGGCGGAGTCCCAGCTGCGGATGGCGGGCGAAGGGGGCGTGAAGTTCGGCCATGGAGCGCGCGAGGCATGCGTCCAGTCCTTCATCTTGATCACCGTGAGGTCTATGCCGAGCGCCTCTTCGCGCGCGATGTAGCGGGCGCATTCGCCTGGAGTCATGCCGTGGCAGAAGGGGATGTTGAGCGGAGCCACGAACGAGGCGAACGCGAAGTCGCGCATCGGGCCGTCAACAACGCCGCCCAGCGGAATCGGGCGGTCGAGCACCGTCACGGCAACCTTGGCCTCCGCGGCGGCTTCGAGCATGTTCTTGAGAGTGGCGAGGTAAGTGTAGCATCTGACGCCGATGTCCTGCAGGTCGATCACCACGCGGCCGAGGCCCTGCAACATTTCCGGCGTGGGGCGGCGCGTCTCGCCGTAAAGGGAGTGCACCGGGATGTTCCATTCCGGATGGATCTCGCCTGCCGTCTTCTCGCCTGCGGCGGCGAATCCGTACCAGCCGTGCTCGGCTGAGAAGAGGCATTGCATGCGGTCGGGGAATTCCCTGTGCAGAAGCTCCGCTGTGGGGGAGAACTGCTGCGAGAGGAGCCCGAAGGGACGAGGCTTTACGACTGAGAGATGTTTGACGAGGGATTCGTAGTTGACCATTGCGGATTTTACCTTTCGAGCGAGACGCGTATTGACGAGATTGCGTGGGCTGTGTTGACGATGGAGGGGTCTCCTGGAGGGTCGGCGTGGACGATAGAGTCCGAGGCGGAGGCGTGCATCCACACGGATGCGGATGCGGCGAGCATTGCGTCGTCGCGCCCGCTGCGCGCGAGGCGCGCCCAGCGCGCGGCGATCACGCCGGAGAGGAGATCGCCCATTCCGCCCATGGCCATGAAGGGATTGCCTGCATCGCATGTGAACACGTCGTCGATGCCGGGCGCTCCAACGAGGGTGCTGGGGCCTTTGAGAACAACGATGGCGCGGTAGCGCTCGACAATGCGTTTGAGGGCCGAGAGGCGGTCGCCGAGGACGTCGTCGGGGCTGCATGCGAGAAGGCGGGCGGCTTCGCCGGCGTGGGGAGTGAGCACGAGGGACTGTCCATCGGTCACGGGAAGAGGGGACGACTTGCGGGCATACCAGTTGGCGAGGATCGTGAGCGCGTCGGCGTCCAGCACGAAGCGTCCTGCGCTGCCGGAGAGGAGACGCGACAGCAGCATTTCTGCGTTCTGGGTGGTGCCGAGGCCCATGCCGATTGCCATGACGTCGGCCTTGGGCGGAACGCACGCGGGGGTCTGCTTGGTGAAGGTGGCCTCCGGCACGAGGCAGCCTGCTGCGATGCGCGAGGCGTCAGGCACCACGAGCTGCACTAGCCCGGCGCCTGCGGCGCGAGCGCCGAGGCCCGCAATGACGGGCGCATGCACGAAGCGGACACTGCCGCCCACAATGGTGACGGTGCCCGCCGAATACTTGTGAAGGTCGAGGGGGCGCTTCGGGAACGCATCCCTCAGTTGCTGCGGTAGTTTTTTCATTCGCCCTTATTATAGCAAATATAGTGCGGAGTGCCTAGTGCCTAGTGCGTGGCGCCCAGTGCGGGATGGGGGAGGGACTTGCAGTTTCGGTTTACCACGGCGCGGGGAAATATGGTACAATATTGCCACACGAAAAGTTAGGAGCAAAAATGATGACGAAAAAAGAGCAGTATGACGAGTTCTGGCTTTTGACCAAGAGCGTGCTTCAAGACTCGAAGATAGATGCGGACGAGGCCAGGGTGATAAAGCGTTGGCTTGAGGAGCATAGGGATGGAAACTCGTTTGATTTCATCATCACGAAGCTGGAAGGTTTCCTGAGTGACGGGTACGTCGACCGTTTCGAGTCGACGAATGTGATCGATGCCATCGGCTCCGTCCTCAGACAGCTGCGCACAGCTGAATGACAATAGCCTTTTACGGCAGCCGAATGTGGGTTGTGATACGTATGAGCAGAACTCTATTCATATTGAGCGCGGCGTTCTGCGCCGCAGTGCCATCCGTGCTTGACGGAGAAGTCGTGTCCTTCAAGGACGCCGCGAAGATCAGGAGCTGGGACGCCTGGGGCGACAAGGCGCCGCCTGAAGCGAAGGCGTCGGGCGCAGTCGCCACGATGAGAAAAGAAAAGAAGTGCGTCACGTGGAAGCGGCTCAACGCGCTAGACCCCGGGCTCAAGGAGATCGGACGCCTGGCGGTGCGCGACTCGAAGGAGGTGAAGTCCTCCAAGTGGTCCGTCGGCTGCGAGACGATGGACCGCGACTATGCGGACTGGAACGCCTACAAGCACCTCCTCGCCCCCCTTGGCGTGAAGCACGGCCGTCTCTTCTCCGGCTGGGCCAAGACTGAGCAGGAGAAGGGCAAGTACGACTTCTCGTGGCTCGACCCGCAGGTGCGCGAGATGGCGGCGATGGGCGTGAAGCCCTGGATATGCCTCGCCTACGGAAACCCCGTCTATAGCAGCGACTTCCGCCTTGGCATGAAGGTGCGGCAGGTCACGGACAAGCCGGAGGCGTTCGACGCGTGGATCAAGTACTGCGTGGCGTGCGTCGAGCGCTACAAGGACGTCGTCGACGAGTGGGAGATCTGGAACGAGCCGTTCGGGCAGGGCCCGGAGTACGCGGAGATGTTCTACCGCACCGGCAAGGCCATACGCGCAGTGCAGCCAAGCGCGAAGATATACTGCACGGCCGTCGCGTTCCCGAAGGACTACACGCATGTTCTTGAAAAGCTGAAGCAGGAGAACGCGCTGGACCTCGGCTCATATTTCATCTACCATCCCTACACGCCGAATCCCGACGCCACCTACGAAAAATTCGTGCCGAGCCTGCGCAGGCTCGTGAAGTCGTACAGCGACGCGTTCGACATCATGCAGGGCGAAGTGGGGTGCCCGTCGCAGCTGGAGTTCGGCCACGCGCTGAACAACATCGAGTGGAGCGAGTACGCGCAGGCGAAGTGGCTATTGCGGCGCACGATCGGCGACGCGGCGCGGAACATTCCGTCGAGCGTGTTCACGATGATCGACCTCCAGTACACGTTCATGCTCCAGAGCTTCGGCCTCGTGCGGTCCAACACGCTCAAGGAGTTTGTGTATCGGCGTCCGTCGTACTTCGCGATGCAGAACATCTTCGGCCTTCTCGACGACGAGGCGAAGCCTGAGAAGATCGTGGTGCAGCCGAACTTCAGGGTGACGAAGAGGTTTGATCCGCGCGACAACCGCAAGCGCACCCTCTCGTCGGTAAGGTTCACGCGGCACGGCAAGATGCTGCGCTTCTGCTGGTTCTCCGATTCGCGTCCTTCCTCCGAGCTAGGCTTCGACGCTGTGACGCTTCATCTTCCGGGAGTGGCCGTGGACCCTGTGTGGGTTGACATGATCACGGGCCGCGTGTTCGAGATTCCGGCGGAGAACGTGAAGCACGAGAAGGACCTCACGGTTCTGAGCAACGTCCCGATGTGGGACTCGCCCGTGATGATCGCGGATAGGCTTGCCGTGCCGTTGCTCGCAGGAGCCGTGCAAAACTGAGGGAGGGGGGCAGTGGAACTAACGAAGGGTTCCCCGTTGAAGCTTGGAGATGGCCAATGGGCATGAAAATGTTTGGCGCGTTGTGCTTGCTTGGCGCGCTGAGCGCATCTGGCGCGGCGTATGATTACGCGTCCGCGCCGGAGGCGCCGTTCAAGATGCCTGCGGTTCCCGTGTGGCGTGTTCCGGCGCGTGAGTTCCCGATCACGGACTACGGCGCGGTTACCGGCGCCGTCAAGAACACCTCGGCCTTCGCGAAGGCGATCGCGGCGTGCTCGGCCGCGGGCGGCGGGCGCGTCGTCGTGCCGAAGGGCGACTGGCGCACGGGCGCGATCCACCTGAAGAGCAACGTTGCGCTTGACCTGCGCGAAGGCTCGCGCATCGTCTTCACCGACGATCCGGCTGACTACCTTCCCGCCGTCCACACCAACTGGGAGGGCGTGGAGGCGATGAGCTACTCCCCGCTCATCTTCGCCTACTGCTGCACGAACATCGCCATCGTCGGCAAGGGACGGATCGCGCCGGAGACTGATCTGTGGCGCAAGAAGTGGGACAACCGCAGCACGCCCATGCACAAGGCGTTCATCGCCACGCTCTACGACTGGTG
>JAFXIL010000005.1 GCA_017563185.1 Kiritimatiellia bacterium | reverse complement strand
TTGAATGTTGCCAATGTGGAAGTGTTGCCAATTCCAATGTTGCCAATTCCAATGCTGATGGTCGCAAACCCCTTCATGCCGCCTCCTTCATTGGAAACTGGAATTGATGACTGGCAACATTTTCACAATGGCAACATTCATTCATCGCCCAGTTGTCGATCAGAATCAACGACCGCTTGGCGCACTGGATCAGCTTCAGCACCAGCGCCCGCGCATCCCACAACTGCCCGTCATAAAACACGCCCTGCAGCGGCGTTTCTGTCGCGTCAAGGCGCTCAAGGATGGAATCCACTTTAGCATCCGTGGCAATCTGCCTTTTCTCCACTGTCTCAATCCGCTGAAACATCTGTGCATTCGCAAGCAAGAACCGACGCATCGCCGAAAAAGCCCGCATGATGCGAATATTCACTTCAATGGCCGTAGGCGAACGCAGAACGCTGCTCAACATGGCAATACCATTTTCAGTAAACGCGTATGGAAGCTGACGATCGCCGCCCCAACTTGAGATGCCAATTTGGCATTTCAAGTTGTTCCATTCTTCAGCGGACAGTCTGAACATGAAGTCCTCTGGGAATCGTTCTTCGTTGCGCTTGACCTGCCTGTTCAATGCTCCAGTCGTAACACCATACAACCCTGCCACATCGCGGTCAAGTATAACCTGCACACCCCGAATCGTCTTAATCAATGCCTGAATGTTGCCATCATCACTGACGGCAACAACGTGCACTTGCTGATCAGAAATTGCATCCCCATTCTGCATCATGCCGCCTCCTTTACATTCGTTTTTGCGATAACATTTTGTGACCGCAAATCCGCAAGCTCGATCTTCACGCCGCGTCCGCGCTTCGCGAGCATGTCCAAGGTCGCCACGCCGGGATAGGCGTCGATCACGATCAACTCCTTTTTCGCCCGCCGGATGAACTTGATCAACAGCGACTTCGCGTCCCAGAACTGGTTCTGGTAGAAGATGCTCTGCAACGGCGGCTCCTTGGTCTGGACCTCGTTTTCAAGACGAACGTCCAGCCGGACGGTTTCGTTCGGCTGATAGACGACTATCTGGTTTTCTGCGGCGAGTTTCATTGGTTTTTACACGGGGATAGTATAGCATAAATCAAAGGAATTGTGGCGGCGATTCGGCGGCCGCGACGGAGCGCGGCCCTCCCGGGCGGCGATTCGACGGCCGCGACGGAGCGCGGCCCTCCCGGGCGTGCGACGCTCATCCTGAGCGTCGTATCCGTAAGCCCCTGTTTCGCGAACACCTTTTCGGGCTTCTCCTTGATCGCGACCACACGGCACGATATTACCTAGCAGAATCTCCCGCGAGAGAGCTGCAAACGTGGGTTAGCGCAGTCCGTACTTCGCCTTGAGCGCGGCAAGCGTTCCGTCGGCGGCCATGCGGGCCAGGACGTCGTTGACGAACGCCAGCACGTCGTCCTGTCCCTTCCGCATGAGAACGCCGATCTCGCCACGGGTGAACGGCTCGCCCAGAAGCGGGGCCGCCAAGCGCGGATCTCGCCGGACATACCACGGAGCCTCGACGATCTCCGTGATCATCACGTCGGCGCGTCCCTCGGCCACGCGCGAGGAGATTTCCTCGTTTCGGCCATGGATCAGAAGCGCTTGCGGCCGGATCGCCGGCGAGCAGGTTCAGCTGCCCGCGGTAGACAAGCTTCGCCAGGCTGCCTTCGGGAAGCTGTCGCAGGTCCTCGATGCCATTGGGCGCAGCAAAAAGACGAACGTCTATGAATTGCTCTGGGGGCCGAAGACTCAGCCCGCCAACGTTGCGAAAGCCTGAGCAACTGCGGACGAGGCGGGCGCACCCTCAATTCGGTTGGTGGGCGAGCGGCAACGCCGCGCAACCCACTAACCCATTACAACCCGTTTCTACACGCTCGACGTTTTCGTGATTTCCAGGGGAATGCCGCCGATCTGCGTGATGGTCGAGCCCGACTTCACAGTGTTGCGACAAATCGCATCAATACACCGTCTCGTATTCGCCCTTCTGGACCTTCTTGAGGCATTTGAAGCCCGCGCGCTTGGCGCGGTAGTTGAGATCGGTCTGACTGCGTCCAAGCCCAGGCGCCTGGATCACGCGGAAAATCGCCGCTCCACAATTTGGACACTTCTCAAGCTTCGGGTCGTTGATCGACTGCATGATCTCAAAGCCCTTCGCGCACTTCGCGCACCCCTTCTCCGGCTCCTTGGCCTCGTACACGTACATCGGCATACCACACCTCCACTTCACTCGTACTTCACGAGATGCTTCTCGAGCATGCCCTTTAGGCGCGTCTCGAGCCACGGCGTGACCTGCCAGAAGTCGCGTAGGTCGAGATACTCGCTCACCGCCGCCCCCTGGCCGGGCTTCACGCCGAACTCCGCGCGCAGAAGAATGTTGCGCGCCGTCGCGTCGGGCGATACGAACTCCACCACCTGCGTCCTGAAGCCGAGAATGCGCAGCAGCTGCGCCCTGAAGGCGTCCGTCAACAGGTCGCACAGCCTCTCGCGCAGTATCCCGTGGCGCAGAAGCCCCGCAAACGCCTGCGCGCCCTTCGCGGCGCCTCCGCCCAGTGCCTTCTGCAGCTCGTGCTGGCAGCAGGGAGCCGAAACGATGTAGCGCGCGCGCCATTCGACGCCTCGCGCAAGCGCCTCGTCGGTTGCCGTGTCGCAAGCATGAAGCGAAACCACCATGTTCGCCCGCTCGATGGAGATGGCTTCGTCACACCCGAATGGAACAAACTTTGCGAGATCGAACTCCGTAAGGTCCGCATTCGTGAACACAGCCCTTCCCTCGAGCCCCAGCTGCCCGGCCATCTTGGATGCCGCAGCCACCACGTCCTCGCGCCTGTCAACGCCCACCACGCGCACGTCGACGAACTTCTTGACCTCGGAGAGATACATGCAGAGCGCAAGAGTGAGATATGCCTTGCCGCATCCGCAGTCCACCACCGTGAACGGCCTGTCGCCGGGTTCGTCCTTGATCACGTCGTCCACCACCTTCAGGAACTCGTTCACCTGGTCGTACTTGCCGCGCTGCGAGGCGCGTATGCGCCCGTCGCCGTCCGCAAGGCCGGTCACGCGCAGGAGCGCGGTGGAATTGAACGACGCAAGCGGCGTCTTCTTCACTCTGTCGTGCGGCTGCACCACCGCCACGCGGTCCATCTCCGCGCTGCGCGTGGCCATCACGTGCCCCTTGCGCGTCACGCGCACGTGGAGGTCTCCTTTCGCGGTCATCAGATGGAGGTCTCTTGCGCCCTTCTGCGCAATGATCTCCTCAAGCCCCTCGGCGGCGCCGTTCGCATCGAAGTTCTTCACGCGCACCGTCCCGTCGTCCACCATCTCCGCCTGGTAGCGCGTCTCGCCGCCTATCGCAACGGGACGCATCGATATGCGGAACGTCTTGCCGTTGCGGCGCACGGTCTGCACGATCTTCATGAACCCTTCGCCCAGCGTGCGGGCCCGTATCTCCTCGGCAAGCGCCGCGTCTAGCTCTCCTCTTTCCATGCTCCTTCCACCTCGCTCTCTAGACCTCGAACTTCTCCGCGATGTCGCGCCCCACGACTTCGTAGCGCCAGCCGCCGGCAAGGGGATTCTCCGGGTCGCCGGGATCGTCCACCCACGCCGTCACCGTCGCCCTGTTCGCGATCACAGCGGGATCCACGTGCAGCTCCTCGGCGCGCTGGCGCATGAATTCCATCGCGTTATCCGCGGCCTCCTTGACCTCGGCGATGTAGTGCGGATGGAAGTCTACGGGACATTCCTCCTCAGGCACAGCCGCGCCCTCCTTGAGCGCCTTCGCGAACGCCGCCGCAACGAGAGCCTGCTGGCCGCGGTTGCGCAGCCGGTTGCGGAAGCGCAGCCTTGCGGCGTCCATCGGCCCGTCGGCCGCCATCTCGGCGAGCGACGCATCATCCCCAAGCCAGGCCCGCGGGATGTTCCATTCCATCGCCATGCGCTCGCGCGTTGCGGCCAGGGCGCGCAGGCAGGCGAGCCCCCTTCTGTCGAGGCGCACGCCGCCGCATTTCACACGCTTCCACTGCTCGTCGGGATCCGGATCGCCGTAGAGCGAGGGATCCTCGTACACGCGCATCTCCTCCTCCATCCACGCGAGAGTGCCCAGCTTGCGAGCGCGTTCTACGAGCTCTGCGCGCGCCTCGCCGAGGTAGCGCACGTCGTCGAGCGCGTAGCTCATCTGCTGCGGGGTGAGCGGACGCTGCGTCCAGTCGGTCATCGTCTCCGTCTTGGGCAGCGTTATGCCCACTGTCTCTGTGAGAAGCTTCTGGAGCGAGAGGCGCGCGGGAAGGCCTGCGAAGGCGGCTGCTAGCTGCGTGTCGAAGACGTTCGTCGGCAGCGCGCCGGTGTAGTGGAAGAGGTGGTCGAGGTCCTGATGCGCGTCGTGGAGCACCTTCACCGTCGATGCGTCCTGCAGCATCTCCGCAAGCGGCGCGGTGTCGAGCCCGAGAAGACAGTCCTCCATCCAGCTCGTGCCGTCTTCCGCGCCCAGCTGCACCAGCGAGAGGAGCGGCCTGTACGTGCCGCGCCACACGAACTCGGTGTCGAGCGCCGCAACGCCGCCCTTTCTCAGGGCTGCACATGTCTCTGCAAGCTCCGCTGCGTTTCTGATCATGCGCCCCTCTCCTCGATCGGCACGTAGGCGCGCGCCTTGAAGATGGGCTTGTAGGCGGGACGGATTATCGGGCCTGCGTTGTGCAGCTCCTCCATTCTGTGGGCGCACCATCCCACCACGCGCCCCACCGCGAAGAGCGGTGTGTAGAGATCCTGCGGGATGCCCAGCATGTCATACACGAAGCCGCTGTAGAGGTCCACGTTCGCGCACACATCGCGCGCGCCGGGATGCGCCTTGCGTATCACTTCCGGACCAATGCGCTCGAGCGCGTCGTAGAGGGCGAACTCCTCCAGGCGGCCGTCCGCCTCCGCAAGCGCGCGGGCCTTCTCCTTCAGCAGCACGGCGCGGGGATCAGAGAGCGTGTACACGGCGTGTCCAAGACCGTACACGAGCCCCGAGCCGTCGCCAGCATTCTTCGATACGATACGCGCGAGATAGTCGGCGAGCTCGCCTTCGTCGGTCCAGCGGTGCACGTTCTTGCGTATCTCGGCCATCTGGCGCACAACGCGCAGATTGGCGCCGCCGTGGCGGCCGCCCTTCAGCGAGAGCGCGGCCGCGGCCACGGTGGAGTACATGTCGGAGAACGCGGACGATATGACGTGCGTGACGAAGCTGGAATTGTTTCCGCCGCCGTGCTCCGCATGGAGAATGAGCGCGAGGTCCAGCGTCTCCGCCTCGAGGCGCGTGCAGTGGCCGTCCTCCCGGATCATCGCGAGCAGGTTCTCCGCCGTGCCCTTGAGGGGATCGGGATAGCGCATCATCAGCGAGTGGCCGAGGTGGTAGTGGGCCTTAGCCTGGTAGGCGTACG
This sequence comes from Kiritimatiellia bacterium, assembly GCA_017563185.1. Classification (GTDB taxonomy): domain Bacteria; phylum Verrucomicrobiota; class Kiritimatiellia; order RFP12; family UBA1067; genus RUG572. Next base: position 18,173 of record JAFXIL010000005.1, on the reverse strand, counting down.
CGGCGATCGTGGGGAAGCCGGCGATCAGCTCCACGGCCTGGCGCAGGTTCGTCTCGATGTCGAGCAGGTCTGGCGTGGAGTCGTATGCGTAGGCGGTGAGGACGGCGCGCGCGATGGCGTTCATGATGTCCTTGCCTGGCGCGCGCATGATCGCGTTCTCCTTGAAGCCCTCGGGCAGGCGGCGGTGCTCCGCGAGGATCGTCTGCCACTCCTCCAGGCGCGAGCGCGAGGGCTGCTCGCCGAAGAGGAGCAGGTACGCGGCCTCCTCGAAGCCGAGGCGTTTCTCGCTCTGGCAGCTGCGCACGAGGTCCTCCACGTTGACGCCGCGGTAGTACAGCACGCCGGGCACGGGGATCTTCTCGCCTTCGTCCATGACGTAGCCATGCACGTTGCCAATGGTTGAGAGGCCCACCAGCACGCCCGTTCCGTCGGCGTTGCGGAGGCCGCGCTTGACGTTGTAGCGCTCGTAGAGCTTCGGGTCTATCAGGTCGGCGCGCCGCACGTCCGCAGCGCGCGCCTTTATCCATGCGGGATTGATCATTTTGAGTCTGCCAATGAGAACATCTGTGAATATATCTCCGGGCCCTTGTGCCCGAAGCACTCAAGAGGACGCACCGCGAAGCGCACCTCCTTGACGCCGCCCAGCTCCGAGACGGCGAACACGATGTGCCCGCTCTTCGCCTCGCGCGTTGGCGGCAGGAAGTAGCTCTCGGAGAGCACCCGCTTCGTCGCAACAGGGTAGTCCACATCCTCGTGGTACGCGAGCGCCGTCACCTCGTAGTCGTGCACGCGCGACGTCGCGCTGGGCATTGCGGCTGGGAAGCTCACCGTCACCTGGTCGGTCTCCTGGCCCATGCGGTTCCTGCCCTTCGCGCGCTTCACGTCGACCTTCGCGCCCGGCGCGAAGGACGGCGCCATCGCCCTCTCGCTGCGCGGCTCGAACGCGAACGGGCGCGAACCGTCGAGCGGCACCACCCAGTCCGCGCCCAGGCTCTCGCCGTGCACGAACTCCCGCCTTTCGATCGTCATCCTGTCGTCGTACACGCGCACCAGCATACCCTGCCGCCCGGCTCCCTCGGGCAGAATCTTCATCTGCTTGACGATGCCGCTGTGGTTCTCGCCGTTGTCGCGCCAGTACTGCGAGAAGATGTACCTGAGCGAGCTCGTGCCGACCGAGGTGAACTTGCCCTGCCAGATGCTGCGCTCGTCGGTAATCGAGTAGTGGGAGTGGCCGGAGAACGCGACGGCGTTCGGGAACTTCTCGAGGGCGCGCGTCGCCACGCCCCCGTCGTTGCCCCAGGCCCATGGGCCCTGCACCGTGTTCCCGGGATGCGGATGCTGCGCGTAGAAGAACGGCCTGCCGCTGCGCAGGTTGAGCCTGTCGGCATTCTTCTGCAAGAAGGCATCGAGATCCTTCTCGTTGCCCCAGTGCGCGCCGATGAAGGTGTAGCCCTTCACGGTCTTTGCCCAGATGGGGCTGTACGGCTCGTGGAAGATGCGCTCCCAGACCTTGGCGTGGTTGTTCTCGAAGTTGAGCACGTTCGCCCTTAGGTACGCGGGATCTCTGCTCGAGCGCCTCCAGTTGTGGAACTCGTGGTTGCCGTACACCCACAGCTGCTCCACGTGGCGGCCGTCCGGCGCCCTGCCGTCCGGGAACGTGCGCCACCAGCAGTCGGCAGCGCGCTCCATCTGCTCGACGAGGCCGGTGTCGGCTATGTCGCCGGCGATCATCACCCCGTCCGCGCCGTTGTCGCGGAAATACGCGAGGGCCTTGAGGAAAGTGTCCTCGTCGCCCTTCCGGTTGAGGTGCACGTCGCTCAACACCCCGAACGCGACGTTCGGCGCGCCGCCCGCGCGGACCGCAAACGCGCGCGCCGCCGTAGCCGCGGCGGCGTTTGCCATGAACACTCTTCTCGAAACATTTAGCATCTTCTTTCTCCATTTACCGAACGCGCCTATTATCCCATATCCGAGCGCATGAGACAAGCACAAAGAAGAGGCGCGCCGCAATGTGCGCCGCGCCGTCGGAAGTGCCCGCCAGCCATCTGCCGCAGCTACATCAGCCTACACATTACCGCAGTGCGCGCAAGGCCCTCGTCCGACAAGTTCACACGTCTGGCGGCGTCCTGGGCGGCAAGCGCAAAATCGGCCTTGGTCATTTCGCCGATGCCGTTCACGCGCAGATAGCGCAGTCCTTTCTTGTAGGCGCGCATCGCGCCCGCCACGCCAGCGTCTGCGGCCACTCTCAGCGCCTCAACGTTGCGCGCGCTGAGCTCGGCGTTGGCCCATCCGCCGTCTGCGTTCTGCGTCCGCGTTATGGCGCCCACGGCCGCATCGAGCGCTGCGGCGTGCGCGGATGCATCCTCCGCGAGAGCGGCAACGGCAAACGACTGCATGTACTGCGCCGCGCTAGAAGAAGAGAACGTGCCGTCATCGCGCTGGCAATGCACAAGCAATTCCATCCGGGCCTTGCGGGCGCTGGACGACATTTCCGAATGGATGAAAAAGTACGCCGCCGCAACCGCCAGGCTGGCGGCAAGCCCCAAGACCGCTCCGAGAGGCGGCATGCGCCATTTTGCGCGCGGCTTCTTCCCGGCGCCCACGGCCGCCATCACGCGGTCCGCAAAGCCGTCGTCCACGCGCGCCTGCGGCGCCGCGCGAAGCGACTCGGCGAAGGCGCGCATTTCAGCGCACCCCGCAAGATCTCCTTCAAGATCGCAGTTCATGCAAGAAGCTCCTTCAGTTTTCTCAGCGCGTTGAACATCCTCGACTTCACGGTGCCCACGGGTATCTTCAGGATCTTGCCCACTTCGGCGTAGGGAAGGTCCTGGAAGACGCCCAACTCCACGACGTCGCGCAGGCCCTCGGGGAGCCTCGCGACGGCGCGGCGCACATCCTCGCCCTCGGCGGGCGCGGCAGGCTCCTTGACGTCGGCCGCCACGTCCGCCTCGTGCGCAAGCCCCTCCTCCAGACCGGCCCTTCGGCCTTCCGCCCGGAAGAAGTCCACGGCCTCCTGCCCCGCCAGGAGGAAAAGGAAGGTCGTGAACTTGGCCTGCTCAGAGTACCTGCCGCGGTAGCGCCACAGCCGCAGGAAGGTACGCTGCGCGAGGTCTTGTCCATCACTGTATGAAACGCCCTTGCGGAGGAAAAAGTTCAGAAGAATGTTCTGGTATCTCAGCACGAGCTCGCGGAACGCCTCGTCGCGTCCCGCTGCCGCCAGCGCCATGAGCCCGGCATCGGGAATGTCCGTCACCGCGCGGCCCCTTCGGCGTAGGCGTCGGCCCAGTCGGCGATCTGCCGTATCACGGGAGATTTCGCCGAGAAGTAGCCGCTCGAGTTCTCGCCTGGCTTCACCACGCCCAGCCCTGTCAGCACGCCCGTTATCACCACGCCCTTCACGAGCCCTGCGACGAGGCCGAGAAAGCAGTCAAGCACCTTTCCGATGAGGAATGACACGAACTTCTTCACGAGTATGCGCACCACGCCGCCCGCCACAAGCGCGAACAGCCCGTCGATTCCGATCGCAACAGCCTTGCGCACGCTCTCGTCGTGCGCCGACGCCACCTGCGCCGATATGCTCACGGCGACGCCGTAGAGGAGGAACCCCGCCAGAAGCCCAGTCGCTATGCCCAGCAGCGAACCAATCTCGCCGGATATGCCGCGCACGAGGCCAATGACGGCCAAGATGGCCATCCCCCCAAGAATCACCCAGTCAAGCGTGGTAAAATCGGCCGGCATGAGAGCTCCTCTCCCGAAGTCACCTCAGTTCGGCGCGGTATGCCTGCCATCCCTCGGCCTGTGCGCCCTTCCCCGCCTTCCTCAGCGCCGCGATGAGCAGATCCAGCGTCTGCACGTTGTCGGAGTCGTGCGCCACCGCGCGCTCGAGAACGGCCACTGCGGTGGACCATTTCTTGTGCTTGTAGGCCAGCTGCGCCGCAGCCACATACGTCGACTGGGCGGCGGGATTTGCGTCGGTCGCGGCGCGGTAGGCCGCAAGCGCCTTGTCCACATCGCCGTCCACGCGCACGTTCGCCCCCTTGAGCGTGGCGAACGCAAGCGCAGCCGGGCCTGAGAGGGGATCGGCGGCGAAGGCGGCCTCGTACTTCTTCATGGCGGCCGTGATCATCTTCTTCGCCTGCAGGGCCTTTCCTTCTGAAATCAGCTTGGCGGCCTTTGCTGGGTCGCGCGAAGCCACGCCCTCCTTGCTGGCGGTCGAAGCGGCTATCGACCTGCGCAGGGCGGGAAGGATGTCGCGGGTTATCTTCTTAGCGCGCGGATCCCTCGCGTCAAGAAGACGGCTCGCCATCTCGAACTGCTCGCTCGCCGCGGCGTCGTAGTGGTAGGTGTCGCGCGAAAGCATGCCCAGATGGTACCATGCGGCCGCGTTGCGGGGATTGAGGCGGCGGGCGCGTATGAACGAAATGCGCGAGGCGTCGGGCTGGCTCTTGGCGAACTCCACAACGCCGCGCCCGACCCAGGCCTCGCTGCGCAGGGCGGCGGGAAGCGACGTCTCGCGGGCGACGGCGGAGAAGTCGTCAATCGCCCTCAGGTAGTCCTTCTTCAGATACGCCGCCTGGCCGGAGACGAGGCGGGCCTCGGCGGAGTCGGGGCGGATCTCCAGAGCGCGCGCGGCTGCGGCGACGGCTGCCGCGGTCTCTCCAAGGCGCGTGTTCACAATGGCCAGCTGTATCTGCGCCTCGAAGTTCGTGGGGCACTTTGCGGCTGCGGCGGCGAACGCCGCTGCCGCCGTCGTGGCGTCCTGCTGGGCTAGCGCCGTCATGCCGCGCGCGACGTCGGCGGAGCCGTCGTCCTTCGCGGCCGCGGGGGTGCCGGGCGCAGGCTTTGACCCGTCGCCGCAGCCTGCGAGCAGGCACGCGAGAACGGAGATGGCCATGACGGGAATTGTCTTGAAATGGTCCATTGAATGTCATCCTTTCTGCTCTTCGTCGGCGAAGAGCGGTGTTGAGAAATAGCGTTCGGCGGTGTCGGGCAGAACCGTGACGACGGTCTTGCCCGGCCCCAGCCGCCGCGCGAGCTTCAGCGCGGCGAAGACGTTCGTGCCGGAGGATATGCCGGCGAGCAGGCCCTCCTTTCGGGCGAGGTCGCGTGCCGTGTCGAGGGCCTGGTCGTCCGTCACCACGCAGATGTGCGAGTATATCTGCGTGTTGAGATTGTCCGGGATCAGCCCGTCGCCAATGCCCATCTGCAGATGCGTGCCCACGGTGCCGCCTGCGAGTATCGCGGCGTTCTTCGGCTCCACGGCCCATATCTCGATGTCGGGGTTCAGCGCCTTGAGCACCTCTCCGATTCCGCTAAGCGTGCCGCCCGTTCCCACGCCCGAGCAGAAGCCGTGTATCGGCCGCGCCGCCTGCTCGACGATCTCCAGCGCCGTATGGTGGCGGTGCACCGCGGGATTCGCCGGATTCGAGAACTGCTCTGGCACGTACACGCGCGGATTCTCGCGGGCCATCCGCTGGGCGATCGCGCTGCACTCCGCTATCGCGTCGCCGATGTTGCCCGCGTCGTGCACAAGCACCACGCGCGCGCCGTAGTGGCGCACGAGCTTGCGGCGCTCCTCGCTCACGCTGTCGGGCATCACGATGACGGTCTCGTATCCCTTCACCGCTCCCACGAGCGCAAGTCCGATTCCCTGGTTGCCGCTCGTGGGCTCCACGATGACGGAGTCGGGATGCAGACGTCCGCGCCGCTCGGCGTCCTCGATCATGTTGAACGCCGTGCGCGTCTTTATCGACCCTCCCACGTTCAGAGCCTCGAACTTCACCAGCACCTCGGCCGAATCCGCATCCACCATGCGGTTGAGCCGCACTAGCGGCGTATGGCCAATGGCGTCGAGAACCGTGTTGCAGACCATCTCCCTACAGAACCTTTCGAATTGCAGTTGCCCTAGGCGCCGCGGCGCGCCGCCTCTTCGAGGATCGCGCGCGCGGTCTTGACTCCGATGCCGAAACGGCGCGTGCCGGCCGCATACATCTCGAGAAGCGCGTCCAGGGTGCGCACTCCTCCGGCCGCCTTCACGCCGCACCGCTCGCCCACCGTGCGCTTCATCAGCGTGACGCGCTCGAGCGTGGCGCCCGTGGGAGCCCAGCCAGTGCCGGTCTTCACCCAGCTCGCGCCAGCATCCGCGCACCAGTTGCAAGCGCGCACGATCTCATCGTCGGTGAGCCAGTGGCACTCGAGGATCACCTTCACGGGGCGCCCCGCCGCGGCGTCCACCACGCTCGCCACGTCGTTCACGTACTCAGCCCTGTCGCCCGCCTTAAGCCAGGCTATGTTGTTCACCATGTCCACTTCGTCGCACCCGAGGCGCACAAGCTCCTTGGCGGTCTCGGCCTTCACGTGCGTCGTCTCCGCGCCACCGGGGAATCCGCTCACGCTCGCCACCTTCACGCCAGTTCCAGCGCCTAGTTTGCGCTTCATGTAAGGCACATGCGCAGGCAGGCAGAACACCGCCGCCACGCCGAACTCGCGCGCCATCTCGCAGCACGCGTCGATGTCTTCGCGCGTGCTCTGCGCCTGAACGGCGCTGATGTCCATCATCTTCGCTATCTCTTCGACAGTCATCATCTTTCCCCCATGGGTCCCTAAAACGTCACAGGGCGAGCTTCAGAATCTCGGCAAGCGCCTCGGCCGTGACGGGCGGATTCGACGCGAGAACGCCGTCCGCGTTGAACGAGACCGTCTTCACGCCTTCCACGATTCCAGGAATGTCGGCCTCGCCCACGCCCTTCTCGGAGAGCGTCACCGGCACGCCGCACTTCCTGATGAACGCCTTGAAGTCGGCTATCGGCATTATCTCGCGCTCGAAGCGCTCGTAGGGGGCGGGCTTGATCTTCTTGTGGTACGCCATCCATGCGGGCATAACGATCGCGAGGGACGAACCGTGGTTGATGCCGTGGCGCGATGTGAGCACGTGGCCCACCTGGTGCATGGGCGTCCAGGCGTCGCCGGGCGAGGCCCAGCCGTTGAGGCCGCACGTCGCGGCCCACATAAGCTCGGCGCGCGCGTCGGCGTCAGTTGGATTCTCTAGGACGATCGGCAGGTTCTTGACTATCGTGCGGATCACGCCGAGCTGGAACTCGTGCAGCAGGTCGCTCTTTGGCTGGCCGTTCACGAATATCTCCAGCACGTGGCTGATCGCGTCGATCGCGCCGCACGCAGTCTGGAAAGGCGGCAGCGAGTAGGTGAGCTCAGGGTCGAGGATGGCAGTGCGCGCGAAGAGGCAGTCGGCCCAGATGTAGCTCTTCTGGCGGCGCTCGGTGGAGCTCACCACTGAGCACATGTTCATCTCGCTGCCGGTTGCGGGAAGCGTGGGGATGAGCAGCAGCGGCAACGCCTTTTCGGGCGGCTGCGCCGTCACGTGCGAATGGCTCGCGTACACCATGTTCCAGAGGTCGCCGTGCGTGTAGAGAACGCCTGCGGCGACGGCCTTCGCGGCGTCCATCGCGCTGCCGCCTCCAACGCCCACAACGAAGTCGGCGCCGAACGCCTTCGCCGCCTCGACTCCGCGCGCAACCATCTCGATGGGCGGGTTGGGAACGACCTCGAGAAACTCCTGCGTCTCCACGCCCTCGGCCGCGAACAGCCCCTTGAGACGCGCGAGCGTGCCGGCAACGCTTCCGTCGCCATAGCTCACCACGAACGCCCTCCTGCCCAGCTTCGCGCCTTCCGCGCCCGCCTGGACAAGCGCGCCCGCGCCGAATACAACCTTTACCGGATTGTGGTATGTGAAACCGTTCATCTTGTTGTTTTCTTCCTTTCCTGCCAACTGCTAATATTATAACCTATTCCCCCGCCGCAGTCACTTCCAATTTTCACGGCACATGGGGTCTTAAAGTTCAGCCGTCAGCGCGCCGTAGTCGATCTTCGAGGCGTGGCGCGGATCGCGCGGAATGCGCGGGACAACGCGCACAACATCATGCGGCACGCGCGCAGAGTCAAGCCGCGCGGCCTCATTCTCCGCTGCACGCGGTTCGGCGCTTTCCAGAACAAGCACCGCCCGTCCGCCAGCACTTCGCACCACCGTACCGGCCGTGCTTGCCGAAAGGCCGGCAAGCTCGTGCTCGACGAGCGCCGGATAGCACCACACGCCGGAGGCAGTGCGGAACACCCGGCTCGCCCGCCCGAGCAGATAGAGCCTGCCATCGACCATCCGTCCGGCATCGCCCGTTCGGTGGTAGATCCGTCCGCCCACGCGGATCTTGTTCGCGCGCACCGCCTCCGGGTTCTTGTAGTAGGTTGCGAGGACATGATCTCCAGCGACGCAGATTTCGCCTGCTTCGCCCTGTCCGCTCTGCGCCGCCCGCCACGCTTCGTCAGTCATCTCATGCTCTAGCTTCGCGTCAAGACGGATGATTGCGAGATCAAGGAACCGGCTCACCGTTCCTGCGGGAATCCCGAGCGCGACATCCGCCGATGCGAGTTCCTCGCACGGAATCGCCGCAATCGGTTCGACTTCCGTTGAACCGTAGACGGCAATGACGCGCGTTCCGCTGAACGCGGCGGAAAGCTCCGCGGCGAATTCCGGAAACACCGCCGCGCCGCCGACATGGAGCGCGCGCAGCGTGGGAATCGGATTTCCCTCATGCGCGGATTCGGCGAGTCGCCGGTAGAACGCGGGAGAGCCGGCAGTCGTCGTAACGCCGGCGCTACGGGCCTCGGCGGCAATGCGCGCCGGATCGATGTCCGCAGGATGCGCCGGATTGAAGTCCGGTATGAGCGTCGTCACGCCGCAGGCAATGTTGTTGAGCGCGAAAATCGGAAGCGTAGCGAGATCGACATCCCCTTCACGCACGTCCAACGAGGCCGAAAGCGCCTCGTGCTGCGCCCACAGGAAACCGCACGACCGAAGTGCCGCCTTCGGAACACCCGTTGAACCAGTCGTGAACGTGATAAGCGCCGGATCGTCCGGCGAGCATTCCGCCGGAACGAAACCGTCGCACGCCCTTCTCCGCCCGAATCCGGGAAGAAGCCGCACGGGAATCCTTCTCAGCGCGCGCGAGCGCAGCAGCAGAAGATACGCCTTCGGAACGGCTATGTACGCCTTCGCCTCCGCAAGCTGCGCCGCATAGTCGAGGCGCTTCGGATCTGCCCAGGCGTCAAGAAACACCGCCACCGCGCCGATGGCGAACACCGCAAGAAGGATCTCGTAGAGGTCGATGCCCATCGGAACGAAGATGACTATGCGGTCGCCCTTCCCGATTCCGCGCCGGCGCAGCTCCGCCGCGCGGCGTTCGACCAGGTTGCTGAATTCGCCGTAGGCGAGCGTCTTGCCGCGGTGCATCAGCGCGGGGCGCCCGGGCGCCTCTTCGGCGAAACGCCGGAGGCAGCTGAAGAGATTGGCGGCGGCAGTTGCAGTCATCACAGATCCTTTTCGTAGAGCCGATAGCGGCGGCAGACATGGGCGTGCGCGTGGTTGCCCATGTTGGACGAGATGTTGTCCTCGTGCATCAGCGCATGGTAGGCAAGCTTGAATCCGTCCTCGTAGGCCGACTTCGTCATCCAGTCGACGAGAAGTCCGCCGAGCCCGCGGCAGTCTGAATACGGCAGCACGGCAATGGTCTTGAGGACGTACTCCGTCCCAGCCGGGGCATACGGATTCGGAAAACCGAACACGAAGCCGACGGGCGTTCCGTCCGCGCGCCGCCCTATCACCGCGTCGTGCGGACGCAGGCGGGAGACGATCGGGCGATACTGCGCGAAGAACTCATCGCGGGTTATCGGAGCGTAGAGATAGTTGTTCCTGAAACTCACTACGGATACGTCGAATATCGCGTTGAGCTCGTCGTCAAGACGGTCGGGACGGAAGTCCGACGCGGTGATTCCGCGCGCGGACATGATGCGCTTCGCCTTTTCGAGACGCGGGAACGAGTCTGGGCCGAGCGGGAAGCACGACGACGTGTAGTTCGCGATGATGCGATACCCTAGCGACTCCCAGAGCGCGCAGTAGTAGGCCTGGTTCCGCGGTTCGAGCGGAAAACGGCACGGTGCCCCTTCCGGCAGCGCAAGCCTGTAGGGCGCCCATGTCGTGCCGTTCATCGGACCGACCACCCTTTCGTATCCATCCGCGCGGATGCGCGCCTCGCACGCGCCGAGAACCGCCGCCGCGCATTCCACGTCGTCGATGCACTCGAACGAGCCGATGAGTCCAGGCGTCTCGCCGAGATACCTGACGTCCGGGTTTGTCCAAACAGCCGCGCGCGCAAGCACCGCGCCGGATGCGTCGCGGACGATGAAGAACGGCAGTCCGTCCGGTGCGCGCTCGAGGTCGTAGCGCGTGCCGTACAGGCGTCGCGGAAGCTCTTCGAAAAGTCCGCGCGTTTCATGCGACAGCGTGTGGCATTCAGCGTTTTTCATAGACCCTCACGGCGATGAAGGAGACGATCAGGGAAACGGCGTATACAGGCGTCGAGATGCGGAGGTCGTACCAACCGCCTAGCTTTTCGGCGAGGTTGAATCCCATCACCGTCAGGAACGGCAAGGCGGCGAGCGCGAAGACGGTGCGCACCTCGGCAAGACGGAGCGTGTGGCTGCAATGCGCAGCAGCCGCACCGAGCCAAGTCACAAGCCCCCACCATGGCGAGTGGAGTCCGCTTGCGAGATAGACGAGCAGCGCGGTTACGACGCGTCCGGAGCCCTGCATCACGCCGAGAAAGCGCATTGACATGCAGACGGCGAGAACGGAAACCGCAAGGTATGCGATCTGGTGCGCCATCACGGCGACGTCCGGATGCGCGTTCTTGATGAGGATCGCCATCACGCCGATGGGGATCGCAAGGTTGTCCGCGCCGCCGAGCGAGACGGCCTCGAACAGCGTCACGATGGCGCCGATCATGAAGGCCAGGACGGATGCCTCGAGCGCGGGCATGCCAAGGCCGAGCAGAAGGATGTGCTGCACGAGCGCGTACGTCACGAGGAAGAAGAAGAACGAGCCCTCTATTGAGCGGTAGTCCTCTCCGTCGACGCGGTAGCGGAACCGTCCGTACCGTTCGCCGACGAGCGCCGCCGCGGTATCGGAGAGCGCGAGCACGGCAATCGCGATTCCGTAGAAGGCGAAGCAGTCGTAGAACGTCGCGAGCAGGTAGCAGACGTAGAGCGCGACAGGATGCAGCACTCCGCCGTATGAATGACGCTTCACGTCGTTGACGGCGTGAAGCTGTCCGCGGTGTCCGAGCCACAGGATGAGCAGGAAGAAGCCGCCGCAGATCACAAGGACCGACCAGTGCGAATGGAACAGCACGGGAAAGAGCAGCGCCGTGACGCATCCGCCGATATGAAGCAGCTTGCGCGACTGCTCCGGAGAGAGAACGCCCGTGCGCCGGAGAAGTTCTCCGAGCGCGAAGATGGCACCTGTCGCGACGGCCAGCACGGCCGCGCCGATGCATTCACGAATGAAGAATGTCCACATGGTATGCTCCGTAGAAAAACGCCTGGTTGTCTGCGAAAAGCCTGTCTGCACGCTCCGAGTCGCGCGTGAAGCGGTCTGGCCGCACGTCCGTCAGTTTGCGCGGAAGCATCATGTTGTAGTACGCGAACACCGCACCCGGCGCAGAACACGACAGGAGCTCGTCGACGGTCGCGCGGAAGAGGTCCGGCCCCATGTACTCGAAGATGTCCGACAGGTTGAAGAAGCTGTATTCTCCCTTACCCCGCACAAGTTCCGCAGGAGCGCCCTGCACGAAGCGGATGCGGTCGAGGCGCGAGCGGATGAGCTCGAAGTTCTCCGGACGCGCGTAGTGCGGCAGCACTCCGTCGAATGTTCCGAGGATGACGTAGCGGAGATAGGGATTGCCGTCGGTCGGCAGCTCGGACATTGCGCGCTCCGCCCTTTTCCATATCTCGCCCGAGATGGCGGTCTTCTGGACGTAGCGGAAGAACTCCGGATCTCGTCCGAACCTGCCCATCACCCATTTGTTGAAGAACAGCTTGAAGAGGAGACGGTAGCGCATGTTCGCCCATGTCCCGCGGAAGAACGCGCGGCGCTCCTCGAGGCCCTTCGCCCTCAGCAGCTCGCGGCGCTCTGCGCGCGTGTGCGTGAGCGGAAGGATGCGGTTTGCGAAGATGTGGAAGTACGACTCGAACTTGCCCCCGTCAATCACGCCGCGGGCGAGCGATGCCGCATCCGCGTCGTACCGCGCGATGGCGGACGGCGCGAGCGCGGCGCGTATCTTGTCGCGGTAGAGCGCGATGCGTTCCTCGCCAGCTGCCTCCGCAAAGCCGAGGAATCGGAGGAACTCAGCGTGCGGGAGCGTCCTGAACGCCGCGGCCTTCAGCTCGCAGAGGTCGAGCTGCGCGCGGTTCAGGTCGAAGGCCGTTACGGATGCAGCGCCGCCGCAGAGAAGCGAAAACGAGTTGTCGCCTGCCGAGGCGATGGAGAGACACCGCGCCCGAGGCGGCATCGCGCCGAGCAGCAGGAGCGGATCCTCCCAGCAGTTCGCATAGCGCACGAAGTCGAACTTCGCGCGGTCTTCGACGGCCTGGGCCGTGCTCATTTATGCTCCTTTCCGATGACGCGCACCGTTCCGGCCGCGCCGTCCAGTTCGACGATGTCCCCGTCATTCACGGCGGAGAGAAGTCCGTTTACGCCGACGACGCAGGGAATGCCCAGTTCGCGCGTAAGGATCGCCGCGTGCGAGAGAACGCTCCCGCGCTCCACGAGAACGCCCTTCGCAAGCGGGAACAGCGGGCCCCACCCGGGGTCTGTGCGCTCTGCGACAAGAATGCACCCCGCGACGTTCGCGGCATTGGAAAGGTCACGTATCACCCGCGCCGTTCCATGGACCGTTCCTCGGCAGCATCCGATGCCCGTGAGCGCGTCCGCGCCGGCCGATTCCGCCGCCGTCTCGTGCGCGCCCTTCTCGGCGACCGGCACGCCGCCGCGCGTCTCGAAGCGCTCCGGCGGAGCCCCGGCCCCTGCGTAGGCGTCGAACTGCGCGCGCCGCGCGGAGATCAGCGCACGGAATGCGCAGGCGTCCGCACATCCTTCCGAATAGCCGAGCACTTCGTCCAGCGTGAGATAGAACACGTCGCGTGCGGAATCGATGAATCCGCCCGACGCGAGGCGCGCGCCGAATGCGATCATGATGCGTCGTATCACGGCGAAAAGTCGCGTCCGCTCGAAGCGCAGGTTCTCGCGGTTCGACACATACCGGCGCGCGGCGTTCCTGAGGCGCGCAAACAGGAACCGGCGCAGGGGATGTCCACGAAGCGCGGAAAGATCGACCTTCGGCGGCGGTGCGGGCTGCGGCGGAGGCACCACGACATAGCCGCGCAGCATCGCGAGCAGAGGCGTAGGATCCATGTCGTAGGTAACAGTCTCGAGCTTCAGCTCGCCCATGCAGCGGCTGCCGAACTTCTTCAGGTACGCGCGCCAGGCTTGGGCGAACGCGGGATGCGCGTCAATGCCCGAAAGAAACGCCCTGTCGTCCGGCGACTCTATCTTCGCGCGCAGCGCAGCGTCCGCGCGCACGATCCCAGCGAGTTCCGCAAGGCACCGCATGGGCTGCGCCGAGACGATGTCTCCTACTCCCACTAGCACATCGTTCTGCATCGTGCCCGCAGCGTCCACTCCCCATGCAGAGAGCTTCTTCCGAAGAAGTCCGTAGGATACCATCGCAAAGAAATCGTTGACCAATGGCGTGCGCCAGCCGACTATGAACTCGCTCTCGAGCCCTTCGTACGTCCGCGCGAGGTCCGCAGCGGAGAGGCCGGAGAAGTCCGCCGACTCGAGCGGGGCGACGACTTCGTCGAAGCGCGCGCGGAACTTCCTGACGCGGCGCGGAAGCGTGACCGCATAGCCGAGGATCCCCGCGAAAGTGGAGGCTATGCTCAGGATCTCCGGCCGCCGCGAAGGACGGATCGACGGCTTTTCCTTCAAGGGCTCCTTCACGCCCATCATCGTCTCCATGAAAGGCGCGTTGATCCTGTAGCCTGGAAGCATCATCAGCAGGCGGTACCAGTTGCGGAGATTGTAGTAGAACCGTCCGCGCCAGTGTCCGAGCATCTCGAACGCGTCGGGATTTGCGTCGATGAGCGACTTCTCCACGCCGAGCGCGCTGCATAGCTGGCGGTAGACGGCGGAATAGACGCGCCGGGCGAAGGAAAAGGTGAGCGGCAGCGTCACGCCGGGATAGCTCTCGACGATGTTGGAGTTGTCCCACAGAACCGCCTCCTCGTCCGGATCTGGGAGCTTGTCGAGCGTGGTGATAGGACGCGTCTGCAGAACGAGCAGCGAACCGTCCGCCGCAAAGGCCCATTCGACGTCCTGGGATCGCCCGAAGGCCCGGGAAATCCTCTGCGCAAGCGAAACGACGCGCCTGACCTGTTCGTCGGAGAGGACGCGCCCCGTTCGCTCCGCGCCAGTCAGCGGCACACGCTCGGTTCCACCGTTGGCCGCGAATCGGACTGCATGTTCCTTCTCCGAGACCGTCGCCTCGATTTCACCGCCGCGCACGATGTAGGTATCGGCCTCTGCGCTTTCGGAGACGAGCCCTTCTCCAAGTCCGCGCACGGCGGAGACGGTGACCGCGCGCCGCGAACCCGTCTTGAAATCCACAGCGAAAGCAACGCCTGCGCTCTCCGCGTCGACCATTTCCTGGATGATGACGTTCATCCGAATGCCAGAGGCGTCCCTGCCGCGCGCGCGGCAGTAGGCGCGCACGGCATCGGAAGCGCACGACGCGCGCACTTCCGCGACGGCCTCCGCAAGTTTCGCGCGCGGTACGGCAAGACAGGTCGAGAACTGTCCGGCGAAGGATAGTTCGCCGCCGTCTTCCGCCGAGGCCGAGGATCGCACCGCGAAGCGCGTGACCGCGCCGAGTCCGGCCGATGCGAGCCGCGCGCCGATGTCGTCTACCGAATCCTCCGGGCCGAGCGCGATCCAGCGCGGGACGGTGAAGCCGAAGCCGACGAGCCGCGCGAGGTTGTCCGCCTTGCCGCCGTTCATCGCGCCCCCCATCCGCAGAGATGCGGCACCATGCCGACGAACACGTACATCGCGATCGTCCAGATGCCGGACGCAGCCTCTATTCCGCGTCCCGTCCTGCGACCGAACAGGAACGCGACGGCAGGCACGGCCGAAAGCAGGAACGACGGCGTGAGCCACATCGCGCCCTTCGCAAGGAATCCGCGCGCATGGCAGCATCCGATGGAGAGAGCCCAAGTGATCGTCAGAAGAACAAGCCATATCGCCACTGCGCGGAATCCACCCCAGAGCGCGGAATACGTCTCCACGCCAGGCTCCTCGTCTTCCGGGATGCGTATCTTGCGTCCGATCTCGATGATGCATCCGTTGGTGAAGGTGAGCGCGAGGAACAGGAACATTCCGGTCGGCAGGCGGAATCCGCCGACGATCCAGTCAAGCCCCGAGGCGTAGAAGTCGATGAGCGGCATCACCATCATGTGAGAGAGCATGTAGACGACGGGATGTCTCCGCAGCCATGCGGGAACGAAGAACTCCCGCCACATGAGGAGCAGGTAGCCTATCGACAGCGCGAGCGGCGCGAGCAGCGCCGGGGCGATGCAGGCATTCGCGGCAACCATGAATGCGATCACGCCGAGGATGAGCGCGCGCAGTTCGCCGAACGAGACGAGGCCGCGCGGCACGGCGCGGTACGGACGGTACTTCGCGTCGTCTTCGGCGTCCTTGAACTCGTCGAAAAGGCGAAGGAGGAAGAATAGCCCGAACGACGTCGCGATGCCCGCAGCCATGACCCACCAGCCGATGAGTCCGGCGCGTCCACCGCTCATTATCGAATAGCCGGACGCGGAAAAGGTGAACGCGGCGACGATTGGCAGATACTGCTGCAACGGAAAACGCTCCTTCTGGTATATCCAGAATCTAACCGGCAGCGAGCGTTCGTTGTCCTTCAGGTCGAAGGGACGGTCTTTTTCCCTGGCCGGGCCCCTACGATGCGGACAAGGCAACGCGGACGATTCCATTTCGTTTTTGAGTGACACTCAAGTACCCTGCTTTTTTCAATTGCATCACTGCCATCCCTTTGGCAGATGCAAGTAGTATAGCATTTCCTGATTTCACAAGCAATACTCAGTAATAGGACACGAGCACCCGGCCCAAAACGCTCGCTGGGGCTGGTGGCGGCTGGCAACGCATACGGCCCCGATCCAAGGCAACCCTAGTCGCTAGGCACCAAGCAGCAACTCCCAAGGCCCGTGGCGGCGCCATACCTGGTCCACCGCCGCGGCCGTCTCTTCTGCCGTTTCGGCCGCCGGAACGTAGGTGGGCGTGGACTGATGGCGGAACCATGTGTCCTGCCGCTTCGCGAGCTGGCGCGTGCGCACTAGTATCTTCTCGCGCACGGCCTCGACGGGAAGCCCTTCGATGAACTCCTTGTAGCCGATCGCTGCGGAGGCGGTGTCGGACCACACAGGATACGCGCGGCGGAGCTCTGCGACCTCGGCGGCGAGGCCGTCCATGAACATCGCGTCAAGGCGGCTCTCAATGCGCTCGTGCAGACGCGCGCGCGGCATCTGAAGGACGGGATATTCCGGCGGCGGAAAGGTCCACTCCCTGTCTAGGCCGCGAAGGAGCGCGGAGAAGTATAGCCCCGTGCCGCCCACCACAACCACGGGACGCTCCTCTGGCAGCTCGGCGAGCCATTCCGCGGCGGCGCGAAGCCATGCCCCTGACGAGAAATGCTCAGCAGGCGTCACTATGTCAACGCCGCCCATGCAGAACTCTTCCCGCTCCTCGCGCGAAGGCTTTGCCGTGCCAAGATCCATGCCGCGGTACACGAGCATTGAATCGGCGCTTAAGATCGCAGCGCCGCGCGCACGCGCCAGAATGGCGGCCGCGGCCGACTTCCCGCTCGCGGTGGGGCCGGCCAGAAGGTATGCCTCACGCTTCGTCATCGCACTCGCCGTCCATGCGCTTCGGGCTGCCGCTTTTGGCGAAGAGTCCATGGGCTATCAGAATGGCGGCGGCTACGGTGATGAATGAATCGGCCACGTTGAACACCGGGAAGTGATGCACGCCCCAGTGGAAGTCGAACATGTCCACCACGCAGCCGCGCGAGAGCCGGTCCACGAGGTTGCCGATCACTCCGGCGTACAGCATCACCTCGGCGGATGCGCCCCACCCGCCGGGGGGGAATATCGACTTGCGCTTCCACACCATCACGCCAAGGGCGAAGAACGCGAAGATGGCGAGCGGCCACACATGGCCCTGCAGCATGCCCCAGGCGCAGCCGCGGTTCTCGACGTACGCGAGATTGAAGAATCCGTCAATCACCACGCGCGGGGGATGCCCTTTGAGAAACGACACGGCCGCCACCTTGGCGGCCTGATCAAAGAAGAGCAGGTTCGCCACGGCGGCGGCGGTTATCACCAGGCGTCGCAGCATCAGCGTTTTCCGTATGGGCTTTCCATCGCCGTCTGGCATTCCATGCATGTGTGCACGAAAGGCAGATTCATGAGGCGCAGCTTGCGGATGAGCTGACCGCACATCTCGCAGATTCCGTAGGTGCCGTCGGCAATGCGCTGGAGTGCCTCGTCGATCTTCTGGACGATCTTGTTGTGCGAATCGACCTGAGTGAGGTTCTGGAGGCGCATGAACGCGTCGGATCCGTCCTCATCCTCGCGGATGCGGTCGTCGGCCTGCTCAAGGGCGATGCTGCGCAGCGTCTCGGACTGTCCCAGAGCCTTCTGCCGCAGCAGGATGAGACGACGCCGGAACTCGTCGAGGTCGGCCTCTGAGAACTGCATGGTGCTCTGCCCCTTCGCGCGGGACGTCGGGCGGCGCGAGAGTTTCATGTCCGTCGCGCTGCGCTCCCTGGCCAAGCGAGTGTCATCCTCCCTCTGGCGCTTCTTCATGCTCTCGGCGAAGGCGAAGGCGAGGTCCTGGCTGCGGTTTTCGAAGGCTGGAGCCGGTTCGGGCTTCTTGGCCACGGGCTTGGCGGGCTTCTTGCTGATCACCGTGATGGGCTTGCGGACAAAATCCTTGCGGGACTTCTTGGCGGCATCGACCGCAGACTCAGTGACTGGCGCAATCGTCTTCGCTGGCGCCTTCTTCTCAGGCGCCTTCTTAACGGAAACCTTCTTCGCGGAACCGGCCGCTTTCGCCGGCACCTTCTTCGCCGCCGGCTTCTTGCCGGACATCTTGCTTTCGGGGGGGGGGGGCGGTTTGCTCATGTTGCAAC
>JAFXIL010000048.1 GCA_017563185.1 Kiritimatiellia bacterium | reverse complement strand
GGCGTCGGTTCCGGCGTGGGCGTCGGTTCCGGCGTCGGCGTGGGCGTGGGTTGTTCCATCGTCAGTTCTCCGTTTGCTGTTTCTGGCGGTCTGCGACGAGCCGCCTGTGCAGCTCGGCGTGGTGCCGCTTCGTAAGGTCGGTGAAGAGCTGGACGGCCTTCGGGGCCTCCAGCATGCGGTTTCGGATGCGGTTCGCGGCCGCGCGGAAGCCCTGCCCGAACTCGCCGACTGGCGCCTCCGCGCGGTCAAAGAGCCCCAGGTCGTCCATGACGCCGTAGAGCCACGTAGAGAAGTCGGCGTTGACGGCGAGCCTGTCGGTCGCCTCCAGCCACGCGCGGGCGAGCGCCTGCGCCTCGGCGTCGATTCTGCGCTGCTCCTCCGGCGTCCTGTCCGCCGCGCCTCTGTGGAAGACGTCGCTCATGCCTCGCCTCCGTTCTCCTGCGCGTCCTTCAGCATTCCGCCGAGATGTTCCCCGTCCGTGGGCACGGAGCCAATCTTCGCGAGCTCGCCCATCTGCTGCATGGCGGCGGCCTGCTGCTGCATCTGCGCCTGCCGCTCGCGCTCCTGGCGAATTGCCGCAACGTCCGCGTCCTTCGCGCGCACGGACGCTGGAACGCCCAGCATCTCGGCGTACTCGTCCGCCACCGCGTCCGCGTCCACCTTGTCCAGCACCTCCGGCTTGAGCGCGGCGAGCTGTCCGAGGCGCGCGGTCCACGCGTCGATGTCCGAGACGCGCCTGGCGTGCGCGGCCATGTGGAGGCGCGAGACGTACTCCACCTCCACGTCGGAGATCGCCTCCACGTCCTCCTTCGTGAGCGGCGCGAAGCCCGCCGCCACGGCGTACCGGGCGACGGCCGTCACGAGCGGGTCGAGCAGTTCCCGCTCGAGGTTCATCACGATGGGCGCGAGGCGCTCCATGTTCTCGCGCACGAGGTTGTCCACCTCGGTCGCGGTCTTCACGCCGGGGTTGTTCTTCAGCGCGTCGATCGTCGCGAAGGACGAATTGAAGAAAAGCTCCGATATCTGCTGCTCGGCGTCCTGGCGGTTGACGCGCAGGTCCGCCGTGTCCGGCAGCTGCGCGAACACGGGATAGGCCAGCGCGCCGCGCTGCTCGCCGAAGCGGACGTAGTTGATCCCGCCGCGCCCTGCCCGGAAGCCGTCGTCCTTGAACTCGCTGGAGACGACGAGCGGCGGCTTGCCGCGTATGCCGGAGACGCCCAGGATGTCGTACTGGAAGCTCTGCGCCCCGCGCGCCGCGCACAATGCGTCGATGCCGCGCCCGCGCCCGTACACGTCGCCCAGCTCGCGGTCGAGCCTCGGCGCCACGATCGGCTTCACCGTGAACCCGCTCGCGTCGAGGACTCCGCCCTGCGGGTCGTCGTCCCTCGCCCCCTCGATCCAGTACACCGAGCGGTACACCATCGAGTCGTCCAGCGCGAGCTCGCGCGCCGTCTCGTCGTAGGCGCGCATGTCGCCCGTCGCGTTCGGCTCCACGAGGTTCCACACCGTCCAGCGCGTCTGGAGGTCGCCTTTCCTCGCGGCGTCCCTCACGCGCTCCGGCGCGCCGTCCGCTCCGAACGAGCCGAGTATCTGGTCCGCCGTCCAGCTGAACCGGCGCGCCACGCGCACCACGTCCCCCTCGCCGTCCACGCCCATCGCGTAGGTGCCGAGGCGGAGCGTCCTCACGCGCACCACGTCGCGCGGGTGCCGCGTCACCAGCAGGCATCCGAACCCCGCCACCAGCAGGTGCTCGTAGAGCTTGTACAGCGAGTCGTAGGCGCGGGAGCGGTCGAACGCGCGCTCCACGGCCGTGGTGAGGCGGTCCATCGCCTCGCCGTCCACGGCGGCGTCGCCGTCCGCGCCGACGGGCTTGAACTTGAACCACCCGCCCGCGTTGGGCGTGAGATGGCTCTTGAAGCCGCACGCGCCGTTGCGCACCGCCACGAGCGGCTGACATGTGAGAAGCCGGTGCTCCTCGTCGTACCAGCACTCGTCCGCCACGTCCTCCGTGGTCTTGACGAGCCCCGCGACGCCGAGCGGGTAGAACTCGCGGCACACATCCGTCAGGATCTGCCGCCGCTTGCCGTCGAAGTCCTCGAAGAGGCGTTTCGCCGTCTTCGCGGCCCTCCGACGCACATTCGCCCAGTTTCTTCCGGCCATCGCCCGCCTCCTCTAGCCGAGCCTGCTCTTCGTGCCGTTCGCCGCGCCCTGCTCGGACGCGAACCTGCTGTACGTCGAGCGGATCCCGCGCAGGCGCGCGCGCCGCTCGGCCTGGTTCTCCTGGCCCTGCTGCGCGTCCGCCTCGACGGACCTCGCCACCGCCGGCGTGACCGGCGCCTCCGCCGCCACCGGCGCCGTCTTGACGCTTCCTCCGCCGCCTTTGCCCATGTCGTTCTCCTTTTGCTTTCTGGTTCGATCCAAATGGCACGCTCCGTGCGCGCATATTCTATACCCTGTCCCGGATTTTTTTTGTTTTCGCCGTCTAACAAAAAGGCTAAATGAACGCGCGGGAACGCAATAAGCGCAATAAAGACTTGTCAACAGGAAGAGAAAACATTTAAAACGCGTTTTTTGCGCTTGACATGTTTTCGGCTACCGCCCGAAAAGCCCGTCGCCCGCCTGTTTCCCGCGCTCCCGGCGAAACGCCTCCCCCTGCGTCTCGCCCCCCTCCGGCGGTGTGAACTGCGCCAGGACCTCCTCGTCCGTGAGGTCGGCCATGCAGTCGATCATGTCGTCGTGCAGGATGCTTGTCTGGTCGCCGGTGTACAGCATGAGCTCGTCCTCGACCATCTCCTGCACTAGGTCGTACACCTGCGTCTCCGGCGGTCGTCCGTCGCCCGGCTCCACGATCCGCGTGCGCACCATCCGGAGCGGAAGCACGATGTCCCTCTTCGCAAACGGCACGACAAGCCGCATGATGCGGAAGTCCTTGTTGGTGTTGTGCCGCAGCTCCCGGACGGTGAAGTGGTAGAGCCGCCGGTCCATCTCGATCCGAAGGGCCTCCACGTCGCTCATCGGCCCGACCTGCTCCCACCAGACGCAATCGACCTTGCGCGGCCCGCCGAAGCGTTCGACAAGCCGGAACAGTTCTTTGATCTTTTCGTCCAGATTGAGCCGCGCATGCACTCCGTCCAGCAGATACGAGCGTCCGTCGCGGTTCCTCCCCCACACCTGGATGCAGGTGTAGTCGCTTGTCTTCTTCTTCGACTTCGCGCCGTCAACGAGGATGATGATGCGCATCTGCCGCCAGTCGATCTCGCCCGTGTAGTATTCGAGCCATTCGCGCCGGAACACCGTCTTGCCAGCCCGCCTCGGATCGCAGTCGAGGAGCGCCGCCGCCTGGTACGGCCCCAGCTGAGAGCGCTGCATGGCATACCAGGAGTCGCGGTAGTGCTCGGGGAACAGCGTCTCCCACCCGTCCGGCCCGTCCTTGTGCGCAGGATATACCAGCGACTCGAAGCGTGGAAAGTCGGGATTCTTCTTCATCTCCTCGTAGATTCTGCCAATGAGGTCGTCAACGTGCCAGCGCGTTCCGATGACGATGATGATGTGCGCGGGCGCGTTCGTGCGGGTGCAGATGTCCGTCCTGAAAGATTCCCACACCTTGTCCCGCACCGTCTGGCTTCCGGCCTCTTCCGCGTTCTTGAAGAAGTCGTCAACGATTATGAGGTTCGCGCCCTTGCCGGTGATAGAACCACCGAGGCCCTGCGCGTATACGCTCGAAACGGAGTCCTTGATGCGCCATTCGTCCGTCGCGTTCTTCTCCGGGTCGATCTTCATGCCAGGGAACAGCCGCGCGTACGCCTCGCCCTCGACGATGCTCTGCACGTTCGACGAGAAGCCCTTGACGAGCGACGAGCCGTAGCCGGACATGAGGACGTTCGGCTGCATGTCAGCGCACCGTCCGAGGAAGTACGCAGGGAACGCACGGCTTGCTATGTCGCTCTTGCCGTGGCGGAAGGGCAAACTTATGATGAGGTACGTGTCTATCCCGCGCCGGAAGTCCTCGACGGCCCGCGTCAGACGCGCGCAAATCTCGCGCGTGTGCCGCCCGATGTGCAGCGGCGACGGCATCCACCAGACGTATTGCAGGAACGCCAGCAGGTTTCCCTGCGCGGCCCTGCGCAGCAGCTCTATCATCGCCTCCTTCGCCCCGATCATCCCTTGACCTCCTCCGATTCAACATCTATCGTCCGCTCCTCCTGGTCGATGATGGCCCGCAGGTCGGCGTCGCTCATGCCCTCGATGCCGCGCGGCGTGTAGTTATCGGCCTTTCCACCGTCCTTCAACACCGTCTCCTCGGGGGCGTTCAGGCCTTTCAGCTTCGCCAGCACCTCGATTCCCTTCAGTGCGCCCTTGGAAAGCAGCAGCCCCGCCTTGTCCGCCTCCATGACGCGCTCGTACAGCTTGTCGGCCAGTCCTTCTCCGCGCCTCTCCCACATTTCGCGGTTCTTGCGTTTCGCCTCCCCGGCCAGCTCCGCGATCCGGCTGATGATGTCCGCGCGCTTCATGAGGCGGCTCGCGCGGTTGTCTATCGTGTGGACGCGCCTCCTGTCCGCCGTGATCGCAAGCGAGAACGCCTCGGAATAGGCCTCGCGGGCGGTCAATCCGAGCGCCGAGAGCTGGCAGAACCGCTCCTCCATCAGTGTCAGGCCCTGTTTCATCCCTCGCCGCTCCCGATAACTCCCGAAAACACCCTGTTTCCAGGGCGGTGCATTGAACTTTGAGCATTGATGGCCAAGCTGTGTTTGGCCTTGCCGCTACAAATCCCAGTTGAAACCTTCGCTTTCATTCTCTACGTTCCCTTCTTCTTCTTGCAAGGGGAGCGGGGAAGGCGCGCGCGCGCGTGCTGACGCGCCATCCGCCCCCGCGCCCCATGTGCCCGTGTCTCCCGCGTCCGGTGGATTCGGTGGATTAAAAACGCGGTTTTCCATAAACCCGTGCGCGCTCGCGCTCTCACGGGTTTTGCCGAAAGTGGGTTTTGAATCCACCAAACCCACCGACATGCGCCCAAGCGCCGTCATTCCCCGGAACGCATAGACGCTCCGGCCCTCGCGCAATTTCGGCTCGTCCATGCGGAAAATGATGGAAAACTGCCGCATATACTTGTTGAACGCCTTGCCGACGCGCCGCGACGAGAAAATCGTCTTGGTTTTCTCGTCCTCGTCGTCGCCCTGCTTGGCGATGATAAGCTCCGACATCTCGCCGGCCGTCCCGCTCCACTCGTAGCCCTTGTCGGAGAGAACCGCCATGATCTCCTTCGTCACGGCGTCGTTCATCAAGGGAAGGATGGCCTTGTCGGCCTCCGCCGCGCCCAGGGCCTGCACCACTCCTTCCTCGTCGCCGATGGCGCGTCCGACGCGCACCGAGAACTCTCCGTAGTCCGGGTGCCGCCGGTTTATCGACTTGTCCACCGGCTTCTTGTCCATGAGCGCCTTCGCGAGCGTCCGCGCGATCCACGTCAGGTACTCGTCGCGGTTCGCCGCGATCTCGGCCGAAAGCTCCGCGTCCTGGCTGACGTTCCGGTTCAGCGTGAGCGGAATCGTGATAAGCCGGTCGGCAAGCCCTCCGTTGCCCTCCGTCGAGAAGATCGGATTGTTGGACGTCAGGATGATGTGCGCGTTCGCCCGGAGGATCGAGACGCCGAACGTCGTGTAGAGCGTCCTGCGCTTCGTCTGGCCGTCCGTGGCCGCCGTCTGAAGGGTGTCGCTGGCCCACTTGACCTTCGTGTCGAAGTTGTCGAACACTTCCAGCTTGCCGTCGTTCACCGTCGCCCAGAACGCATCGAGGCCCTTGTCGCCGTCTTCGATCTGCTGCACCGAGAGGTCGAGCGCGCCGTCCTGGCGCATGCCGAGGATTTCCTTGATGCCCTTGGCCATGCGCGTTTTGCCAGATCCCGCGCCGCCGGTGATGAGCAGGGGCGGCTTCGTCGCGTGGCAAGCCAGGAGGTTCATCGTCCAGAGCCGCACGTTCATCAGCCCGTTCGCGTCCGCGAAGCTCGCGCCGGCGAATATCTTTGCGCTCGTGAACGGGTCGATGCCGCCGCCGTCGACGAGCTTCCAGGGCGCGAGCGTCTTGCCCCGGAGGAACACCACGCCGTCCGTCCCGTTCTGCACGATCTCGCACTTGCCGTCCTTCACGCGGCACATCTCCGTGTCGCCTGATGAAATGTACACCGCGTCGCCGCGCCTCTCCCAGCTGTTGCCGGGCCTCACGCCGCGCGAATAGTCCTCGTTCACCGCGATCTGCTTCACAAGCCCCAGTACCTTCGCGAGGTCGCCTTTCTTCGGATCGACGTCCTCGAGCTTGGCGTTCCTGGCGACGAACGCGAAGAACTCGTCGCTCATGATCCGCATCAGGGTGCAGCTCTTCGCGTCCCGGTCCAGGAACATGCACGTCGCGAAGTCGCGGTAGTCGCTGTGCCAGAAGAAGCTGCCGCGCATGATGAGCCATATCGCCGCGCTCCACGCCTTCAGGCGCACGGGAACGCCCTTCGGAAGCTCGTTGTTAGGGCATTTGCGGCTCACGGCGTACACGGCGGCCGCGAACACGCGCTCGACCGTCCATCCGTATTCAAGCGTGATCGTCGCGAAGCGGCCTCCGCCGATGTCGAAATCCACCGCATACCTTTCCACGTCTTCGTCGGGGGCGCGGGGGACGGGCGCGCCGAACCTGCCCCTGTCGGGGCGGCCGGCTTCAGCCGGCGAATCTGATATGGCTTCGCCGCCGCCGTTTCTCTGGCCGCTGGCGCGGCCTTCGGCGGCGGCAACTTCCGTAGATGCGCTGCGCTCCGCGAACGTCCGTCCGTCGTCCTTCGCCGCAAGCTCGAGCGCCGCCGCGTCGAAGTTCCACTCCTCCGGCCAGGGCGCTGCCTCCCTCACCGCCTTCATGAAGGCCGCCTTGTCAGCCGAGAGCCCGGCCTTTCTCCTGGCCTCCGCCCAGTCCGTGAAGTCCTTCGGATGTTCCTCGCCGACGGCCGGCATCACCATCAGCTTTATCTTCCCCTCGAACCCCGCCGCCACAAGCTGCCGCCGCACGTCCGCCGCGTGCTTCTGCCCGCGCCAGTGCTCGATCTCCTCCTCCGCCGTCTCGCCCCGGACGTGCCTCGTCACCTTCTTCGTCCTGGGGTCGTTGTCCGCTATGACGATGATTCCGCCCGCGCCCCTGAACCAGTCGATCCAGTTCTCCGGGAACCTGTAGCCCCACTTCATCGCGCCGGCGACGTTGCAGGTCGCCGCGCATCCGCAGACCTCCTCCACCGTCAGCACGTCCTTCTCGCCTTCGACGATCACGATGGTCTTCCCGGCCTTCGCAGCCGAGACGACGCGCGGAAGCCGGAAGGGGACGCGCGCGATGTTCTTCTTCGAGAGGCCGAAGCTCCATCCGAACTTCGCATCCGGATCGGGCGTCTTGATGACGAACGTCTTCTTGCCGTCGTCCTTCACGTACCGGCTGCTCTTGTACAGCACGGCTCCCTGCGCGTCCGTGTAAACGTAGTCGCACACCCATCGTCCCCAGCGGCCCTTGATCGTCCGCTGCGGCCTGTCGTTCGACGGCATCAGGTCTGCCATCTTCAGCCCGACGGCCGCGACGACGGCCTCCGCGCTGCATCCCGCGTGGCAGTGGACGAGCCACCGCCCGTCCTCGCCTCGCGCGATCGAGAGCGACGGATTGTCGTCGCCGTGCGCCGGGCACCGCGCGACCCATCCGCCGCCGCTCGCCTGGACGCCCTCGAACTTCCCCAGAAACTCGCTTTCGCTGATCATTGAAAAAATATCCTTGGGCAGGGTTCGGGGCCGCCAGAGGCCCCGTCCGTTGTTTCCTCGTCACGCATGACCTCGATCACCTCGATGTCGCGCATCTCCGCGAAGTCGCGCGGCCGGGGCCGGTCGTAGCTGCGGTCGTCCATCACGAGCCGGTACCTGACGTTTCGGATCGCCTTGGCCCTCGAGACGGCGAGCGTCCTGCGCGTCCCGCAGTCCGTCACGACCGTCCACCACAGCTTTGCCCGTTCCATGCCGCGCTCCTTTCCCCTAAAACGTCACTGTGGCCGTCAGCGTCGCCGCCGCCAGCCAGTAGATGAACCTCCGCCAGTCGCCGCAGGCGGCGTACACCGCCGCCGCCGCCACGTCAAGCGCGATCAGCATCACCGGAAATACCTTCGTCACGCCGCCTTCCTCCTTGGCACATTGAACAGCCCGGCCTTACGATGCCGCCGGTGTTCATCCTTCAGCTGCTTCGCAATCAGATTCGCCAGCTTGCGCACCTCTTCAGGCGGGGTCTGGTTCCCCTTCAGGTAGCACTGCCTCACTCCCCACGTGCGACGGTCGATCTCGATGTCGCAGTAGCTCTTCCCTCCGAGGCCCAGCATCACGATCAGCCTGTCGCCCTCGACGATGCCGCGCCCGTAGGTGCCGTTGCCGACGCAGTTGCCCATTCGCCGCCCCTCGGCGCGAAGCTCCTTCTGCGTCTTCGCCAGGACGAGCGTGTAGCCGCATCCCCTGAGCGTCGCCGTGCGCCGCAGCGACTTCTGGAACGCCTCGATCTCCTCGAACCGCACCTTCATCGTCTTTGCGATCCATTCCCTCTCGGCCCTCTCCTCCGCCTTGAGCTTCGCCGCCTCGATGCGCTCACGTTCCGCCTCAATCCGCGCGCACTCGCGCTCCATCTCCTCGAGGCGCGCCATGAACGCCTTGCGGCCGCCGCGCGTGGGCGGGTAGAGCGTCCCGTCGTTGCGAAGGTCGTACCCGAGGTCGAAGGCGTGTTCGATGTACCTCCCGTACTCGCGGGCGTCCACGTGCCATTTCTTCAGCAGTCCCGCGAGCCGTTCGTAGTCGAGCTTGAGCTTGACGCCGGTACGGTCGTGCCCCGGATATTTAAGATGCCAGCGCATGCTGTCCAGCTGGTGGGATAGATTGTGTACGACGATCTCGTAGTGCCGGCGCGCGTCTTCCAGCGTCGTATCGTGCCGCGCCGCCCAAAGGACGTACTTGATCGGCGGATAGTCGTATTTCCGCAGCATCTCCATGTTGTCCTTCGCCCATTGGAAGATGCGTTTCTGCTTCAACGCCTTCAGGCCGGCGGGACTTATGAAGCAGTACAGCCCGCACTTGGCCAGCAGCTCGACCTTCGGCTCCCGGCGATAGAGCGAGAGCCATTCCATGAGTCCCGTCTTGCATTCGCAGTCGTCGACGTACTGGCAGTATTTGTATCGCGTCTCGGCCAGCGCCTGGACGTTCACGGTCAGATCGTACGTGCGATTGAATCCAGGGCGGCCATGCTTGAAGTCCATGTGGTAGGACCTGTCGTCAACCCGCCTCCCTATCCGGAACTTCTCGCCCGCTCGCGGCTTCCGCTTGCGGTAGTCGCTTTTCGCCCACCTGACCGTCCATCCGGCAGTCCCGTAATAGGACATGTCGCGGTATTCCTGCCAGCCGGTTTCCGGACGCATCCACATGACTTCCTTGACGATAGGCACGTAGTTCACGTCCAGCCGCACGGCCACGTTCACGACGCAAACCTCTTTCTTCGTCGGCTTGTCGTAACCTAACACCTCCGCAAGGCTCTTTTCCTTGCGTTCGCATGGCACGATGTAGTTGTACCTGATAGTCCGCCGGTTGCATTTCTTCAGCCGGGTGATGCGTCGGTCGCGTTCCCTGTACTGGCGGTCGAACTCCACGACCTCCGCATACTGTTCGTTTGTAAGCATCATTCCACCTCGCTTTCATCGCTGATAAAGAGCATGTGCCGGCTTCTCCGGAACCTGCTCGTTTTGAAGTACCACGCGCTCGCCGATGAAGAACACGTACCGCTTCTTGGGGAACTCGCCCAGCTCCTTGTGCCGAACTGGCGTCTTGGCGTCAAGCACGTCATAGACAGCGCCGCCGGCGATAAACGCCATGCGCGGAGAGAAGCGACCGTAGCCGTTCTGAAACTCCAGCACGGGGATATTCCCAGGTTCATCACTCGTAGCCCGCTTCCAACGCCGAATCCAGTTGGCCACGCGCACATCCCAGTACGGCGTCGCCTCGCGGAACTCGACCTTCTTCACGCCCGAGTCGATCATCCTGTACCAGTGGCTCTTTAACCCGAGGTGCAGTACCGCACACTCGCTGCGCTTCAACCTTCTGATCTCCGTCCTCGGCATCATTCTCTGCGTGTGCGAGTCGTTCATTTTCCTTCCTCCGTCACCTTTGCGGCCAGCATGTCAGCCGTGTGCGTAAGCAGGATTTCCCTCGGATGAAGTTCGATCACGGCGTCGTACTGCTTCAGCTCGTCCTTGCCAAGCCCGAACGCGCCCATGTGCCAGGCGATGCAAAGCGCCTCCTGCGTCGTCAGGTCGATTCCCAGCTCCGTCACGGCGGTAATCACGCTCGTCGTGCCGTGCCCCTCGAACGGCGGCGGCATCCAGCGGAACTTCCCCGGCTCCTGTTCGTCGGGCCTGTAGCAGTAGCACTTCACGAGGTCGTGGAGCATCCCGATCCTGTACGGGCTCCTCGGCTTCATCCACTTGCATCCGAACGGATCCGTCAGCCGCAGCATCCAGTGCGTCACGTTCACGCTGTGCCGCGCAAGGCCGCCCGGATAGTTCAGGTGGTGGTGGATCGACGCCGGCATCCGCATAAACCCCAATGCGTTCACGAGGAAGTCGATCTTGTCCTCCGGCAATTCGGCTTTGACCAGGAACATGTGCGCCTGATCCTTTATCTCGCCGTCCGTGTAGTGCTGCCATCCATCCGTGAAGATGGAACTGCCGTGTCGGTGGCATTCCACAAGCGACTTGTAGTAGTTTGCCAAGTCCTCGACAAGGACGCCCTTGTTCGGCACGACCTGCTTCACGCGGTCGTCGTAAAGCTCCAGCATCAGATGATCCTTCTCGTGGACGATCTCAGGCACAAAGCCAAGGTGCTTGCCGCACCATTCTCGGATGTAGCTCGAAGCCGTCCTCTTGACGCTGAAGCCGTGGTCGTCAAGTTCGACAAGGTACTGCTCCTGTATGACAGGCGGGCGGCTTGCCTCCTCCTCGCAATGACCGCACTTGCATCCGGTGGCATGCGTCTCGCCGCAAAGTCGCGGTGCGACTCTGGCCGTTAGTATCTTGACGCGTTTCCCCTCGGCGTGGAATTTCTTCGCAAGCCTGACAATCTCCTCTATTGGCTCGCCAATGTGGTCGATGCCCTGCCAGCCGTCGTATTTCGCCAAGGTTCCGTCAAGATCGAATCCGATCCATCCTTCGCCGTTCACTCCATGCGTGTCGCTCATTCCTTCACCTCGCTTTCTACGTGCCAGTCCGTGCCGTATTTCTGTCTAAACCCAAGCGCAAGAACCTCTTTGACTGTATAATTGTTCAACTTGTCGCAGAGGTTCTCATGTTCACATTCTGGGTCGATAAACTCATAGATCACGTCATTACCATTTTCTACCTCGGCGAAAATACAGTCAAAGAATTTTCTTGCCAATTCGATCTCGACTTGCTTGTTCATTTATCCTGCCCTCCTTCAAACGGCGTCTCCAGCATCTCGAAGAAGAAGCCCTGCTGCTGTTTCGGTTTCTTCGTCTTGGCCGCCTTGGCCTTGGCCTTCGCCTTTTCCTTCTTGATCTCGGAAGGCGTCTCGGCTGGCTTCTTCGGCTTCGCGCTCTTGGCGGGTTTCGCGGTCTTGGCTTTCGGGCTTGGCGCGGGCTTGTCCCAGTCCGCCGGCACGTCCTCGAACCAGTGCATCGCGATCGCGTAAACCACGCCCGGGTCGACGTGGCCGCTCGAGCCGTGCAACGCCTTCCTCGCAACGGCCTCAATGAACCTCCAGCAGCCCCTGGCGTCCTTGCCTTCGGCCTTGCACCTGGCCTTCAGCTCGTCGGTGGCGTTCTTCTGGAAGTAGGCCTCCACCGCCTTCACGGGATCCGTCGGGTCGATGTCGCCCGCGTCCTTGATGAAGCACTTCCAGGCCTCCTCCACCCAGTCGCGCTTTTCCGTTCCTGGCTTGTTCGCGGCCTTCTCCTTCCCGGAAAAGCCCTCGGCCTCTTCGAGTATATCCGCGTCCGCCGCATCCTGGGGCTGTCCCTCGCCCTCTGGTTCCGTGTGCGGCGACACATCGTCGCGTTCCTCCTCAAGCGGAGTGATTTTCCCGTCCTTCAGCATTGAAAGCGCCATCCCTCAGCCCTCCTTATTTCTTTTGCAACGGCATCACCACGGCCAGCCATGGAATCGAGCATGTCAGCTTCACCGGACTCGCTCCGTTGTCGAAGTGGAGAGTGAACTCGTCCTCGTCGAGCGCCTCCAGCGCGTCCTTCAGCAGCCTCGGGTTGAAGTGGAACTCCTCTTTCAGGCCGTCGTCCATCTCGCATGCCGCCATCCCGGTACTTGCCGCCGACAGGTCGCTGCGCGCGTCGAACAGTATGCATCCGTTCTTCAGCGTCATCTTCACCGAGCAATCTTCGCCGGCGGCCAGCGCCGCGCGATCCAGCGCGTCAAGGAACCTCGTTCGCCCGATCCTCGCCTCGTGCGCGCATTTCTCCGGCACGACCTTTCGCCAGCCGGGATAGACGGTGTCCGACACTTTCGACGTGAAGAGGCAGCTGTCGCCGACGATCTGCACCGATCGCCCGTCCGACTTGACGGTCAGCGTCTCGTCGCTGTCCGCCTCCAGAAGCCCCCACAGCACCTGAACGGCCCTCAGCGGAAGCGTGAAGTCGAAGCCCTCGCCTCGGTCCACCTCATGCTCCACGTGCGCAAGCCGCCGCCCGTCTGTCGCCGTCATTTCCAGAAGGTCTCCTTTCCAGTGGACGTTCACGCCGCACAGCGCCGCCCTGGTCGTGTCCGTGCTCGCCGCGAACATCGTCTTTCTCAGCATTTCCCGCAGCATAAGTTCCGGCACATGCACCTCCGCCTCGTCTTTCGGCGGCGCCATTGGCGGCAGGTCTTCAGGATTCCCGGCGACAAGCCTGAACTTCACGCCTTCGCTGCCTGAAAGCCTCGCCAGAGTTTTCAGGGGTTCGCGTTCGATCTCCACCTTGCCCTCCGGCATCGCTCCGACGAACCGCCAGAAGAGCATGCCCGGCAGCGTCACGGCACCGTCCCTCTCCGTCTCGCCCTTGAAACGGCAAAGAATCTGAATGTCGCCGTTCGATCCCGTGAGCGACACGTTCGGGCCTACTGCGTCCAGCCGCACCCTGCTGAACGCGCTCAGGCCGTCTTTTGAGACGAGCCCCCTGACTGCTTGGGCCGCTTCCGCAAGGGCGGCCTTCGTTATCGTAGTTTTCATTTAGTTCTCCGTTTTGGTTTGTCCTTGGGCATTGCCCAGAAGCCCTTTGCGCTCCAGCCGCTCGCGGATCGCAAGCCGCGTCTGCTGGCTGATCGTTCCTTCGGATTGGTCCGCAAGGGCGCGCAAGCCCGCGTACCATCCCTCCGGCACCTTGACATGTATCACCGCGTCCATGATCGTTCCTTCCTCAAAGCATCCCATTCCTCGGCAACGGCGCGAAGCCGTCCTTCCGGACATTGGGCCGGTGGGCTTTAGCCCGCAAATACGGCCCGTCCGGCGTCTTCTCCTCCAGGGTGGCAATCGTCTCGTCAGTCCACCACTTTTCCGCGTATGCCTCACTTACCTTGTGCGCGACGCGCTCCAGCCAGCCGTGGATGTCCTCGAAGCAGTACACCGTCTGCGTCCGCTTCTCGTCGCTCACCCAGTTGCCTTGCCGCGCACGCACCCAGCCGCGCTTCCATGCCGCCTTCAGCACCTGTACGCAGATCCCGAACTGGTCGCTCACCTGCTGCGGCGTGCCCCAGCGGAAGTCGTAAGGCCTCTCCCGCGCGCCGAAGATCTCGCTCGCCGCCTCGCTCATAGCAGCCTCCCCTGCACGGCGTTCGCCCTTGGCGCGAATCGGCTCCTCACCTCCGCCGCCCGCTCCGCCGCGTGTTCCCATGCCGCCCGCTTCTCTTCCGTCTTGGCCTCGTCAGCCCTGATGGCCGAACTGTGTTCGGCCACAATGGCCCAGATCTCCTTCACCTTTTCCGGCACCTTCGGAGGAACCGGCGCCTCGCCCCGTTCCTCCGCCTCCTTCGCCGACACCGCGAAACCGTCGATCAGCTTCCGCATCAGCGCGTCGCCGACATGCGGCGCGTGGAACGTCAGCCATTCCGTCGCGCCTTTCCAGTATTCCGGGAAGGGGAGGTCGCTGGCCCTCGTCACGTTCGGCCAGCACCTCCTCGCCGCCTTGCCCAGCGCGGTTTTGACTTCGCTAGTCGTCACGGGGCGTCCTCCGTATTGGAGCGGGCGGCTTCAGCCGCCGTGTCCAGGTCGTTGATCGCGCTCGACTGCGTCGGCGTGGCGGCGAGAAACAGCCAGAAGAGAAAGATGGAAAGCGGAATCAGCACGGCAAGCCCGATCCATTCCACGATCGCCACGCGGCGAATCTTCCGGCGAAGCTCGCGCTCATCCGGCCGTTCGGTCATCTTGTACCAGTCAATCTCGTTCATCTTTCCCTCCTGTCCTGCACCTCGCGCCGTTCACGGCGCGGGGTTCGCCGCTGCCGCGCCCGCCCGTTCCGGGATCACGCCCGTCTGCACGAGCGCGCTGATGATTACGTCCGTCACGGTAGCCTCGTTCGCCGTGGCCACCTGCTCGATCCTCTTCTTGTCGCCCGCAAACACCCGCAGCGTAATCATCGCAAACGGTTCCTTGCGCCTTATCACATTCAGCTTCTCGCTCATTTCTCTTGACCTTTCTGCATGTTTTGCTTATCATGTGCTTGCTCTGTCATACAGAGGACAGGCTTTTTCATGGCGATCCTACCATGCGACGAATCATGCAGTGCGCCCATGGGGCACGGAATCCGGGACAGCTTTTGCCCCCCTCATGGCCGCTTCCAGCGCATATTTAAGGCCTTTTACCTCGCCTCGCAGGGCGGCATTCTCCGCTTCCAGTTCGGCAATGCGCGGATCGACGTTCGGCTGCGCCATGGAGGCACCACCGGGCGCGCGCTCGTCGGAGAAGCCGAGAAGCCAATCGGCGGAAACGCCACATTTCTCGCAAATGGTATAGACAAAATCTAGAGACATTTTTCTGTCTCCGTTGAGGTAATAGTAGACAGTCTGTTGATTCAATCCAAGAAAACGTGCAAAACTCGACACGCTCATGCCGTTTTGACACGATTTAACTTTTTCTAGAATTTTTCGCATTTGGTATTGACCTTCATAACCATTTGTTGTAAACTATTTGTCGCCTCTGTATGACAGAGCGAAGAAATGGTGTTTTCCGCCTGTCCTGTGCAGCGGCATACATGCCGCTGTTCTTTGCTGCAAGGGATTCCGGCAATGGAATTGACGGATTGGCGGCAATTCTACTTTTGATATCTGTTGTCGTTTTCTTGTTTTCTATTAAGATCCTTTTTAGTGTTCCAGGGGTTCGGCGCAAAGAACAGATTAAAATAGAGGAAAAGAAATGCAAGGCCGAAGCTTTGATGAAGACGGCTGAACAATCAATAAAAGAGGCAGATTACAAGTGGTCATTACGTGCGGCGGCAATCGAAAACGAGGTCTCGCAAAAGTTCAATAAGAAAGTTGCTGACGCCGTGAAAGATAAGGAATTACAGATTAAGAATAGAGAGCAGAAAGTTGAGACCGAACGTAAAGAAGTACGTGACTTCATCATGTCAATCAGAGGTGCGTCTCCGGCTTGGATTGCGCGGGCCATAACCGATTATGAGTATTTGCGCTATGATACGGAATTGAATTGGTCGTGCTATTCGACGGTGCGCGATTATATTTCCAGCCTGCGTTCGGCTAATCGTGAAAGAAGGCGCGAGATGTATTTGGCAATGTACAAATGCCTTTATTACGAATCTCTTTTCCCTGGACTTCTGGACTACGCAGACGATGAAGTACCCAATGCCGCAACATCTCCGGTTCCTGAAAAGACTACCGAAAAGGACTGGCTCTCCGATGAAGAATACGCAAGACTGTCATCTACGGAGAAAAGCCAGCTTGCGCTTGATCGCTACATCGGCTCGCATAACAAGTCGAAGTGGCAGATCGGACGTGACTACGAATTGTATATAGGGCACTGCTATAGGCGTAAAGATTTCCAAGTCGAGCATATCGGCATGGAAAAGAAGCTCGCAGACATGGGCCGCGACCTGATATGCCGGAGCGATCCGCTGTCGTCCAGTCCTGAGACGCACATTGTCCAGTGCAAATATTGGTCGAAGGAGAAACTGATCCACGAGAAACATGTCATGCAGTTGTTCGGCACGACCGTTGAATATGCGTTTGCACATGGAATAGAGTTGACTAACGGCCGTTTGCCTGCCCGATTGAAGCCGGTATTGATCACCTCTACTAGGCTGTCGGACATGGCGCGTCATTTTGCCGTTGCGCTTGGAGTACAATACCATGAAAACATAGGTCTCCCCGAAGATGTCGCATCGTTTCCACGCATCAAGTGCAACAAGTCAAGCGGGATATTCCATTTGCCGTTTGACGAGCAGTATGACGTCACGAAGATCGTTCCGTCTGAAGGGGATTGTTTTTGCGTTACCGTCGCAGAGGCAGAGTCGAAAGGCTTTCGCCGGGCTAGAAGGTTTTACACTCTTCCAAGATCTTCGCAGTCAGTTCCGCCGACTTGAAGCTGCAACCCGCCCCGAATAGATGCCGGTTTTCGCTGATACAAATTATGATACAATGAAAGAATGCAATAAGCGAAATAAGCGAAAAATCAAGCGAAAACACACCATAAAAACCCGTTTCTTGGTTCGATCCCAGTCAGTCGCACCATTAAAGCAATGCAAAACCCCTAGCCCTCGCTAGGGGTTTTGTTCTGTTCGTATGGGAAGTGAACTATCCCCTTAAGCTACGCATCTTGATTTAATGTGCGCAGAAGTAACGCTTTTTTCTGCGCAAAGATAGCACAACGCGATGCGTTTTTTTGATAGAATATTAAAAACCAAGTGTTAAAAGGAACAATGAAGATGATTAAACTTGCAACTTCGGCCATAAACGGAGGGCGTAGGGCCACTGCTCTTCTTGTCGTGCTGGTGGCGATGTGTGGTATCATGAAGGTCTGGGCCGGAGACCAGGACTGGACTGTGCGCGGGGAGGGTTCGTCCATGCCGGATTCGTATGTGCCCGTGATGCTCTCCAACGGGAGTCTCTGCATGACGGCCGACCATCTAGGCGGCGTGCCGTTCCCTTCGGATCAGACTCGCCGCTGCCACATTTCAACCGGCATCTTCATCGCCGGGCGTCGGCTTCTCTACAACATCTACGGGCACGGCAGCTACCGCCTCACGCTATCGGTGGACGGCAAACCACTCGTGAAGCCCGACCGCTGGACACAGACGCTCGATCCGCTGACGGCAAAATCAATCGTCACAAACGTATTCGGCGACGTCACGCGCGTGGTCGAAACATTCGTCGCATCAGGCCGAGACGTCATAGCCATTCGGCAGACTTTCCCGGGCATCGCTCCAGAGCGTCTTGCCGTTGGCCTCGACTATACGCCGCACAGGGACGCGGCTGGTCGCATTGTCGTGAGCCCCTGGGATGAGATGCCAGATGGCCGTGCATATTCCTTCACGGCGTATGGACGCAACATCGACAAAACGCGCATCACCATTCGCCACGCAAAAGAGGACGGTGCGTTCGTGACGTTCATCTCGTACGACAAGCAGGGCGACAAACCATACGCCGGCACGTATGCCGACCTTGCGAAGCGCCACGAGTCCGCATGGCGCAGGTACTATGCCGCATCGTCCGTGCAGCTGCCCGACGCGAAGCTGATGCGCATGCGCGTGATGGCGGAGTACCAGCTCAAGTGCAACGTCACGCGCTGGAACCTCCCGGTGGGAATCTTCCCGTCGCACTGGAACGGAAACTCGTTCGCATTCGACGAGCTCTACGGCGTGCAGGGACTGCTCTCCGCCGGCCATTTCGAAGAGGCACGGCATGTGGCGGACTTCCGCTTCAACACGCTCGGGCAGGCCAAGAGGCGCGTTGGCGGCGGGGGACGCGGCGCGCGGTGGTATTGGGAGTGCATGGAAGATACCGTTAGGGAGGGCGCGCCGTCGGGACACTGGCTCGACCACATCTTCCAAATGTCCGCAATCGCCCAGACGTGCAACCTCACGGCGTCATATATCGGCGACCTCAAGTTCCTGCGAGATAAGATGTACCCCGTGATGCGCGAATGCGCGCGCTTCTATCGCGCGCAGTACGTTTATGACGCGGCCGACGGTTCGTCGTTCGTCGGCATCTGTACTGACCTTGAACGCCTCGGCGCGGCGAAGGAGCGTCCGTGCATGACGACGTGTGGCATCATCCACACGTTCCGCATATGCGCAGCGGTGGCGGACCAGCTTGGCATCGATGCCAAAGAGGCGGCAGATTGGCGAGAGAAGGCGGCTAGACTCGAGAAGTCGCTTCCTGTCAAGGACGGGCGCTTCGTGCCGACTGCCAACGACCCCGATGCCGTCTCCATGGGCACGCTTGCGGGCTATTTCCCGTTCCCGATCTTTCCGAAGGGGCATCCGGAGCAGACGGCTGCTGTCAATTTCTTCCTCGCACAGGGCACGAAGGCGGGAAACATGTATGCGATGGGGAAGAAGATCTGTCCATGGTATGCGGGCACGATGGCGATGGCGGCACAGCGGGCGGGGATGTACAAGAAGATCTATCCGCTCGTCATGGAGGCGGCGGCCTCGGCTGGATGCTACGGCGAATACTGGGAAATCAACGAGCCGGGGAACGTGCAGATCAAACCATGGTTCATGACGGCCGCAGGCAACTGCCTCTACGCCCTGAACCAGATGCTGCTTGCGGAGATGGACGGCGAATGCCGCATCGGCGCGGGCGTGCCGACAGATTGGAAGGACTGGTCGTTCCGGCTCCCTGCGGAGAACGGCTACGAGGTTGAGTTCGCGATGAAGGGCGGCAGGGCCGAGAAGCTCGTTCTGCGCCCGCGCCGCATCGATCCCGCACGTAGGATCAAGCTCGTTCTGCCCGACGGTTCGCGCCGCGAGGCAGCGCTGGACAAATCCGAAGTTGTGGTTCTAGAATAAGATAGGGAAGAAAATCATGACAACGGGAAAAGTACTATACATGCCATTAAAGGCGAAGGCAATTGCAACGGTCATTGCAGCCATGGCGTTCGGCATCGCGCAGGCCGAGGGGACGGGCAGTGCCCTCGCCGAGCTGTGCATCACAAACGCCCAAGGCGTCGTGGCTGGGTATCAGGACCTTGAATACCTCGATACAAACGTGGAGAAACGCGGTAACGCGTTGCAGTCGGGGCAACGCATCGTGACAGACTTCCGTCCGTTGGATTCTGACGTTGTGGAGATGACGGTCAAGTTCCTCCCGCGCGGATTCGGCTGCAACCAGTTCCTGTGGTGCGACCGCGTGGACGGTCCGGCGGATACCTTTTCCGCCGGAAAGATGGACACTGGCCGCTTCCGCTTCGACCGCGGATCTTCCACGTCCGGCGCGGAGATGTGCTCGGCGACTATGGGTACGCTTTACCGCATCATCGTCGACTACGGTAGCCGCGCGTGTACGGTGAACGGCAAGAGCGCGGGCACGATGGAATGTGCAAGCTCTTTTTCGCCGCCCACCAATCTCGTGCTCTTCGCCTCGTTCGTGTTCGAGAATGGAGCCTTCACGCGTTGGAACAACCACGCGAGCGTGCGGTTCTACGAGCTGAAGGTGCGCCGCGGCGGAAGATGCGTCTGCCGCATCGTTCCCGTGCGCAGGGCGAAAGACGGGGCGATCGGCGTATACGACCGCGTGGCGAAGAGGTTCTACGAGAATGTCGGTACGGGTGCCTTCTCCGCAGAGAGGGGCGAGAACAAGGTGCCGATTCAGTTGGGCATCCTCACGCCGCCTGAGGGGAAGACGCCGCGCATCAACGGCGCGAGAATATTTGGGGTGCGTCCGGGACGGCCAATCCTGTGGCGGATTCCCGTGACGGGGGAGCGTCCGATGCGCATCTCCGTGAAAGGGCTGCCGAAAGGCGCGACGTTCGACGAGGCGCGCGGAATCATCGGCGGGGCTGTGGCGGAGCGGGGAACGTACGAGTTTGACGTCGCGGCGGAAAACGCGCACGGCCGCGCGAGCCGGAAATGGAAGCTCGTCGTCGGCGACAGAATCGCCCTCACTCCGCCGATGGGATGGAACTCCTGGAACTGCTTCAACTTCGCGGTCACCGAGAAGAACATCCGCGACGCGGCCGACGCTATGGTGTCGAGCGGCCTCGCCGACCACGGCTGGACGTACGTGAACATCGACGACTTCTGGCAGAACAATCCCTACCGCTTCAAGGACGACCCGACGCTGCAGGGCGCAGAGCGCAAGCCGGACGGGACAATCAACCCGAACGCGCGCTTCCCCGACATGAAGGGGCTCGCCGACTACGTTCATGCGAAGGGACTGAAGATCGGGCTCTATTCTTCGCCCGGGCCCTACACGTGCGGCATGTGCACGGGCAGCTGGGGTCACGAATGGCAGGACGCGAAGACGTACGCCGACTGGGGCTACGACTACCTCAAGTACGATCTCTGCACGTACAACAGGAAGGGATTCCGCAATGGGATGTACAGCCACAAGGGAGTCGCCGGCGGTTCGTCCTTGGAGGCCGCGACGCTGCCGTTCCGTCTGATGGGCGAGGCGCTTGCCGCGCAGAAACGCGACATCGTGTTCTCGCTTTGCCAGTATGGACTGGCGAATGTGTCCACATGGGGCGAGAACGTTGGCGGGCAGTGCTGGCGCACGGGCGGCGACTTCCGGGACAGCTTCCTGCAGATGTCCAGGATCGTCAACGCACAGGCTCCGCTTTGGCCGTATGCCCGTCCCGGCGCGTGGAACGACCCCGACATGCTCATGGTGGGGCCGATCAGCATCGGCGGTATCGGCACCGTGGGCATGACGAAGACGCATGCCTGTACCTTTACGCACAACGAGCAGTACACACACGTCTCGATGTGGGCGATGCTCTGCTCGCCGCTCCTCCTCGGCTGCGACCTGATGAAGCTCGACGACTTCACGCGTTCGCTCCTGACGAACGACGAGGTGATCGAGGTGAACCAGGACGAGCTCGGCGCGCAGGCGGCACTTGTGGCGAAGGGACCGCGCGCGCAGGTGTGGGCAAAACCCATGCACGACGGTTCGCTCGTCTTCGCGCTCTTCAACACCGCGGAGGACGACACGCGCATCGCCATCGACTTCGATTCGCTCGGCCTCGAGGGGAAGTGGCTCGTGCGCGACCTCTGGCGGCAGAAGGACGAAGGCATCTACGGCATCAGGTATTCGACGGAGGTGCCTGGCCACGCCACGCACCTCGTGCGTCTCTTTCCGAAGGAGGCCGCCCGCCTCGCCGAAGGCGTAACGGACATCCGCATGAACTCGGTCTACATCCAGTTCGAGGCGCTGCGTCCGGTCGACAAACCCGGCTACAGGGCCCCCAAGTCATATCCCTGTGAACAATGCGGGGATAAAGTCAAGCAGCAAGGCAGGCCGGAGGCTTGATTCCATGTGAGCATCTTGATTTGATGTGCGCAAAAGTAACGCTTTTTTCTGCGCAAAGGTAGCACAGCTCGAAGCGGTTTTTGATAGAATATTGAAAGCCGAAAGTTGGAAAGGAAAGGAGCTACGAGATGATTAAACTTCCCAATTCAGCCATAAAGTGCGGGTGGCGTAAGTTAATGGTTCTCATCGTCGTGTTGGCAATATCTGGCGTCGTGATGGCCGACAGGACTATCAGCGAGAACTATACGCTTACTACCGATGAAGACTGGACAGCTGATGGCGAGGTTCACATCGCCAATGGCGTGACAGTTGATCTTGCGGGGCATAATCTCTCAGTAGCAGGATTAGTAGCAGGATCTTACTCAACATCCGCTCTTTGCGTTACCAACACTGAAGGTGTAGTGGCGGGGTACCAAGACCTTGAATTCATTGATACGAGTGTCACCTTCGTTAATGGCGCTTCAAATAGCAATGGTCAGAGAATCATTACGGATTTCAAGCCGTCGGCAACCGACATCGTGGAAATGAAAATCAAATTTCTCGACGGAGCGGGTTCTGGGAACAACCAGTTTCTCTGGTGTGACCGCATAGGCGGTGCAAATGCAACTTTATCCTGTGGTAAGGTGAATGGTAAGTTTCGCTTCGATCGGGGGAGCAGCACTGGTGGCGCCGCTTCATATTCAGCTGGCATCGGCACGGAGTACACTGTTGTGGCAAACTACAATACCCGCAAATGCACAGTGAATGGAAACGATGCTGGGACGATGGCCAGCAGCGGCGATTTCACCCCTCCCACAAACATTGTTCTTTTTGCATCATTTGATATATCA
Organism: Kiritimatiellia bacterium; assembly: GCA_017563185.1. Taxonomy (GTDB): domain Bacteria; phylum Verrucomicrobiota; class Kiritimatiellia; order RFP12; family UBA1067; genus RUG572. Next base: position 34,750 of record JAFXIL010000048.1, on the reverse strand, counting down.
AATGGAGCTCTTGCAAACTGGAATAATCATGCAGGAGTCCGTTTTTACCATTTCAAAGTCTTCGACTCCACTGGAACAACGCTCAAGTGCCATATTGTTCCAGTATATGATGAAGATAATGGCGTAATCGGCGTCTATGATCGTGTCGCCGGCAAGTTCTACCGTAATTCCGGCGCGGGTGGTTTCTCTGCTGTCCGTACTGATCTGTTCCATGAAATCACTAACTCTGCCGCGGGCGATCCGGCGGAACTTCGAATTGTCGTGCCAGGCTATCAGCAGCTTGAATACATCCAGCCGGAGCACAGTCAGTACATCATAACGGACTATGTGCCGGAATCAACGGACCGCATGGAGATGAAGGTTGAGCCCATAATCGGCACGGTGTCTTCCGACAACCAGTTTTTCTTCTGCACGAGGATATCGGGGACTTCGACACAGTTCAGTCTCTCCGCGCTTCCCGCAAAACTCAGATTTGACCTTGGCGGCAGGCAGTCATCGAACGGAATCTCCTTTTCCTCCGGCAATACATACACAATAGTCGCCGATGGCGCTGCGGGAACGGTTACCGTAAACGGCTCTGTCGGGGCATCCGTTACCCCACCCTCTCCATCTTTTACGGCGGTGACGAATCTTGTTCTCTTCGCATCGTTTCAGATTTCGAATGGTGCCATGGCCGGGTGGAACAACTACTCAAGGTGCAAGTGCTACTACTTCAAGGCCTATGGTTCCGACGGAACGCTCAAGTTGGATCTGGTGCCCGCCATGTCGCCGAACGCTGAATACGGCATGTACGACAGAGTCTGCGGAAAGTTCTATGCAAGCGCCAGTGCTACTGCGTTTTCGGCGCATGGGAGAGCGACGGGGCCTGCTGCTGCATGTGAAAACACTTCGATTGTGTTTTCAGGTAATTTAAAGGTGCTGAAGGATGGCAAAGGTTCGTTTACGGCGAGCAAGCCAGGTCAGACCTACACGGGCGGAACGGTGGTGTCGGCAGGAACGCTCGTCTGTGGCACGGATGGAAACGATCACCCGTTTGGCCATGAAGGTGGAACTATCACAGTCTCAACGAATGCCAGCGGGATGGGAATTCTCGACATGAACGGCCGACTTTTCTACAATGACTATGTGTTTGCGTTGGCTGGTGGGACGCTCAAGAATTCACGGCAAACTTATATAGACAGTTACAAGAGTGCATGTGTTTCCAATATGGTCGTTACCGCGGATTCTTTAATTCAGGCGGATGCGTCGTATGGTTTCACTAGTCTGAACGCACAGGGAAATTATGGACTCACCGGTTCGTATATTGATCTCGGCGGGCACAAATTGACAGTCAACACGCCGAAACCTCTCTATGTTCGTGGCCTTGTGACAACAGAAGGGACAATTGAATTGTTTGGTAATAGGCTCATAGAGTTCTTGCCGCCGGAGTCAGATTTGAGAAACTGCACGCTGATTGTTCAGGACAATGGGCAGCTTCGTCCGAATTCAACAACACCGTTGCTCGGCAATTACATCGTGAACACGACGGCAGCTGACAATAATCCTTCGTACCATAAAAATGGCTGTAAAGTCTTTGGAACATTTCAACCGAATACAGACTATTTCTGCGGCTGTGAATTGCAGGATGGAGCCGAGCTTGACATTTCGAAGCGCACGACCGTTTTCAATCTGAAGGGTAAGGTGGGCGATTCGCTGACTGTCGAGGCCAATACTGTGTCCTTCGCGGACAATGCGACAATCATGGTCAATCTTGCCGGACGAGAAGATCTTCGCGAATTGTCGAAGTCTGGCAGTCCGTACATCGTCACATGGGAAAGTGAACCGCAGGGTGTCACGTTTGAACTGGATGAAGACACTCGGAAATACTATCACATGAGATCGGATACAATTGGACTTAGGCTGATTTTCCTCGAAGGCATGTCCATTTTCGTCCGATAGCCAATCGCCTAATGAACGTTGTCCTGTATTTCCAGTCATCGGCAAAGATAAACGCTGCAGAGAAGCTCGCTGGCGTGCAGGAGGTTGCCGACAAGTTGGGTTGGCTTGTCCAGCCGGTCGATGGGATTCCATCGGCTAAGCAGCTGCGTATGTTGCTTGACTTCTGGGAACCCATCGGTGTCATAGTTGAGTGTGGTGGAACTGCGGCGACAGTGGAGGCCGCCGCCTTTGGCTCCCTGCCGATGGTGTTCTTCGATCACGATCCTTCATGTCTGCCTAAGAAAGCCTTCTGCGTCACTCACGACTCCGCCGCCACCGGACGCATGGCGGCGCGCGAGCTGATGATGGGCGGCATAACGGAGTTTGCATTCGTACCATATCCTGAACGACGCTTCTGGAGCGATGAGCGCGAACGCGGATTCAGCACTGCGGTTCGTCTCAACGGCTATAGCTGCAAGGTGTTCGGCGAGCGGTACTCGTCAGCCGACCCAACGCACCATCAGAGGAAGTTGCGCGAGTTTCTTACCGGGCTGAAGAAGCCCTGTGCGCTCTTCGCCGCCAATGACAAGATCGCAAAGGACGTTTTGACTGCCGCGGCACTCATCGGCATTCCTGTACCTGAGGCTCTTTCTGTGATTGGCGTTGACAATGCCGAGGAGATATGCGAACGGACGAATCCGTCGCTCACGTCGGTCAAGCCCGATTTCACGGAGGGTGGCCGCCTTGCGGCACTTTTTCTTGACGCACAGCTTAAGAACGGTGCGGGCTATGCCGGGCCGCATAGGCGCACCTTTGGCCCTCTTCATGTCGTACACCGCGCCTCGACGCGTAGAGTCGTGGCGCATGACCGTCCCGTTCTGGAAGCGCTTGAATTGATTCGGCACGAGGCGTGCCGTGGGATCAGTGCGGCCGAAGTCCTAAAACGTTTCCCCTGCGCCCGTCGTCAAGCCGAGATTCGTTTTCGCAGGGCGACAGGGCGATCGGTGCTCGAAGAGATTATCGCCGTGCGCATCGAGCGGGCAAAGCAGCTTCTTGAAAACAGTTCAATGCCGATCAAGAACATTGCGGATTTCTGCGGCTGCGCAAACCCCAATTCGCTTCGGAAGCAGTTCCGTAAACTGGTTGATTGTTCCATGTCGGCATGGCGAAACAGGGCCAGGCAGAAGGCCTGAAACGAAAGTCGTCTCGATTGGCCTGGTACGGATGTTTACGGGATCCGCAGCAAGAGGTTTATGGTATAATGTGCATGCAATGCAGAACAATCGGAGAGCGGGAGAATCCATGACAACAAAAAAAGTAAACTACAATAAGGCGCCTTTGACGGCAGGCGCGGTGATGACCGCGATAGGGTTGGCGCTTCAGGTGTGCGCCTCGGTCCCTGTTGGTTTCAGGGAGCAGTGCGAGAAACAGTTGTGGGTCACGTACCGCAGCTTCAACAAGGAACTTGAGCGTACGGCGCAGTTCGCCGCAATGGGCATCACGAACAGGTGCTTCTTCGCGGCGAACACGATTAATGGAGGTGGTGCCCCCTACTGCGAATACCCGCTCATCTGGAAGGGGTTCAAGCAGTACGACTGGTCCGCGCTCGACGCGCAGGCGGAGGACCTCGTGAAGGCGAGCCCGAACGCGCGCTTCATGGTGATGATCGACCTCAACACGCCCTACTGGGCCACGCACAAGTTCTGGCTCGACTCCTTCACCGACATCACCCACGCCGGCGTGATGCCCGAATGGCGCAACCGCACGAAGGAGTGGATGCTCGACTTCATCGCCTATGCGGAGAAGCGGTGGGGCGACCGCATCGGCTGCTACATCCTCTCCGGCGGCGGCACGAGCGAGTGGTACGAATACGACCGCGGACGCTCCAGCAACGCGAAGACGCGAGGATGGCAGGGCTGGTGCAAGGCGCGGAACCTCTCCCTCGGCGAAACACCGCCCACGCCGCAGGCGCTCGCACGCGCCGTGTTCGAGAACCTCGTGTACGATCCTGCGACCGAGCCGGAGAAGATCGCCTACTGGAAGTTTCACAACTCGATCACCGCAAACGCCATCCTCTTCTTCGCAAAGGCCGCCCGCAAGGCCATTCCGAAGACAAAGGAGATCGGCGTGTTCTTCGGCTACTACCTCACGAGCTGCATCAACCAGACGTCGTTCGCGCATCTCGACTACGAGCGTGTCTATGCTTCGCCGGACATCGACTTCTTCATCGCGCCCGGCAACTACTCCGACCGCGCGATCGGAGGCGGCGCCGGGAGCCAGCTCGTGTACGGCACGGCCCTCCGCTACGGCAAGCGCTTCCTGCATGAGATCGACTTTGGTCCGCATGACCAGACCAAGTGGGGACGCGGCCTTTGGAAGACGTTGGAGGATGACCTTGCCGGCAACACGCGCGAGGCGGCCTTCGCGATGGCGAACAACGCCAACTACTGGTGGTTTGACATGTGGGGCGGCTTCTACCGCGACCCCAGGGTGCGTGAGCGCATCGCCGCGCTCAAGAAGGTGCAGGACGCCCTCAAGCCGGCGCCGTCCGTCGCAGAGATCCTCATCGTGTGCGACTCCGAATCGCTCTACCACGTGAACGAGAAGTGTCCGCTCGAACGCGCGTTCGGCCAGCACCTCCGCAACAAGCTCGCCCGCATCGCCGCTCCATACGACATCTACTCCTTCGACGATCTTCCAGTGCTGGACATGGAACGCTACAAGCTCGTCTGCCTCAACTCCACGCTTCTCATCACGCCGGAGCGGGCGAAGTTCCTGCGCGAGAAAGTCTGTGCAAATGGCCGCACGGTCCTCTGGTGCTACGCGCCGGGCGTTACGGACGGCAAGACGCTCGATGCCACGCGTGTGAAGGAGTGGGCGGGCGTTCCGTTCAAGACGCCGGGGATCAGTGCCACGCAGATGGAAGGATGGCGCAGCGTCTATGCCTACGACTACAAGCTATTCACGCCGGAATCTCTCACAAAAATCGCTTCCGACGCGGGCGTGCATCTCTATCTAAATGAGCTCGCAACCGTGTTCGCGAAGGAGGGTTTCCTCGCCGTCCACGCAAAGGACGGCGGGGAGAAGATGGTTCGCCTGCGTACAAAAGCCGCCAAGGTGGTGGATCTTCTTACGGGTGAGATCATGGCGCGCGACGCCGATTCGTTCAGCGTAAAGTTCGCCTCGCCCGACACTCGCCTCTTCGGCGTCGAGCGCTGAACTCAGAAGGATTATGCTATAATAGATACACTGTCCAAGGGATCAAAGCTGAAAGGAAAATGATGAAGGCTGTTACAAGTTTGATGATCTGTGTGCTTTCGACATCGGTTGCATTTTGCGAGATGTCGATAGACTGTGAATATCCCGGAGGGAACGTCAAGGTCGACAAGATCGACGAGGCGAATGGCATCGTTGCCGTTCGCCCCGATCTTCGCGACACGAGGGGATATTGGTTCTACTGGGATTTCACGCTTCGCGGCGCAGCAGGAAGGAAGCTCCATTTCCAGTTCCCTAAGGGCGACTATCTTTCTTCGCTGGGCCCGGCGATCAGCCGTGACGGCGGGAAGACCTGGCGCTGGCTCAATGCGGACGGCAAGCGCCACGAGCCGAACAACGCCTTTGACTACACCTTCGCGGCCGACGAGAGCGAGACGCGCTTCGCGACGTCGATTCCATATCTGCAGAAGGACTGGGATGCGGCGAGCGCACGCTGGCGCGGGAAGGAAGGCGTGAAGTTCGACGTTCTCTGCAAGTCGCAGAGCGGCCGTCGCGACACGGAGCTGCTGCGCATTCCGTGCCGGAAGGGAACTGCGAAGTGGCTGTTTGCGTATACCGCCCGCCATCACGCCTGCGAGACGACGGCGAATCCGGTCATGGAGGGAATCATCGACGAAATCCTCTCCGGCTCGCCGGAAGGGGAATGGGTCCGCGACAACGCCGACTGCGTGTTCGTGCCGTTCATGGACAAGGACGGCGTGGAGGATGGCGACCAGGGGAAGAACCGGCGTCCGCACGACCACAACCGCGACTACGTCGCAGGTGTCTACACGTCCGTGAGGGCCTTCAAGGAACTGCTTGTGCGCGAATCGCACGGAAAGAAGATCGTGTTCTTCGACCTCCATTCTCCGCATGTGAGAAGCTACCCGAACTGTCCCGAGCAGGACTGCGCGTTCACGTTCGGGTCGTTGAGCCAATGGCACAACGCGCACATCGACGCATTTCGCCACAACTGGGCTGAGACGTCTAGGGGCGGTGCGCTCGCGTACAACGGGAAGAACGACATCAAGGCGGGAAAGGGCTATTCAGTCAAGATGGAAAAAGACCGCGCGGCCGGTCTGGTGTCGTCGCGGCAGTGGGTCGAGGCACAGCCGAACTGCTGGGCGAGCCTCTGCTGCGAGTTCGGCTATTCGCTGTGCAACGGCATCTACTCGCAGGACGGCGGGCGCGAACTTGGCCACAATCTCCTGAAGGCCGAAGTGAGAACGGTGGCCGGTTCCAAATCCGGCGACATCGTTCTTTTTGACGCGGCGTCCGCCGATGCGTCGCGAATCTCCTCGCAGGACGGCGCGGCGTTTTCGCTCACCAACGGGTTGTTGACCGTGAAGACTAAGCCGTCGGATTCCTACCCCGGCGTCTGCATCGCCGGCAAATGGAACCTCTCCCGCTACGGTCGCATCGAGGTGGAATTCGTGAACGGCGGCATCAACGGGAAGTACACGCTGCGGCTCCTGAATCCCGGCGGCGATCCCGGCAGGCAGAAGGGCAGCAAGGTGTTCAAGCTTCCGATCAGGTTCGAGAAGCACGCCGTGCTTGGCGCCGACATGGTGCCGCGCAATCCGCAGCTCGACGCGATCGCCGGGCGCTTGAAGCCTCTCCGCGTCTGGGCGCTTCCGTACGCGGCGGGCGTGCCGTACGAGATGTACACGGGCCGCCATTCCGCGCCGCAGGCGGGAATCGGGCAGCTTGATCCGGAGTGCGTAGTGCAGGTGGCTGTTTACATCAACCAGCCGAAGCTTCCGCACACGTGGAGCGTGAAGCGGATCGTTGCGAAGGAAGAGGCGAAGTCGCTGACGACGGGTACTGTGCAGGCTTGGACAAAGCTTTCAGAGAAAGAGTTCTTCCCGTTCCTCGACAAGTACGGGCAGTTCCGTCACAAGGAATGGCCTGACAAGGTGCATTCCGATGCCGACTTCGCCGTGCAGCGCGCGAAAGAAGAGAAGGACCTCGCCGCACATCCGGGGCCGAAGGGCTGGGACAAGTGGGGCGGCTGGGCGGATGGTCCGCAGCTCCCGAAGACCGGCGGCTTCTCGACGACGAAGTGGAACGGCAAGTGGTGGATCGTCGATCCCGACGGACACCTCTGGTGGAGCCACGGCCCGGTGCGCGTGCTGCCGTCTAGCGCGATGACGCCGCTCGCCACGCCCGCCGGAGACCGTTCCGGCTGGTTCGCGGAGCTGCCGAAGCGCGACGATCCCGTCTTCGGCATTTTCTACGAGACGCGCGACGAGCTGCTCTGGCCCTACTACGGCAAACGCGGCATAGACAAGGTGTACGACTTCTCCGCCGCGAACATCCGCCGGAAGTACGGAGAGAAGTGGTTCGAGACGTGGGCAGACCTTGCGCACCGCCGCCTGCGGAGCTGGAGCTGCAACACGATCGCCAATTCGTCCGACAAGCGCATCTGCCTTATGGACCGCACGCCCTACACGGAGCGCTTCGAGATCCATGCGCGTCCGATTGCCGGGCACAAGGGCGGCTGGTGGGAGTTCTGCGACCCGTTCGACCCGTCGTTCCGCGCCGAGGCGCGCCGCATGACGGAGGTGTACAAGGCCGAGATCGACGACCCCTGGTGCTTCGGCTTCTTCGTCGACAATGAGCACCACTGGGGCGCGGCGCATTCGTTTGGCGTTTCCACGTTGAAGTCGCCCGCCGACCAGCCGTGCAAGGCCGTGTTCCGTGATCGCCTGAAGACGAAGTACAGAACGGTCGCGAAGCTCAACGCCGCGTGGGGGATGGCGTACAAGGACTGGAACGATTTCCTGCAAGTGACGAAAGAGCCGAAGTCGTTCAAGGGCGCGAAGGCCGACCTCGAAGCGTTTTCGTCAGAGATCGCCGAGAACTACTTCCGCATCATCCGCGAGGAGCTGAAGCGCGCGAACCCCGGCAAGCTGTACCTTGGCTGCCGCTGGGCGGGCGGTGCGCCGGCGTTCACGGTGAAGGCAGCGGCGAAGTACTGCGATGTGCTGAGCTACAACGTCTACCGCAAGGAGATGAGCGAGTTCAAGCTGCCGGAGGGAATCGACGCGCCGGTGATGATCGGCGAGTTCCACTTCGGCGCGCTCGACCGCGGGCCGTTCTGCCCGGGGCTCATCCTCCTGCGCGACCAGAGGCACCGCGCCGAGACGTACAAGGAGTACGTGCGCACGTCGCTTGAGCATCCGCAGATCGTGGGCGTGCACTGGCACCAGTTCTCCGACCAGGCGACGTCAGGCCGCTTCGACGGAGAGAACATGCAGGTGGGCTGGACGGACGTGTGCGACACGCCGTACTGGGACACAATCGAGGCTGTGCGCGAAATCGGCGCTCGGATATACGAGATTCGTTCTGGTTCTGCGCCTTGAGCTTTCTGATCACTGAGAACATCACGCTTGGGTAATCGGTTGAGAAGCCGTCGCAGCCGAGCTCGAAGAGCTTGAAGTACACCTCCTCCGTCTCTCCGCCCTCGAAGGGGATTGAGCATACGGGGATGTCGTGCGCGTGGAACTCGGCGATGATCTTCTTGAGATACGTCGTGCTTGGCACGAATGGGTCGGCGGCCTTCGGATCGTAGTACGTGTGAAGCGACACGGCCGAGACGCCCTTGAAGTTGTTGGCGCGCATTTCGTCCATCTTCTTTTCGAAATGCCTCTCAAATCTCGCGGTGCCCTCTGCGGTGTGCTTCGGCTTGGGCCAGGTGCCGATCCAGATGAGCGTCTTTCCGCCTGGCACAACGCGCGTCCATTCAAGCGCCTGGGGGTAGTCCTGCCCGGTGTAGTAGACCTGGTCGATCACGCCGGCCTCGCGCGCCTTCGAGGCGATGTACTTCGGGCCGGCGCCTTTTTCGTGGTTTTGAAATTGCCTCTTAAAATAACTCCGCACGTGCAACCTCAAGAAGGGCGATCTTTGACAAATAATCCACACGAGTAACCCATGAAATGCTATAATGACTGCATGCCTATCAGAGGTCACATCGCGATCTTGTTCACGGTAGTCGCCTTTGCCGCTTTTGCGCGCAAGGCGATGGCCGCACCATTGCCGCAGCCTGACTTTGCAGATGCCGGCGCGTGTACTAACATCGTATTGAACGCATTGTCAGCGTCTGGCACGCTTTCGTTTTCGCTGAGTTTCGCGCCGTGCGCGTCGAACAACGTGGAGGTCGCATTCGGCGTCGATCTCGACGGCAACGGCGTTCTCTCGCCGGATGAGTGGCGCATGGAGGCCGGATGGAATCGCGGCGTCTGGCTCGTGCGCAGTGCGGAAGGGGAGTGCGTTCAGCAGGCGGCTGCGCCGCCGGGCGGAGAGGATGTCGCGTTCAGATGGAATCTTTGGCTTCGCGGCGGAAGATGTCCGTCAAGACTTGTGGCAACGGTAGATGCTTCGCCGATTTTCGCAGGGATATCCGCTTCGCCGCCGGGATGGCTGTACGAGCCTGAATGGAACATGGCCTGCGTGATGGTTCGCGGGATGGACGTGGTTGGCGAGCATGGCGCGGTCAAGGCGTCTGTTGACGGCACGGTGTTTCTTCTGAGGTGACACGATGAATGACGTGAAGTTGTTTCTCGAGTCATGCCAGAGCCTCGTGCTGTACGCGCTGGTCGCGCTGTCGCTTGGCGTTCTCGCGGTCTCGTCGGTTGTTGCGCTGATGAAGAGCGTGAAGATGTCCGCCGTGAATATATGCCGCTGTGGCTTTCCTGATGTCTTCTTCATGTCCGTGATGTTTGTGATTGGCGTTTCGATAGGATCTGTCAAAGTGCCTGGCGATCCTACGAACCAAGTGCAGCAGGGACAAGTCAGTGGCGAGCCATTGCGGCGGCCAGGGGACTGGCCGCCCTCCCAGCCGTCGGGCCTTGGCGTGCCGCTGCGCTCGGGAGGTACTCAGGTTCAGATTACCGGCGAGGACATTACCAACTGCTGGCGTGTCGCCGAAATGCGCGAGGGATGCGAGATAGTTGGACGCGACGCCTTCGACGCACCGCAGATACATGCGGATTGGCTGATGCGTGGCGGTTTCATGGATGTGATGCGCATTCCCGCCGTCGGATGGTCGTTTCCATGGCGTGATGGTTTTCTTGAGGGCATGACGGTCTTTTCCGATGGAGGGTTGCGTCCATCGCTGCGTGTACCATATTTCCCGATGCCGTTTGAAGTTCCGCTTGCGGTCGTGCCGTCCTTCAACTGGAACCTTCTTCCGGGCGGTGTCTCAAATGTTTTTTGGCACGCCGTCTCGCCGTCCAACTCGCTGATCGTCACATGGGAGAACGCGCCCGTCAACCGCGACGTGAATTGCATCACCAATTTCCAGGCGGAGTTCTTCTCCGACGGACGTTTCGCGTATCGCTATCAGGATCATGCTGTTGACTATGCACCAGTGTTTCCCTTTGACTGGGATGGTGACGGTCTTGAGAATTCCGTTGATCCGGAACCGATGGTGTACGGAGGTGATTCTTTTGGAACTGGAGCTGAGTGGCTTAATGCGAACTGTGGCAGCGTTCTTTCCGCGAGTCTTGGGACGAACGACGAGATAACGATTTCATGGCACACGAATGTTTGTGAGGCTGCGTATTTCTGGTTACATTTCAAGGTAATGAGGGACGGGACGTGCGTGGTCATGGACTGTGACGGTGAATCTAGTCTTGGCGACCTTTTTGTCATTGCAAACTCCAATCAGGTTTGTAGGGTCCCGCTTCTGAAGGGACCGCAATACCGATTGACGGCAAACTGGCCTGTTGAGGATTTGGCATCTGAAGATGCGGACGCTTCCATTCAACACGCTGACAGAGGTTCGGCAGGGAATGCTTTTCTTGTGAGGCGTAATGTTTTTCTTGGACTGGGCGGAGGAACTGCTGGCGGAACGCTTGTGTCGGAGCCTCTGGTTGGGGCAACGCTGTCCTCAGTGAACGGATGTTGCTGCGGAGTTTCGCTTGACGGCGTGAATTATTTGTGGACCTGTGACGGAAACTGTGGTTGTACAGGGTTTGGACAGCTTTGGCGCGTGACGGCAACATGGGAGGGATATTCGCAGTCATTTGACTGGCAGGCTCAATGCCGATGCCAGCATGAGAATGAGGGAAATCCCGCGACCTGGATTTCTTTCTCCGTTCCATCCGTGGTCATGCGAAACGGATCGCCACGAATGGCGTCATTGACATATCTACCGCCAAATTCCGCACAGGGAACGGCGTCGCTGCGCATTGTTTCGGGAACAAACAAGATCGCCATTTGGGAAGATGAAGACATGACAACGGCGTTTTCCATCCCTTCGCCTTGGAGTGCCGCACAGCCATTCCAGAGAGTGTTCTTCATCGAAGGTGTGGCGCTGAGTGCTCGTCCGGGTGATGTGGGCTTTGAATTCGAAGTGGATCTGGGGAGCAACAGCACGGTTGTTGCGCGTAATCTGACGGTTGCCCGCGTGAAATTTCTTCATGTGCAATCGTCCATGCAGGGAACGAGTGTAAATCCGCCGCCGTTTGACGGGGAGCAGATGTGCCCGTTTTCGGTCACCAACAGCCTGACTCCTGATCGCCACCTGATGATTCCGTATTTCAACGTAGTCCGGACGAATGACTTTTCTGTGAAGGACTTTGCTGTTGATATGAGCCTTGAGCTTGAGCCAGAAGAAACGCCGACGGGCGACATCTCATGCGATTGGGAGCTGGTCGAGGCCATTCCGCATATGAGCGGCGCGCTTGTTCCGGGCGATGGTCTAGCCGCACACTTTGTCAACCCGAAGAACGGCGGCGTATATCGCTTTAGGGGGCGGTGCAACGGCTCTCTATGGACGGAGGCGAACATCGTGCTTCCGCTTGCAGGGGCAGAGGTATGTGGCGTGTTCGAACATGATTTCACCTTGTACGAGGATGTGATGACGGCTATTGACGCAGGGAAGGGGCGGTATGAAAGGCAGGGGCCGCTTTTCGGATTGAAGTGGTTTTCCAATAATGGCGCGGCGGATTATAGAGGGCGCGTTGACAACGTAACGAGTCCTACGGTATGGCGTTATAATCAGGTTGATGACATCAGCGGATTTGGTGCAGTGGCAACATTGTACGGAGTTCCGGTGAGGATGGCGAAGTTCGGCAACTTTTTTGCTGGCTATGGAACGAAGCGTCTTGGCGTGTGGGAGATTTCTCGTTGGATCTCTCAATCCATCGGAACGGACAATGATGTCACTGCTGAAATGAGTTGGACGGCTGGTAACGCCGTTGCCGAAGGCAGTAATGTTGTTGAAACGGTGGCTATGCTTTCAACAAATATGTGGTCGCAGTCTGGCATGAAGGTCAAGACCCTCTGGCCGAATCCTGCCGCGACCGACAACCATCTTGAACGTCCCGGAACCGTCAACTACAATCGCTTCTTCAGATCGCCGCAGGTGATTGAGGATGAAGTGCGGCGTCGGCGGATGCTGAGACCCGAACAATAAGAAAGGACAAGGAAGATGAGGACCGACAAGTTTATGAGAATCATGATCGCCGTTGTTGCGTTTGCAGTAATTGTGGCGGCATTGGCAACTCCGTCCGCTAACAACTACGTGGCTGTCACGAACGATTGGTACAACGGGAATTGGTCTAACGTGTACGAGCTTGCGCAGACTAGGTTTGCTGCGAATAGCAATGATCTTGTGGCGGCAAACATCATGGTTGAATATGACATTATGTTTTCAGACCACTTGACAATGTCCAATTCGATTATTAGGTATATGCGGATATCGGATGCGGCAACGCTCCCTGCGTATACGAATGTTTATCAGCGTGTTAGACTTGGCTGGGAAATATTTCTTAACGAGTTTCTCCCTTCTCGGACAGAGGCAGATCTTCTTGAGCAGAGGACAAAGTCCTACATTCCTCACAAAGACATGAATTGTGATTTTGTCCTCAAGATTCTCTGGGACAATGGTGCTTGGTGATGTGGAGTGGTAAGGTCGGAGCATGCATCCGAGCTGTGAGGTGATCGCAGGAACTCACCTAGGGCGATCTTGCCTGAAAATGAGCGAGTACCGTTGAATGGAAATGGCGGAACGCAGTCGCCACGACGACATTGACGCAATGGGCGTCTGATCCGAACCATCGCCTAGTCAGGCTCAATGTTGCCTTCCAGGACGGCTGATGGCCCTTGTGCGTCGAGGTGGGCGGCATGCCGTCGGGAAGCGTGCCGGCGCCGTGGTTGACGCGGTTGAACTCTACCGCCGCGTTCTCGCCGTGCTGCCCGCGATTGCGGCGCGCTCTTCGTCTCGCGGCTCGGCGGGGCGTTCGAGGCGAACAAGCTGTTGATGGCGCTCTTTGGCGTGCCGATCGTGATTCCAAGTGTGTTCGGGATTCTGTGGCGGCGTCCGAACACGAAGGGCGTCTATCTCTGCATCGCGACGGGCGTGGTGTCGGGGATCTTGCTGAAGACGTGCTGGAAGGGCCTCAAATGTCCTACTTGACGCGCTAGGGCGTGATGGAGTATAATAATGAACCATGTGAACCAAAGGAGTGAACCATAATGAGCGCGTTGACACTACATGCGATGGACGACCGGCTTGTCATTGCCTTGCGCCGATACGCATCGGAGTTGGGGACAAGTCTTAATCAGGCGGCTAAGACACTGATTGCCAGTGCCTTGGGCGTGTCTTCATCGCGCGAACGCAGGCCGCCTGGTTTCATGCGATTTGCCGGTGGTTTCACTTCCGAGGATGCAGCGGAGTTGCGTTCCTTTGTGGAAGCGGCGTCGTTCTCAAAGGTTGACGAGTCGGATTGGAAATGAATGCCGCGGTTGTAGATACGAATGTGCTGATCACCTTTCTAGAGAAGGGCAATAAGGTCTGTGAACTCTTGAGCCGCTTTGACCGATTACTCGTTCCGGCGGCTGTTGACGCTGAGTTTCGTGCGGAGATCGACCTTGATACTGATTCAGGAAGGAGGCGTTCGCAGGTTTGGGACGACTTCCTTGCGGACGCATCTGTGGAGTTTCTGTCTGTCGGGCGCGAAGAGAGCCTGAAGTACGCGTTGTTGTACAGGGTGCTTAAGGCTAACGGAACTCCGATTCCGATAAACGACATATGGATTGCATCTTCCGCCTTGGTGCGTAACGTGCCCGTCTGTACCTTTGATCCTCACTTTCGCAGGGTTCCACTCCTTCAAGTGCTCTTTGCGGAAGCCTGATGCCGAGATGCGAGGTGGAGGCTGATGTGCAGGTTGGAGAATGCTTCACTTGCCGAATGCCGCGGCGTGGGAGATGTTTGTCGGCAACAATACGGAGCAGATGCGCCTTGCGCTTGCAATGCGATTATGATAAAATGCGCGCCATGAAACGAAGGAACATAGCAGTTGTCTTCGCGCTCTGCGCCGCAGTCGCGGTCCTTGCGGGCTGCCGCCGCGTGGACTGGCGCGACTTTGACGTGAAGGTGCCCACTGCAACCGCAGCCGACGTGGCCGCGATGCGCGGCGCGCTGGAGCAGTACGAGGGCGTGGATGTCACCTCGATCGCGTTCGACGAAAACGCCCACGTGCTGCGGCTCAGATACGACTCGATGAAGCTTGCGAAGAAGAACATCGAGATGACGATCGCCCAGCTCGGATTCGTCGCCAACGGCGTCACCCCCGAGTCGATAGGCGCCGCGCCGAAGAAGTAGTGCGCGATGGCGAGCCTCAAGGAGTGCGAGGAGTCGTTTGCGGCATGGCTTGCGCTCGAGCGCGGGCTTGCGCCGAAGACGCTTGAGGCGTACGGGCGCGATGTGCGCTTCTTCGTGAAGTTCCTCGTCGGTCGCGGACATGCCGCGTCAGGCGACATCGTGCGCGACGACGTGGCCGCGTATCTCGAGCAGCTGCGCGCCAAGCGTCAGCGCGCCTCGTCGCGCGCCCGCGCCTTCGTGTCGATACGCGAGTTCCTGCGCCACCTGAAGACGGAGGGATATGCGGCGAAGGACATGGGAGACGGTTTCGACGCGCCGAAGAAGAACCGCGCTCTGCCGCGCGTTCTAGACGAGGCGACAATGCGGCGGCTCGTGGAAGGCGTTTCTGGAGAAGATCCGCGCGACCTGCGCGACAGGGCGATGCTCGAGCTTCTGTACGGATGCGGGCTGCGCGTGAGCGAGCTGTGCTCAATCGAAGTGCGCGACATCGTTACGGACGCCGGGCTTGTGCGATGCCGCGGCAAGGGCTCCAAGGAGCGTCTCGTGCCGCTGGGCAGCGTGTGCGCGCACGCGCTCGAGCGCTATCTCGCTTCGGCGCGCGACGTGTTCGCGCGCGGCCGTGCCGACGAGCGCCGCCTTTTCCTCACGCGCCTTGGAAGCGCCTTCACGCGGATGGGGGTGTTCAAGATGCTGCGCGAGCGCGCGGCCACGGCGGGCGTGGATCCGGCGCGCGTTTCCCCGCACGTGCTGCGGCACTGCTTCGCCACGCACATGCTGCAGCATGGCGCAGACGTGCGCGCCATCCAGGAAATGCTCGGCCACGCGTCCATCGGCACCACGCAGATATACACCCATGTGGACCAGGCCCGTCTCGGCTCGGTGCACAGCCGCCACCATCCGCGCGCCTGACATGTCGTGCGAAGGGTTTCAAGGGGCCGAAAACGCCGAAAAATCAAAGAAAAATCATTTTCCGTCTTGCGCAAAGCGAAAAAATCCGTTATTCTATTGGCGTTGCGGGCGAAATCCGCCTTGCGCACCAATCAAGGAACGAACAAAATGGCAAAGAAAGTTGAAGTCCCTACGACCAAGAGCGGCCTGATGGCCGCGCTCGCCGAAGCCGGTGAGGTCAGCAAGAAGCAGGCTGCGGCCATCTACGACAAGCTCATCGAGCTCGCGTACGAGGGTGCCCGCCAGAACGAGAAGGGCTGGGTCATCCCTGGCCTCGGCAAGCTCCTCATCAAGAAGCAGGGTGCCCGCATCGTGCGCAATCCGCAGACCGGCGAGGCCATCAAGAAGCCCGCGTGCAAGGTCGCGAAGTTCCGTCTCGCGAAGGCCGCGAAGGACGCGCTCGTTCCGCCGAAGGCCAAGAAGTAATTCCTGGTCTCTGCGTCGTGCAGAGAAGGCCGGCGTCCGTGTGGCGCCGGCCGTTTTTTTTGAAGAGGAGCTGGTTGTGAAATGGGAAAGATCATGTCTATGTGTGCTGCTGCTGCGGCGGCGCTGCCGGTTGCCGCAATCGAATTCAAGCCTGGCGACGAGCTGTCGGGATTCATCGTGAAAGACGTCGTGTCCCTGCCCGAGGTGCAGGGACGCCTCGTGCGCATGGAGTTTGCGAAGAACGGCGCAGACCTCGTGTGGCTCGAGCGCGACGACGACAACATGACGTTCGCGATCGGCTTTCGCACGCTGCCGAGCGACGACACCGGCGTGCCGCACATCATCGAGCACTCCGTGCTCTGCGGCTCCGACAAGTATCCAGTCAAGGAGCCGTTCGTGGATCTGCTGAAGAGCTCGTTCGCCACGTTTCTAAACGCATACACCAGCTCCGACCACACGATGTATCCGGTGTGCTCGCGCAACCGCGCGGACCTCATGAATCTCATGGACGTCTATCTCGACGCCGTGTTCCATCCCCTGAGCGTCAAGTCGCCTCTCGCCTTCAGGCAGGAGGGCTGGCACTACGAGCTAGCATCTGCCGACGGCGAGCTCGCCCGCAATGGCATCGTGTACAGCGAGATGAAGGGCGCGTTCTCCACGCCTGAGCGCCGCCTCTACCACGAGCTGCGCCGCATGCTCTATCCTGAGACGTGCTACGGCTTCGTCTCGGGCGGCGACCCGGCCGCCATCCCAACCCTCGACTTCGAGGGCTACAGGAATTTCTACAACCGCTTCTACCACCCGTCGAACGCGCGCATTTTCCTCGACGGGCGCATCGACCTCAAGGCCGTGCTCGCGAAGCTCCAGGGCTTTCTGGAGCCCTATCCGCGCAAGGCGGTTGACGCCGAGATCGCGTACCAGAAGCCGGTCTCGTCGAAGAAGACGATGAAGTACGAGATCGGCGCCGCCGAAAGCGAGGAGGGCAAGGTGATCCTCGGCGACGCGTGGGTGTTCGGCAGGTTCGACGAGCGCGAGAAGTGCATGGCCGTAGATGTGCTCACGGACGCGCTTGCGGGCTCGAACGAGGCGCCCCTCAAGAAGGCGCTTCTCTCGAAGGGCCTCTGCGAGGACGTTCACATGGGCGTGGGCTGGGCTGCCCAGCTCGAGGTCTCGCTTGTCGCCAAGAACGTGAAGAATGAGAATGTGGACGAAGTGCGCCGCACCGTGCGCGAGACGATCGTCTCCCTCGCCGAGAAGGGCCTCGACCATGCGCGCCTCGCCGCGCTTCTCGACCGCGCCGAGTTCCGCGACCGCGAGAAGGACTTCGGCGAAACCCCGCGTGGCCTCGCCTTCCTCTCCGACGCCTTCGACTTCTGGCTCTACGGCGGCGATCCGGCGGACGCCTTCCGCAACGCCTCGCGCTTCGCCTCGCTCCGCTCGAAGATCGCGGACGGCTGGTTCGAGCGCCTGCTGCGCGAGACCTTCATCGAGAACCCGCATCGCGCCGAGCTCACCTTCGTTCCCTCGCGCACTCTCGCCGCCGAGAACGCCGCAGCCGAGAAGGCGGCGCTCGCGAAGGTGAAGGCCGGCTGGACGAAGGAGCAGCTCGACAAGGTGCTGGCCGAATGCCGCGCGCTCGAGGCGTACCAGGCCGCGCCGAACAGGCCCGAAGACGCCGCGAAGCTCCCCGTGCTCGCCGTCAGGGATGTTCCAGCCGAGGCGCCGGTGATCAAGACCGAAGTCGCGACTGCGGACGGAATCACAGTTGTGCGCCCTCACACGCAGGCGAACGGCGTGGTGCATGTGGAGCTCGCGTTTTCGCTTGCGGACCTTACGCTCGAGGAGCTGGCCGACATGCCGATGCTCTCTGCGCTTCTGGGCAACCTCGCCACGGCGAAACACTCAATCGAAGAGCTCCGCAACGAGATCGACGGAAAGCTCGGCAGGTTTGCGGCGGGTGCCATGGCGGCGGCAAGAGGCGACGAGGCGTCGCCGTATCTGGAGGTGGACGTCTCGGCGCTTGAGGCCAAGTGGGCGGACGTGGTGCGCCTTGTGCCGGAGGTGCTGCGCGAGACGTCGTTTGCCGACACCAATGCAGTAGGGCGGATTCTCAAGCAGCGCCGCATTGGAGCAGAGCGCTCGGCGACCGGCCTCTCTGCGCGTCAGCTTCCGTTCCGCCGTGCCGCGGCGCAGCTGACGGCGCGCGGCGCGCTGGACGAGACGTTCTCGGGATTCTCGCAGATACGCCGCCTTCAGACGGCCGACACGGCGTTTGCATGCGACGGGCCCGCATATTGCGAGCGCCTTGCGGCGCTTGCGCGGCGCGTGTTCACCAGGGACCGCCTCGTTGTCTGCATTACGGACAACGCTCCCGCCGCGTGGGCTGCGCAGCTCGCGGCGACGCTGCCTCGCGGCGCCATGGGCGCGCGCGTGGCGTACAGGCCGCTCCCGCGCAGAAACGAGGGCTTCCGCATCTCCGCGGGAATCGGCTTCGCCGCGCGCGTGGCGCATCCCGCAGAGCGCCTCTACAGCGGCTCGGCCGTGGTTGCGGCGCGCATTCTCACGCTCAACCACCTGTGGCAGGAGATCCGCGTGAAGGGCGGCGCGTACGGCGGCAACTTCGGCGTGCGCCGCAACGGCGACGCGGGATGGCTATCCTGGAACGACCCCAAGCCCGGACGTTCGCTCGGCGTGTACTCTGGCAGCGGTGATGCGCTGCGCGCGTTTGCCGACGGAACCGAGGCTATAGACCGCTACGTGATCGGCGCGGTGGCCGTGACGGAGCCTTATCTTTCGGCGAGCGCCGAGATGGGCCTTGCGATGGAGCGTCATCTTAACGGCGTCACCGCTGCCGACCTGCAGAGGCTGCGCGACGAGATGCTCAAGACCACGAAGGCCGATCTGCGCGCGTTCGCGGCGAAGGTGGACGCCCTCGCTGCGGACGCTGCGGTGTGCGTGCTTGCTGGCGCCGAACCGATGGCCACGTGCGAGAAGGATCTCGACGTCGTAGAGAACGTGGCCATGGAGGGCGGCAAGGATAAAGGCAAGAAGTAGGGGCGGGAACCATAACGCCGGAGGAAGTCGCAAGACATGGCAACAGGAAGAAAGGCTCTCTGCGGAAGCATCGTTCTCGCTGCGCTGATTGCGCCGTGCATCGCCGTGGCGGTGCAGGTCGACCGTGCCGCATACATGGAACAGCGTGCGCAGGGAGCCTTCGCCGGCACCGTCGAAAAGGCCCGGCGCCACGACCGCGCGCTTGGCGCCGCGGAGTTGTTCCAGGCGGCGTTCTGCTTCTGCGAGGCGTCGCGTCACCTCGACGCGCTCGACCTCCTCTTCGACGTCGCCGCCGAAATGCAGGACCGCGACCCCGCCAGCCGCACCTTCGGCAACTTCCGCTGGTCGTGGCGAGACGGATTCGTGATGGACTTGAACGCTGTCGACTTCTGCATGCAGACGGGCTCGCTCATCGCGCGCGACCATCTCGGCAAGATGTCCCCCGCCCAGCGCGAGAAGTTCCTCGCGATCCTCGACCGCGCCATCGCCGGCTGCCTCTCGCACCGCGTGCGCGACTCCTACACCAACATCGCGATCATGAACGCCGTGAACCTCGTCCTCCTCGGCGAGGCACGCTCACGGCGTGATGTCTTCGACGAAGGCGTCAAGCGCCTAGACGCCTTCACGCTTAACACTGCGCTCTTCGGAGTGTGCGAATACTCGAGCCCCGCATACACGGCGGTCGACATCTTGAACCTCCACCGCCTACACGCCTACGTGCGCGACGCGGCGGTGCGCGACCGTGCCGAGCGACTGCTGAAGCTCTTCTGGACCGACGTCTGCGCTTCTGCGTTCGCTCCGGCCGGACGGCTTGCCGGAACCCACAGCCGCGACTACGACTACCTCTACGGCATGGGCGGCGTGGCCGCGCTTCTGCGGGCTGTCGGCGTTGCAGCGCCGCTTCCAGGCTCGGAGGAGCGCCCGCCGCTTGAGCTCGTGCTGTCCGAATGGCGTCCGCCCGCATCCATCATGTCCCTCGCCTCGCTCGCTCCGCGCACGATCGTGTCGTTCTGGGGCGAAGACGACGAAAAGTACCGCACCGCCTGGATCGGGCGCAACATCGCGCTTGGCGTTTCCGGCGCGAACTACTGGAACATGGACATACCCCTTGCCATCGACTTCGCCTCCTCCACGCGCAAGGCGCGAGGATACTTCATCGCCGACGCCCGCCGAGACCCGTATGGCATGAAGAAGATACCCGAAGGAAACGGTCCACACCAGAAGACGCTTCACCTGCGGCCGTTCTGGTGCGGTGTGCAGCGCGGACGCGATGCACTCGGGCTCGCGGTGTACCGTCCAGGCGACGTGCCGCAGGATACGCCTACGCTCGAATCGCACTTCGTGTTTCCCGGCGACGTCGATGAAATATACGTCGGCGACGCCGCCATCGTGCCTGTGCGGGGGCGTCCATTTGCCCATCCGCTTCCGCCCGGTGGCTGCGTCTTCGTGCGCCACGGCGGCGGCGCCTTCGCGGCGCGCGTTGCATGGTCGCGCGGCGTCACTGGCGAGCGCGCTCCTGCGGCGGTGGTGTGGGATGACGCGCCTGACGTGAACGCCCTGCGCCTCACTGTTGCACATCACGACTTCTGGGGACGTTCGATTGACGCCGCAAATCCTCCGGCTGCGGCCTTCTGGGTGCGCGTGACTGACGATGCTTCAACATCCGCGAAGTTCGCCGCGTTCCGCGCGTCTTTCGCCGCCGCAGTCTGCTCTGTCCACGCCTCGGCCACCAACGTGGCTATCAGGGCCGCCGGCGAGGAGGGTCCGCTTTCCCTTGGCGCCGCCGCGCCGTTTGCCGCGCCATCGCTCGTTGAACCAGAGCCGGCACGGGCCGTCTTCGCTCTCGACGGACGCGACATAGGCGCGGAGATCATCGGCGAGGCGCCTGGGCTTGCCGAATACCGAGCCGAGCGCGAGCGGATGCTAAAGGCGATCGCCGCAAACCGCGTGCCGGTGTCGAAGAGGCGCGAGGCGATATGGGAGGCGGAGAGCGGAGCAATGGACCATGTGTTCAAGGCGGATGCCGATCCAGGCGCGCACGGAGGCAGGTTCGTATGGGTGCCGGGAGAGCCCGGCGGCAGAAGGTCCGCACGGGGATCCGTGTCATGGCAGCTCGACGTGCAGGATGCGGGCGTGTATCGCCTGTGGGGACGCGTGTGGGCGCCTACGCCGGACGACGACTCGTTCTTCGTTTCGGCGTGCACTGGCGAGTTCCCGGTGGCGAAGTCGCGCAGCAAGAGCGTTCTCGACGTAACGGTGTGGCCCACCGGCGTCACGAAGGGTCAGTGGCAGTGGCGCGCGTTCAAGACCGAGCTTGCGCTCCCCGCAGGACCTGTTGTGCTCACCCTCCACGCCCGCGAGGACGGCACTAAGATAGACCGTCTTTTCCTTGCCGCAGATCTGTCGCAGGAACCAGAGGAATGAACTTCTTTAATTGCCTTGCCATGAAAACGCAAGAGAAGCAACTTGCAATAGCCAACAAGGAGAAAAACTGAAATGAACATCTCAAGAAGGTTCTTCATCGGCGGCGCCGCGTCGTTCGGCGCGTTCGGGGGCTGCCGGTTCCTCGCCGCGCCAGGCTTCAAGGCCGGGGAGACGCCGCGCATGCGCTTCGGCGTTGTCTCCGACATCCACATCCTCCACGTGGGCGCTGACGAGAAGATGGAGGCGTTCGGCAACAACCTCACGTTCAAGCACACGCTTGAATGGTTCCGCGCACAGGGCGTCGACGCCGTCGCGATCGCCGGCGACATGGCGGACAAGGGCATGGACGAAAACCTCATGGCCGTAGCCGAGGCATGGTACTCCGTGTTCCCAGACGACAAATACCCCGACGGCCGCCCCGTCGCCAAGTTCTTCATCACCGGCAACCACGACTGGGTCGGCTACAGCTACGGCGGACACGCGGAGAAGCGCTACCCAGATCCGAAGGAGCGCGCGAAGCACATCCTCCGCAAGGACATCGCCGGCTGGTGGGACAAGGCCTTCCACGAACCCTACGTCCCGTTCAGCGTGAAGCAGGTCAACGGCTACACCTTCCTCGGCGCGCACTGGGACACCGGCGGCCACGGCGCGGAGACGGGCAAGACAGTCGATCCGTTCGCGCGCATCGAAGAGTACATGGCGAAGAACGGAAAGTCGCTCGATCCGAACCTGCCGTTCTTCTACGTGCAGCACCCGCATCCCAAGGACACCTGCTACGGACCATGGGCGTGGGGACACGACAAGGGCTCCGTCACGAAAACGCTTTCGGCATATCCTAACGCCATTGCGTTCTCGGGACATTCGCACTACTCGCTCACCGACGAGCGGAGCATCTGGCAAGGTGCCTTCACGAGCGTGGGCACGAGTTCGCTGCGCTACACCGGCATGCCTTACAAAGAACGCCCCAACGAAGGCTATGAAAACACCAAAACCGGCAACCACGCTACCTGGAGGATCGACGCCGCGAAGTCGATGAAACAGTTCGCTGCGAGAGACTGCCGCCAGGGCATGCTCTGGAACGTGTACGACGACTGCATCGTTGTGAGGCGCCGCGAGTTTCTCTCGAACCTCGACATCGGCGAAGACTGGGTGATGCCGCTTCCGGTGGCCGAGTCGAAGCCGTTTGCCTTCGCGGCGCACGCGCAGAAGGTGCGCGCCCCCGAATTTTCAAAGGACGCCGTGCCCACGGTGATCGCGATGAAGTCGATCAACCGCGGCGGCAAGTCGCCTGACGGCAAGAAGAGCGTACCATCGGTGAAGAAGCCTACGCTCAAGATCGTCACGCCGCCGATCACGCCCGACATAAAGGGACGTCTCTTCAGGCTTGAGTTCGCGGCCGAGACGCCAGACGGCAAGAAGCGCGTAAAGCACGTGCTCGCCTCGGGCTTCAACCATTCGGAGAAGCACAAGAAGGCGTTGTCGAAGCAGTGGTGCTATTTCTTCAAGGACGAGCTCGGCTCCGGCAAGGTGCGTTTCACCGTGACGCCGATCAACTGCTTCGGTGCGCGCGGCAAGCCGATCGTCGCCGAATGGGAAGCCTCTTCTGCGCCTAAGACAGCTCGCAAGGCCCAGCCTAAAACCACAATAAAGCAATGAAAATGCCAAGACTTCTTCTCAGCGTCGCATGTGCTGCACTTGCGGCGGCGGCTCTTGCAGGCGTTGTGCCGATTAACGCGCCGGCGCTCGTGCTGAAAGGCCGGACGCTTGCCGACGTGCAGGCGAACGAAATCAGCGGCAACGCCATCGGCACGCACATGCGTCCGCGGAACATGGTTGGGTACAACAAGACCATGCTGCCGAAGGAGGCTGCCCGGCCGGCGCGTCTGCGCGTAGAGATGCAGATGATGGATTCCTACCATCTCAAGTGCATCGTGCTGGAACTCTTCGACGGCGCTGACGGCGTGCTGGGCCGCGCAGTTGCAGCCCGCTACGTGCTGACGAAGGACCATGGTCTCGGCTGGAAGTTCGTCAACGCGGATGGGTCGCTCAACGGAACAGCCCATCCGCTCGTGACCAGCCCCAAGTCCGCCGGATACGGAATTGCCGACCTCACGCTCGTGCCGCGCGACATTGACGTGGGCGGCAATTGCGGCGGTCGCGGGGCGACCGCCCTACCGGTGCATGGTAGGGCGGCCAGCCCTCTGGCCGCCGAGGGTCAGATCGAGGCCGCACGTGGCGTGATCGCGCGTTTCGCGGGCGAAGATGTGGCGCGGGAACTCACGCTCGAAATCATCACGTTCGACGCGGGGCGGCCCGTCTTCGAGGTGCTGGAACGCGGAAGGCGCATCCGCGCCTCCAACGGCGCGACGCTCGCGAAGGCGTTCTATACGGACGTCACGCGCAAGGGCGCGGGCGTCTGCTCGTGGAGCGGCAACCGCTTCGACGCGAAGGCGTGGGCGGAAGGAACGCCGAACGACGACCTGCGCGTCGTCTCGCCGTTCCGCCGCCACCTCTACATGCAGCCCTGCACGGCGTCCTATACCACCGCGTTCTGGGACGAGGCGCGCTGGATGCGCGAGATCGACTGGATGGCGCTACACGGTTACGATCTCCCGAACGCCGTCACCGCGTTCGAGGCGATTCTCGAACGGGTGTGGAAGAAGCACGGGCTGACCGACGCGGAGATCGAGGAGTCGTTCGCGGGGCCGGCGTATCTCGCGTTCTCGCGCATGGGCTGCGTGGATAACGCGATCAGCCACTTGCCGGCGGCGTGGCGGAAGCGGTCCGTGCCGCTCCAGCATGCAATATACAAACGCCTGCGCTCGCTAGGCATGGACGTGATGGCGCAAGGGTTCGCAGGCGCGGTTCCGGCCGGCCTCAGGCGCGTCCAGCCGGATGCAAAGATGGCGCGGCTCACGTGGGTGGGACGCTACCATTCGTGGTTCCTCTATCCCGACGATCCGCTCTTCGTGCAGATCGGCGCGGAGATCGTGCGCGAGTGGGAGAAGGCGTTCGGCAAGGGGAAATACTATCTCTGCGACAGCTTCATCGAGATGTCGCGCTCGATGCCGTGGCTCAAGGACGGCGACGAGGCGACGCGCAAGGGGCTGGAGACGTGCGGACGCAACATCTACGGCGCGCTGAAGGCCGCGAATCCCGACGCCGTGTGGACGCTCCAGGGATGGATCTTCATCAATGCGCCGAACGTGTGGACGAAGGAGCGAGCCGACGCTTTCCTTTCCGCCGTGCCGGCGGACAAAATGCTGCTCGTGGACAACTGCGTCGAATGCTACAACAGACATCGTTATCGGCGGTTCCTATGGAACTGGGACAAATACCAGTCGTACAACGGCCGGCGCTGGGCGTGGAGCCCGATTCCCGACTACGGCGGCAACACGCTTCCGAACGGCGACCTGCCGTTCAACGCGAACGGGCACCTCTCGGCGATCGCAAGCGGCAACCGGGGCGCGCTCTACGCGTTCGGTACGATGACTGAGGCCATCGAGGTACTGGACGACGTGTTCGAGGTGCTCAGCGCGGCGGGGTGGCGTGACCGTCCGGTTGAAATCGTCGACTGGCTGGAGCGCTATTCGCTCGGACGCTGGGGCGTAGAAGGCGCGGAGGTGCGCAAATACTGGCAGCAGATGCTCGCGGGCGTCTATGGAGAATGGAACGCCGATTTCGGGCCCGAGAAGTTCTCGTGGCAGAACCGCCCGGCGAAAGTGAGAGGCAATTCCCGCGGCGCGGCGGAGGCAGTTGCCGCGATGAAGACGATGCGCGGCCTTGCCGCGAAGGTTGGCGACAATCCGATCTTCCGCCGCGACTTCGCGGTGCAGTCCGCACATGCGGCCGGCAAAATTGCCGAGTTGCTGCTCGCGTCGGGCAAGCCGGAGCTCGTCGCGCGCGGGGATCGTCTGCTTGAGGGCGTCGACGCCGTGCTGGCCGGCCATCCCACGCACGACCTGCGCAACTGGATCGCCAAGGCGCGTTCGTGCGCGGACGGCGACGAGAAGCTGGCCGACTACTACGAGACGGACGCGCGGCGCATCATCACGGTGTGGGCGCCGGGGCTGGGCGACTATGCGGCGCGCGTGTGGAGCGGACTCGTGGCGAACTACTACCTGCCGCGTCTGCGTCTGGCGCGCGCGGGTAAGGCCAAGGAAATCCGCGCTTGGCAGAACAAGTGGGTGGAGGAGCGTCTGCCGATCGCGCCGCCAGCAGCCGGCTGGACCTGCGAGAAGCTGGTTGACGAACTTGTCGCCGACTGGGACGATATCAGCAAACGCAAATGACGAACGGCGGTTGCTTTCGCTGCTTGGAGTTTCGGAGTCTTGGAGTTATTGAGTCTTTCTGGGAGTGGGGGACTGTCCCCCATAATGTTATTTCTGGGAGTGGGGGACTGTCCCCCATAATGTTATGCGCGTGACATTTGCGCGTACATAGCCGTTGCCGTTATCCACCAGATACTGTAGCTCAGGCCGCGCTTGTTGCGGCCGCTCGGTGGGGCGAGGCGTCCCGCCGAGCCGTGGTGGGGCGAGCCCTCTGGGCGAGCCGCAATTCCCACAAACACGTTCCGCACCGTAATCTTATGCCTCATGCCCGCTACTTCACTTGCGATAGGTGACGTGCCGCGCACATGACCGTCGCTGGCGAGATGGTTGTGTGCGCGCGGACGCGAGACGTGAGACGATGAGACATTGGCAAAGCCGCGTTATCTGGCCAAGGAGGGACAGTCCACACAGGCTCGCATCTCCATAATTCACCGCCATGCTTTCTGATGACAGGAAACAACTTATCTGAAACAGCTTTCTTTTACGGCGGGCAACTGCCCGCCGATTCAAGAAAGCCGCGCAGTTGCGCGGCGAGAAGAAAAGGTTGTCTTTGCAGGTTGTTTCTGTTGTTTCCAAATCCAAATACGCTCGGTTGAAAAAATGCAGATGTGCCTCACCGTTAAAATTGCGGCGCATAATTGACAGTCGATATCTTCGCGTGGTATAATCATCTGAAAAATGCCACAAGGAATGAGTTCATGACAAATCGCAGAGAGTTTCTTCAAAGAGGTCTTCTAGGCGCGGCAGCCGTTTCGTCGCCGCGTCTCTTCGCGGCGATCGCGCCGGCGCGCAGGCGTGCGCTCAACGAACTGCCGACAGTCGCAATGATCGGCCTAGGTCTTCAGGGACGGGGCCTCCTAAACCAGTTTCTTGGCCAGAAGTGCGTCGTCACGCGCGTTTGCGACTGCGACCGCATCCGCCGCGAGGACGCGCTCAGGCGAGTGCGCGAGTATTACAGGGACCACAAGGACCTCGGCGTGCCTGCCGACGTCTGCAAGGCAGAGAGCGACTTCCGCAAGATCATCCAAGACCCCTCGATCGACATGGTTTGCGTAGCCACGCCCGACCATTGGCACGCCTACATGGTGGTGGAGGCGATGAAGCACGGCAAGGACGTCTATTGCGAGAAGCCGCTCACCTACAGCGTGGACGAGGCGCGCGTGATCGTGGAGGTGGCAGAGCGCACCGGCCGCATCCTGCAGACCGGCGCGATGCAGC
Source organism: Kiritimatiellia bacterium (assembly GCA_017563185.1). Classification (GTDB taxonomy): domain Bacteria; phylum Verrucomicrobiota; class Kiritimatiellia; order RFP12; family UBA1067; genus RUG572. Next base: position 7,564 of record JAFXIL010000048.1, on the reverse strand, counting down.
GTTCGGGCTACGAGTTCCGCGCGGCCTGCGAGATGGTGCAGAACGGCGTGATAGGCAAGGTCAAGTACGTGGAGAACCAGTTCGGCGGCCCGGCGTGTCCGCGCCGTCCCTACAAGGACTTCAAGAAGTGGGAGAGCGAGGGCGCGCCGAACCCCGACTGCGATTTCAGGATGTGGATCGGCCCTGCGCCGGACGTGCCGTATTCCGACGAGCTCGCACCGCGCGGAGTCCACAACTTCTTCCCGGGCTTCTGGCGCGAAGACGACTTCTTCGGCAGCGGAGGATGCGGCGACTGGGGCGCCCACCACATGGACATCACGCAGTGGGGCATGGGCAAGGACGGCACTGGGCCGGTCAAGGTAGTCGCAAGCACCGAGGGGCGCCACTGGGCGTGGGACCGCGGCTTCCGCCGCCAGAACGGGGCGCGTCTCGTCTATGCCGACGGACTTGAGCTTCTGCATGTTGGCGGCACGCGCTGGGGAACGGTGTTCTTCGGCGATCGCGGCGTCATCTGCGTCGACCGCGGCCGCTTCGCGATCTGGGAGGGCGACGGCCGATTCGGCACGGACCGCAAGGTGCGCGAAGGCCTGAGCCGCGGCACGTTCGACGGCCTCAAGAAGATCGCCTACTACAATGGCCGCTACGACGAGCGCGTCGACGGCGTCAAGAGGGAGATCGACACGGCGACGAATGAATTCGGCATGAGTTCGATGCACGCGATCAAGTTGGCCGAGGAGCGCCTCGGCTTCAAGGTGAAGGACTTCAAGAAGCGGCTCTACGCATCGCGCAACCAGGTGCAGAACTTCGTGGAGTGCGTCACGGCCCGCACTGACACGATCTCCAACCACCACGTGGGGCCCTGGACTTCCGTGCTCTGCCAGCTGGTCCACATGAGCTACGTGCACGACACGGGCTTCGACTGGAATCCCGCGAAGATGACATTTGCTAACGGCACAGGCAATGCCGATTGGCTCTCGCGCGTCGAGATCCGTCCGAACGCCCATCGCTTCGAGGTCAAGGCCTAGGATTTGCGCTTCCACTCTCCGTGCGGTTGTGCTATACTTGCGGCATGACAAACAACATCTCCCGCAGAAATTTCCTCGTTTCGTCCACCGCGCTCGCGGCCGTGGCAGGCTGTACTACGGCAAAGCCCAATGGAACGCAGCCTGCGCAATCCGCGCCTGAGCAGGCGATTTCCGCAGAGTCGGGAATCCGCGTGCGCTTCCTCGGCAGCGGCGCCGCCGGCTGGAAGCCGGAAATGGCCAAGAACCCCCACGCGCGCCGCCAGTCGAGCGTGCTGCTGGAGAACAAGGTGCTCATCGACTTCACGATGTGCGCGTTCGACATGCTGCCGAAGAACTGCCGTCCCGAGGTTCTCTTCCAGACGCATTCCCACGGCGACCACTACAACCCCAGGGCGGCGGTGAAGTCGGGCGTAAAGCGCATGTACGTGCAGGAGACGTGGGCCGACGCCGCGCGCGAGGAGGTGGGCAAGGCCGCTGCGGCGCTGGGGCTGCCGGCGCCCGAGGTCATCGGCCTTCCGTTCGGCAGGCCTGTTGTCGAGTGTGGCATGCGCTTCACGGGCGTGCCGGCGAACCACAGCACTTCGCGCGTCACGAACGGCGTTCTTGAACGCACATCCGTTTACCTTGTGGAGAAGGGCGGCTCGCGCCTCCTGTACGCAACCGACACTGGCGGGCTCATGGGCGACGCCGCCCGGATGATGGGCATCGACCCGCATGTGAAGGACGGCAACTTTTCCCGGTTTGCGGCCTCGGGCGCATACGTGCGCAGGCCTCAGGCGCTCACCGCATTCATCATGGAGGCTACGGACGGCGACAACGACGAGGACTTCCGCCTGTTCGTCCATTCGAGCGTGCAGACGGTGTCGCGCTTCGTCAACATGCTTGCGAAGAACGGTCGTTTCACGCCGCCGCCCGGCCAGCACGCCTACATCACGCACCTCGCCATCAAGTACCGCGGCTGGCCGGCGGAGAAGATCAACAAGGAGCTTCCGCCCATGCTCCGCGCCGCATACGACGGCCTTGAAATGGTGCTAGGGTGACGGAATCCTTCCGCTTGATTCCACGCCGCTTTGAATTGGACTCCCTTGTCAGTGTGCGGGAAACATGATAGAATACGTGCCCGAAAAGGGAGTGAAATGAACAGAAGGAACTTCATAAAAACGGCGGCGCTTGCGCCGCTCTTCGGCGCCGTGGGCGCTAGTGCCTCAACGCCCATCACGGCATCTTCCGGACAGTCCTGGAGCGGTAAGAACCACCCTCTGGCCGGCAAAAAGCTTCCTTCGTGGAAGCCAGGCGAGTTTCAGGTGCATTTCATCTATACGGGCGTGGCGGAGAGCATGTTCTGGATTCTGCCAGACGGCACCACGATGCTCCTCGACTGCGGCGACCACGCTGCCTGGACACGCGGCAAGAAGGCGGTGTGGATACTCCCAAACGGCAGAAAGAACGCGGGCGAATGGATCGCTCGCTACGTGACGCGTGTCAATCCCGCGAAGACCGCCGTTGACTACATGATGCTCTCTCACCACCACTCCGACCATGGCGGCGGCGAGACATGGGGCGCCGGCACGCGCGAATGGAACGGCACGAACATCTTCGTGAGCGGCTTCATGCAGGCGGCGGACACTCTCAAGTTCGGTACGGCGTTCGACCGCGGGTGGCCGAACTTCAACGATCCCATTCCGGACGAAAAATGCGACACCGTCTGCTACTCTCTGATGCGCAAGGTCTATGACTATCTAACGCAGCGCGACGGACTGAAGATGGCTCAGTTCAAGGTGGGCGCCAAGAACCAGGTGGCGATGCTGAAGAACGCCGCCGACTATCCGTCCTTCTCCATCACCAACATCACCGGCAACGGCAAGATACTGTGCCGCGACGGCAAGGTGCGCGACCTCTACGCGGAGCTCCACAACGCGAAGCGGCTCAACGAGAACGGCATGTGTCTCGGGCTTCTCGTGCAGTATGGTCCGTTCCGCTTCTACTCGGCCGGCGACTTCTCTGACAGTCCGAGGCTCCCAGATGGCTCTCGGCGCAACATCGAGGCCGAGCTCGCGAAGGAGCTAGATCCAGTGGACGTGGCGAAGGTCAACCACCACGGCCACCACTCCATGCCCGCCAAGCTAGTGGCGGCGCTTCAGGCGCGCGTATGGACGGCCTGCATGTGGGACCAGCTTCACATCACGGCCGACACTCTCACCCGCCTTTCCGACCGCGCTGCCTATTCTGGTCCGCGCCTTGTGGCGGCGGGCGTGTTCTCGCCAGAGCGCCGTTTCGAGGACGCGGGAAAGGATTTCGTCCGCGACATCGCCCCCGAGGCTTTCGGCGCAGGCCACGTGGTGCTGAACGTCGCTCCAGGCGGCAACGCATATTCTGTGGCATACGTGACGGCGGACGATGAATCCATGACCGTACGCGGAGCATACGACTTCACCTCCCGCAACTCAAAGGCGTGATCAACATGAAAGACGGGGTAATGCATGCAATTGCCGCCCTCGCGGCGTTTTCTCTCCAGATGGCCATCCTCGCGGCGGATTTCGCGCCGGTGCCGATAGTGTTCGACACGCCGGCCGTGAACGAGAAGGGGATCATGGTTCTCGGCAACGGCGAGGTGGGCGCCACGGCGTGGCTGGACGCCGCCGGTGTGCTGCACACAGTGCTGCAGAACTCCGACAGCTGGAACGAGGGCGGCCGCCACGTGAAGACCGGCGCCGTCGACTACGACACGAAGTCGCCGGTCGATGCAGGAACGTACAGGCAGGAGCTTTCGATGGCGCGCGGCGAGTTCGCGGCCGCGTGGAAGAGCGGCGGCAGGGCGGTGTCGCTTCGCTACCGCATCCAGCAGGGGACTGATTCGATCGCCGCGTGCCACGTGAAGGGCGCGCCGGAGGCCGAGGCGAAGGTAGTCAACTGGCGTCTCTACCCGGGCGGTGCGAAGTCTTTCGGCGTGGGCGAGTACGAACTGGGCATACGCTTCTGCGAGGGGTATTTCGTCAAGAACGTCAGGGACAGGAAGTTCGTCATTAGCGCCGACCGCCTAGTGCCGGGCGGCTGGTGCCACGTGAACCGCAACGAGACGGTCGCCGACCTGATGAAGGTGTACGACTACTATCAGGCGACCGGGGATCTCGGCAAGCCGGATCTGCTTTCGAACCGCGCCTTCGGCGGCGTGACGCGGACATACGGCCGCCTCGGCGAGGCGGCCCTACCACGGGGCGATGGTAGGGCGCGCTCGCCGAGCGCGCCGCATGAGATACTCTTCCTCACCGGTGTCACGTGCCTGCATCCATGCCTGGACGAGAAGGAATGGCTGCGCCGCACGAACGAGATGCTAGACCGCGACGGCTGGACCATCGCCGGCGAGGAGGCGAAGCGCGCGGCGCACATCGCCTGGTGGCGCGCCTTCTGGAACCGCAGTCATATCGCGATCACGCCGTCCGAAAAGGCAAAGGAGGCTCCGCGCAAACCTTATGTCATGCCGACGAACGGCAGGCTGCCGCTGAGCTTCGGCGTCGATTCCCGAGGCGGGAACAAGTTTCTCGGCGCATTCGCGTCCGCCGAAGTCGAGTTCGACGGCAAGGTGGTGTATTCGGGCGTTCCGAAGGCGTGCGAAACGATAGGGCGGTCGCTCCGCGACCGCCGCGATGTCAACAGCTTTCGCTTTTCGTGCAAATTCACGACGGACCATCTCGAAAAACCGCAGAGGCTTCTCGACAACATGACGCCCGGGGGAAGCGACGGCTTCATCATCGACGTCTATCTGGGGCGCGTGCGCGGCATATTCGGCAAGACGCAGTTCCACCACTCCGCACACGTGGCGGCGGGACGCGAGACGGCGCTGGAGGTGCGCGTGTCGAAGTGGGGCGACGCGGAGATCGCAGTGGACGGAAAGACGGAGCGGATGTGCCTGGGGCGCCCATTCATTCCGCTGGCCGGCGAATGCAGCGCCGTCGCGACCGCCTACGCCGCGCAGCGCTACCTCGCCGCGTGCGCCGCGCGTGGACGCCTCCCGATCCGCTTCAACGGCTCGCTCTTCACCGTCTCACACAATGGAGATCCCGACTACCGCCGCTGGGGCAACGGCTACTGGTGGCAGAACACGCGCCTGCCCTACTATCCCATGTTCGCCGCAGGCGACATCGACGGCACCGACGCTCTCTTCGACATGTACTTCGGCAAGCTGGAGTTCCTCAAGAGGCGCACGCGGAAGTACTTCGGGCACGACGGCGCGTACTTCCCGGAATGCATGCAGCCGTGGGGCGATCACTTCGTGGGCAGCTACGGCCCGGAGTGCGAATGGAGGCTGCGCAAGGACAAGCACCAGTGCCACAGCTGCCACAAGTACGCCTGGGTCGGGCAGATGGAGCTCTCCCTCATGGCCATCATGCGCTGGCAGCACACGCAGGACGATGCATGGTTCAAGGCGAAGGCGCTGCCGTGCATCCGCGAGTTCGTGCGCTACTTCGACGGGCATTACAAAGTTGACGCGACGGGCCGCTATCACATGTATCCGGCGCAGGCCGTCGAGACGTGGCAGGACTGCACGAACCCGATGACGGAGATTTCCGGCCTCATGCGCGTCACCGATCTCATGCTTGCCATGCCGGACAGGATTCTTTCGGCCGAAGACCGGGCCTTCTTCGCGAAGGTCCGCGCACGTACCCCGGAACTTCCCACGAGAATACTCGGCGACGGCGGCGTGGTGTTCGCGCCGGCGCAGCGGTACGCTCGCCACGGCAACGTGGAGACGCCGGAGCTCTACTGCGTGTTCCCGTTCCGCCTCTGCTCGTTCGAGAAGCCGAACGCTGAGACCGGGCGGCGCACGTACACGGACGGGCGCTTCCACAGGCTCTACTTCGGCTGGGCGCAGGACGAGCTGAACGCGGCGTATCTCGGCATGGCGGAGGAGGCGCGGGAACACATAGTGGACCGCGTGTTCAAGAACACGCCCACGCTCGGCAGGACGATCGGATGCAACGAGGAGAACATCGCCGAGCGCACGTACAGGCCGTCGGAATACCGCTGGCCGGCGTACTGGGGGCCGAACTACAACTGGCGTCCCGATCAGGACGAGGGCGGCGTGTTCCAGAACACGATCCAGTCCATGCTACTGCAGTACGAGGGCGACAGGATATTCCTCATGCCAGCATGGCCGAAGGAGTGGAACTGCGACTTCAGGCTCAACGCGCCGAGGAACACGACGGTGGAGGGCCGCATAGTGGAAGGCGAGCTGAAGGACCTTGTGGTGACGCCTGCCTCCAGGCGTGCCGATGTGGTTGTTGTGTGTCATTGAAGCAAAAGCCTAGTGAAAGGGCAAGCAGAATGAAAGACTGCGAAGAAGGATGCAAAGTTGGTAGAAGGTCGTTTCTGGTGGCGGGCGCGGGAATGATTCTCGCGGGTGGGATGTGTTCCGGCGCAGAGCGTCCGGTCGAGCCGAGGGGCAGGGTGCTCCCGCGGTTCAAGCCGCTCGAGCTGAAGAGACTCCGCATAGAGGCGGGCGCGGAAAGGCCGTTCAAGGCGGTGCATGTCTCCGACACGCACATAGTGCGGGCCGACGCCACGGAGAGGGATCCGCGCAAGGTGCAGCTCGCGGCGTCCCGCTACGTGCACATGTCGTTCGGCGAGCACTATCTCGCCGAGGCCGTGGCGGCGGCGCGTCGCGACAAGGCGCTTCTGCTGCACACGGGCGACATGATCGACTTCGTCTCCAACGCCAACCTCAACCTTGCTGGGCGCTACTACGGCTCCGACGACTGGTTCGTCTCTAGCGGCAACCACGAGTTCTCCCGGTACGTCGGCGAGGCGCGTGAGGACGCCGCGTACAAGGCCGGCAGCTTCGCGCGCGTGCAGGCGTTCTATCCGAACGACCTCACTTTCGCCTCGCGCGTGGTGAACGGCGTCAACTTCGTGGCGGTGGACGACGTGTACTACAACTTCACCGCCGAGCAGCTTGCGCTGATGGAGAAGGAGGTGGCGAAGGGGCTGCCCATCGTGATGATGTGCCACGTGCCGCTGTACACCCCGCGCCACTACGAGAGCGAGCTTGCGAAGACGCGCGGCGTGTGCTCGTACCAGACCGGCGTGCCGGACGAGCTGGTGGACAAGTGGCGCGCCCCGGCTAAGCCATTCCCCGAGGACCAGAACTGGCGCGACCGCCGCGTGCAGCAGCGCGCCGACGCCCCCACCAAGGAGTTCATCAAGTACCTCAAGGCCCAGCCGCTCCTCACGGCCGTGCTCTGCGGCCACTGCCACGCGTTCTGGGAGGAGCGCTTCTCCCAGACGGCCGTGCAGTACGTCTGCAGCGCCACGTACCGCGGCGAGGGCTACGCGATCGACTTCGCGTGAATTGGGTCGTGAAACGGCTTGCGGCTTGCGGCGGGATTCGGTATAATATTCGCCCGATTGCGATTCCTGCCCTCTGGCGCGTTTGCGGGGAGGTAGGGCGCGGTCAGGAAGGTTTCAGCCATGAAAAGAACGGATGTTGAGAAGGTTCTCATAATAGGATCAGGCCCGATCGTGATCGGGCAGGCGTGCGAGTT
>JAFXIL010000004.1 GCA_017563185.1 Kiritimatiellia bacterium | reverse complement strand
GGCGGCCAGCCCCCTGGCCGCCGCAATGGCGCGCCATTGACTGGTTCTTGCGGCGCGCTGGGGGCAGCGCGCCCTACCATGTTCGTGGGCGCATTCTCTGGCTTCACGGAGGCGACTATTATCGAGGTCCCCGCCACCGCGCCCATCATCACTGCGAAGAGCGCGCCATGCGCCCTCACGAGCGGCGACAGCAGTCTCGCGCGGCGGCGGACGAACTTCGCCGTCGCGAGAAGCGCGCAGACGCCCAGCAGCGCGCCAAGCGCTACGGCGACTATCCGCCCGTATAGATGCTCAAGACCCATCGCGTCATCTCATACATGGTGTTGCGGCAGAGGCGCGGCGACGGCCAAGGCGGATGCCGCGAGGGCAAAAGGAAATATGGAACTATGGCGTTTCATCGACGGACAACATTATACCAAATCCCGGCCGCCTCGTGCATGCTCAGCTGATCCGACTGACACCTCGCCAAACGCCACTCACTCAGGCGGCACAGCCAATCTCGGCGCGGCAAAAGCCACAGAGAAAATGAGAATCAGAAAGTTCAGCGGCGACGGACGACGCGTGCCGTCCGGCAGCAGGTTGAAGAACTCGGGATGCGTCTTGAGGTACTTGTCGGGCCAGGATTCGAACGCATGCGGATAGTGCTGCTCGGAGAGGTCGCGGTTGCTGCGGTGGCGCAGAAGCCATCTGACCTCCTCATCCATAAAATGAGCGAACGCCTTTTCCGACGGCCACTGCTTCTTCAGGTTCCACAACTGCCGCCAGAAGAAGAACTTGAGCTTCGTGCGCATCTCGCGCCGCCCGGCTCGACCTTGACAATCCGCCCTTCCGCGACGACGCACAGTACCGCCGCCAACACACAAAGGCATCTATTCATTGTTCTCCTCTTGTTTGGAACTCAGCATGGACTGTCCCCACATGGTTCGTGGCTCGTGGTTCGTGGGGCGAACGCAGCAATACACCTCGAAACCGCTACGGCGTGAAGTCGGTAGGCTTGAAGTAAACCGTCTCGCGGCGCGCGGCGGAACGGAGCGCGCCGAATGCGGCGACCATCGAGGCGTACACCTTTTCCGCAGGAGCGTTAAGCTTCTCCTCGCCGCGTATCGCCGCCAGGAAGTTCTCCAGATGGAACGCCTGAAGGGATTTTTCCTTGTCCCACTTCACATTCAACGGACACAGCGAGGATATGTCTTCGGGTTCGCTCGCACCACAGTCTATCTCGCATATCTCTTTCCATTTGCGGTCCATGTCGGAAGGGAGTATCCACCCTTTGTCCACGAACGCACGCCACTTCTCCTTGTATTCAACATGGTATTCAACATGCGAGCTGTTCCAAGTACGCCGCACGTAGTTTGCAGGGCCGTCCGCCTTTGGTTCCCCATAGAATTCGGACAGGTGGAGAATCGCTCTAACTCCGTTGAACTCCTCGAACTCAAATCTGCAGCGCTTGTATGCCGTCGCGAAATGATGCGTTGCATGCGCGGCGGAGCCATCCGGCAACTTGAACTCGAAGACGCTGGAGAGGTTGTCAAGATTCTCGCGAGGCGGACGAAATATGTCTCGCCCGCCAACGGCAGTCACCGAATGCGGGGGAACTCCCCATGCCCAGCAGAACAGATCTGCCTGTGAGGCCAGACGTCTGAGCACTTCGCCTGGCCCATACTTCCTGAACCATCTCCAGTTCATGAACTGTTCGGCATTGTCATATCCATATTTGCCAAGAACTTCAAGACGTGGAGGTCTCTTGACGGAAAACATCGGCCACATCATAATGCGGCTCTCCGCCTGAGCAAACAACAGCCGATCCAGCATTTCCGGCACCACATGCTCAAAGGCCAATTTGTATGCGGGCGACGATCGGCGTAGATGTCCTATCTGCAGCAACTTTCCAGTTGTCCTCGCCGCACGGCACATCTCCGCCGACTTTTCAAGCGTATCGGCCATCGGCGAGGCACAATAGACATGTAGTCCACGGCGAAGGCACTCGCACACCTGCTCGCAGTGAACCCAGTCCGGAGTCGTCACTATGACAGCCTCAATGTTCTTCGCCTCCGCATCCAACATCTCCCGGAAGTCCAGATAGCCGTTGACCTCCTGGTTCCACGACTTGAAAAACGACCTTGCCCTCTGCATCTGGTATTTCCAGATGTCACATACGCACCTGACGCGCACGCCCTTGCAGCTCCTCGTAATGGCGTTTGCCATTACATGCCCCCTTCCGCCAAAGCCCACGATTCCGATGTTTATCTCTCGTGGCTTGGCCGCGACGCTCTTCTCCTCCGCCTTGGACGACAGATCTGCGAAAGTCGGCAGGAAAACACTGCCCGCGATTCCCGCCTTCAGAAAACTCCTTCTGTTCTGCATACCATCTCCTTTCTGAGTGCCTAGCGCGCAACCAACAACTTCGAAACTCTCAAACCCTCAAACCTTCAAACTTTCAAACCTTCAAACCTTCAAACCTTCAAACTTTCAAACCTTCAAACTTCCAAACCGCCGCACACCGCATCAACCACTGCGCGGGCGGCGTGCGGATGGTTCACGCACACCTCCTTCGCGGCGAACTCGTCGCGCGCGGCCTTGCCGGGATCGTCGCCGTCAATGACCACGCGCCTGATGAAGTCCACGATCTCATCTTCCGAACGCGCCGTCTTCACATGCTCGAGCAGTCGCCTGCTGAACGGCAGGAACTGCGTGCGCACGGTGTCGTCGTCGGCCAGAAGGAAACACTGCGGATGCCCGGTGTAGAAGTACTCCGCGAGGAACGAGCCGCAGTCGTGGATCATCGCGCTCGACTGCGCGAACGTCTCGAAGTAGTCGCCGCCGCGCTGGAACTCGACGTTCGCATGCGCCTCCATAGCCTTCTCGTATGCGGCCGTGCGCTCGGGGCCCCACCACTTCGCCGTAGCAAGGCGAGGGAAGAGAAGCGGGTGCGGACGAAACACGAAATCAATCTCAGGAAACATCTCCGGCAGTTTGAGGAACAGCTCCGCATACCTCGGGAACGTGCCCAGCGCCAACTCCCCAGGCGTCCTCTCCAGCGTGTGATGCGGGCATACAATCACCTTCTTCCGCCCATTCCCCGTTCCACGTTCCCCATTCCACACATTCGCAATCCGATCCATCTTGCAGTATCCCGCCACGACGATGCGTCCGTCCAGAAGCGGATTGCGCTCCACGCTCATCTGCCGCGTGGCCTCGTTCGAGACGAAGTACTTCCATGCGAATACGATGTTGGGAAGGTAGGGCGTCTTCCTCTCGTTCGAGATGAAGAGTCCACCGTAGCCGTAGTAGAGTATGCAGACGAGAGCGCGCTCCGAAAGGCGCTCGGTGGTGTAGTCGGGCAGCGTCTGATCTTCATAGACGACCGTGCTGAACACTATGTCCGCATCAAGCTTGCGCGCCTTGCGCGTTGCTGGATCGTAGAGCGCCTGCACGGCGTCGCCGTAGCGCTTCGAAAGCGTGCCCACCGTCTTCTCCAGCGTGGCGCGCAGGAACTCCTCGCCGCGCGTCACACGCGGCGCGACGGCGATCGTGCACTCGAAACGCGGATCGTCGCGCATTAACGCAAACACGCTCTCGCCCGAGAACATCGCCGCGTCGCACACGAGAAACGCCACCTTCAGCCGCTCCCCGCGCACGAGCTTCGCGCGGCACTCCTCCGCGTGCGCCGCGTAACGTGCCATGATGCCCGGCAGCGCGCCCTTCACGCGCGCTTCCTGCGCCGCGCGCAGCAGTTTCTTCCGCAGGCGCTTTCGCGCGCTCTTCACGGGCACGAGCGCGGTCGCGAGGCGTATGATCGTCGTTTTAAAACTCATGCGCGGCGCCCTCCAAGCTCGCGCGGCAGCGCGCCCGCGGCGCAGAATCCCATTGCCATGCGTTCGATGCCGCATTCCAGGCAGGCGCTGATGCGGTGATGCCCCTGGCGGAGCGAATCCCTGAGGCCGAATATCCTGCACAGATGAACGGAGATCGGGCGCGCGTCGTCGTAGCCGCGCTCTCGCAGGCTCGCGGCGAGGCGCTTCATGCTCGCGGCGCGGTCCTTGTTCTTCCTCTGCTGCGGATTGTCGAGCGTGCGCACCGCCCGCTCGAGGCCCATCGCGCGGATTGCCTGCGGCGCGATGTGGTACACCCCCGTTCCGTGGTAGCGGTACTTGCCGCGCAGCGCGCGCACGATCGTGGCGGGTAGGTTCCACTTGGCGATCGACGGACGAAACACCACACGCACCTGCACGGCCTCTCCGCGCGCCGCCGCCTCTT
>JAFXIL010000047.1 GCA_017563185.1 Kiritimatiellia bacterium | reverse complement strand
CCGGCTCCGCGCCGCGCGCCTGGCGGGCCGGGCGCACGTCGTGGCCGACCGGCCAGGAGACAGGCTGAGCCTCAGGTGCGCCTTGCGTCTCCTCGAGCTTGCCGTCCTTGTCGAGCGAGAACACGATGCCGGCCGAGACATAGCGCACGTCGGCGCCGGCGTTCTTGAGAGCGCGCGCCACCATCTCCTTGGTGAGAGGCTTCTCGGCGTCCTTGACCTTGAAGTACTGGTCTATGAACCAGCGCTCGACCAGAGGCCGGAACGTCTTGCCGTCATCAACAAGCGTTCCCACCGGCCATTCGCCCTCGGCTGCGGGCTTCACGCCCTCGCACTCGCTGACGGAGCCTTTCCAGTTCACCGTGTACACCTTGCCGTTGCGGCACGCCGCCACCTTCTCGGTCATCTTGGCGTTGTAGAGGGTGTACAGCAGGAAGTCGAACGCGTTTGACACGCTGTGCGACGCGTCGATGATGGGCACTTCGTTAGTTCCGGCGGCATAGCACAGCGATCCGTCGTCGCGCAACTTGAGCTTGCCGAGCCTGACGTCGGAATTCGCCGGGTTCACGTCGCCCTCCGTGTCGCGGAGGATGGCGAGGGCGGCCTCCACGCGCTCGACGACTGTGAGCGCGTCGCCGGCGAGGGCCTTGGCCTCGTCTGGCGGGATGGGCTTGAGCGAGCCGTCCGCCGCCGCGCGGAAGAAGCCGCTCGGCCACATCATGCGCCTGGGCTCCACCACGCCCTTCCCGTTGCGGACGAACACGGGCTCCACTATGTACGGAGCGTCGGTGCCCCACTGCGCGCGGCCGTAGATGCCGATACGGTTCGCGCGCGACGTGCGCACGAGCCTTCTCTCGCCCTTCTCGGTGACACCGGAGTGACAGACGGCGCAGGAGAGCTTCTCGAAGTGGACGAGCGGGATGCCGGCATGCTTCGGGCGCGGCCCGGCGCCATCGGCCTCGATGTGGCACGACTTGCAGCTGCGCGTCTTGACGCGGTGGTCCATGCCGTTAGTGTGGCAGTCCACGCACTTCATCCCGCGCTTGAGGTGCACGTCGCCCTCGATCGCGTGCGAGGGCATGCCCTTCTGCGATACGGAGTGGCAGGCGAGGCAGTTCTCGTTTCTTGGACGGCCGAGATCCAGCGTGCAGCGCCCCTTCGCGTCGAATCTGGCAGGGTCGTACACGGGATGCTCGGGCACTCGGAAGAGGTGGTCGTCGGGATTGTCCGGCATGGAGTCCACGTCCCAGGCTTCGCCAAGGCGCTCGTTCATGCCGTCAACCGCCGCGATGCCGCTCGCGGCGGTGGCGGCGCCGCGCCAGTTCTCGCGCAGCACCTGGCGGGCCCATTCGCTCGAGTCGTAGCCGCGCTGCTGGTGGCAGGCGAAGCAGTTGGGCTCGAGTGGACCGGTCACCGTCCAGCGCTGGCGGGGGCCGTCCGCGCTCGCCATCGCGCGCTCGTCGCCGCCGATGCCGCCGCCTGGGAATGACCGGCCGAACATCTTCGTCCACTGCCAGGCGGAAAGGCCGAACTCGCGCGGGGAGTGCGCGCCTGCCTGGCCGCGGAGGGAAAGCGGGATGGCGGTGCCGGTGGAGTCGTCGGCCCAGAACCAGGGCTCCACCTCCACGGAAGGAGCCGCCTCGTCGTGCGAGAGGCCCGTGCGGAAGTGGCTTGCGCCCTTCATGGCGTCCACGTCGTGGCACTGCGAGCAAGTCTGCACGGTGGATATCGAGCGAGGATGCTGCGCGGAGGCCAGCACCTTCTCGCCGGAGGCGTCGCGCGGGGCGAAGCGGTGCACGGGCACGGTGCGCCCGCCGTTCCAGTGGGAGCCGGCTTCGGCCGAAAGCGTCGCCGCGGCGGCGAGAGCGGATATTGCAGCGATGATTTTTGTCATTTTGCCTCCTCGTCCTGGGTTGCAAGCGAAAAATTCCACACGTCCGCCGCCCGGCAGGCGTCTATCAGGGCCATGAGCTTCTCGTACGACGACGTCTTGTCGGCACGGATCACGACGGGCTGGCCAGGATAAAGCCTGGCGATGCGCTCAAGGCGCGCGGTGACGTCCTGCAGGGTCAGCTTCTGGCCGTTCACCGACACCTCGCCGGCCTTGTCCAGATTGAGTATGATTTCGCCGGGCATGCGCCCGGGCACCGTGGCGCTCTTCGCCGTGGGCAGGGCGATCGAAACCTCCGTCTCCCACTGCGAGAACACGCTCGACGTCACAAAGAAGCACAGCAGCAGAAAGATGACGTCCATCAGGGACGCCATCGACACCGCCGGGGCGTGGCTTCTGGAATTGCGGCGGAAGTTCATCTCAGAAAGCCTTTTCGAGGATTACCGCAAGCGTCTCGAGCGAGGCGATGCGCTTTGCCGTGCGCCGGCGCAGAAGAGCGTGAAAGATAAGGCAGGGAATCGACACCGCAAGGCCGAAGGCCGTGGTGACGATTGCCTGCGAAACGCCCTGCGCGAGCACCACCGGGCGGGCGTTCGCCGCGAGATCGCTTGCGATGCCGCTGAACGCCTGGAACATGCCGAGCACCGTGCCCAGAAGGCCCACAAGCGGGGCGATGGCGGCAAGGTCGGCCAGCCAGTCCACCGAGGCCTGCAGACGCTCCGCAACGTGCGCGCCGGCCGTCTCTATGGCGGAGGACACGTTGGCGCGCTGCCCTGCGGGCGTGCCGCGCGCCGCGTCGAGGGCGGCGAGGGTTATGGACGCGAACGCGCACGGCCGCCTCTCGCACAGGCGCCTCGCCTCGCCGTGGTCGCCCACCTGCAGCTTGCTGAACACGTCGCTCATCAGTGTGCGCGGCGCAAGCGCCCCCCTTCTGTGGGCCACCAGCAGATACATCACCGTGGCAAGCGCCAGCACCGAGATGCCGGCCAGCACCCACATGAGATAACCTCCGCACTTCCATGCCTCCAGCAGCGTTATTCCCACTTCATTCATGACTTGTCGCCTCCGTTTCGTTTATTGCAGGTTTCGTTTGTTCTACATCGTGAAGAGTGCGTCCATCTTCGCCTCGAACTCGGCGCGCCGCTTCAT
>JAFXIL010000046.1 GCA_017563185.1 Kiritimatiellia bacterium | reverse complement strand
GGTCGGGTCCGGGCAACGTCAACCTTAACACGTATACGGCCGTGGTGAGCCTTGCCGCAGGAGAGCACACGGTGAAGGTGTCGTGCACAAGCGGTTCAGGCATGGCCATCGACAACGTGTCCGTCACATACCCGACGCTTGGCGGCGTGATCACCGACACGGTGGGCGGCGGCGAGCTGATCGTGAACGTGCCCGCCGGCGCCACGCAGGGCAATTCCGCAGTTGACATCACCGGGAAAGTCAAGTTCGTGAAGAAGGGCGAAGGCGTGTTCGTCTCAAGAAGGCGCGGACTCCTGTACACGGGCGGCAACGAGATCGTCGAGGGCAAGCTCACCACAACGGCAGGCACAGGAGCGAATTCCGACTGGTCGGCGAAGTACCACACTCTCGGCGCGACAGACAACCCGATCGTCGTGCGCGCGAACGGCACGCTCGACATCGCCGGTAACTACGACTTCTGCTTCTATCCGATAACGCTCGACGGCGGCACGCTCAGGAGCGGCAAGCTGGACGACAGCGGTCCGCTCAACCAGACGCAGACAGGATGGGGCGGCGTGGGACGCCTCGCCCTCACCGCGGATTCCACGTTCTACCTCCGCAGCGACGTGATGTTCAGCGGCAACGACGATATCCCGATAGACCTTGGCGGCCACGAGTGGCTTCTCGACTGCCCTGTTGGCGCGAAGACACTCTTCATGTCAAAGGACATGACGAACGGCACGATCCGCATCACGCCGTCGAGCGAGAAGACGACCTACATGCGGATCATCAACCGCGACGTCGACGCGCGCACGGTGGACGTGATCGACCAGGGCGGCATCAGCCCCATCTCCACCTTCAGCGTGCGCAACTACACCGCAGAGCGCGCATACGACAACGTGAAGTGCACCGGAACGACCAACCTCTACGTGTACGGCACGTTCACGCCGCGCACAGACTACTTCTACGGCTGCACGATGAAGAACGGCTCCACGATCGACCTCAGAGGGAAGGATGACGTGTGGTCCACCACGAGCGCGGCGACGGTGGGACGCAAGACCGTGGACTTCGAGGATGGCGCGACGGTGACGATCGACGTGCGCGGACGCGGCACGAGGGTGAAGGTGGTGGACTGGACCGACCACACGCCCGAGAACCTCGAGACGCTCAAATTCGTGCCCGATGCACGCAGCCGGTCCGTTGGCGTCTCGCTCTACGCAAAGCCCGACGGCATCTACGTCTCGTCCGGCACGATGATATTCGTGCGCTAGTTTCGGTTTGCGCGGCGGCGGTCAATTTGATATACTACCTGCGATGAAAGAGAAGTGGAAATCCAGTCCTCGCTCGCGTCTGCGCGCGTTGTGCGCTCTCGCTGTGCTGGCGTTTGCGATCGCCGGCACGGCGCATGCCGCATGGTACTGGCCGTTCGACCCCGACGACGAGAAGAAGCCGCCACGTCTCCACAGGCTTCTGGAAAAGGCCAACGACTACATCGACATGGCCGACGAGGAGTCGCTCAACGGCAATGGCGACAAGGCCATAGAGAACTATCGCCTGGCCCTCGCCGAGCTAGACAGGGTGGAGCGCGAGAACCCGGACCGGGCCGAGACGCCAGAGTTCGCCCCGCTTCGCACCAAGCGCGCCACGTGCCAGTCGGCCATAGACGCGATTCGCTTCGCGCAGGTGAACGACAACACGCGCGTCGTATCCGTCACCAACACTAGCGAGCTGCAGAAGAAGTGGAACCGCAAGCACGGCATCGTCACTCCGGAGGAGGCCGCAGAGGAGAAGCGCAAGAAGGAGGAGGCGGAGAAGGCCGCGGCCGCGAAGGCAGGCGCGCTCGCGCCCGAGCTGCGGGCGACATACGCCGCCGCCCTGGCCGACTTGCGCAGAAAGGACTATCCGGCCGCCGCGCAGAAGCTTGACGTGCTTGAAAAGAGCAGTCCCGACAATCTGAACCTCTTCCTCCTGCGCGCGGCGCTTCAGGTGTGCCAGGGACAGGACTTTGCCGCGCGCCGCACTCTGGAGCGTGCTGCACGCGTGCACGACAAGTCGTATCTGCCCCTATACAATCTCGCGAACCTTTCGCTGAAGATCGACGACGACGTGGACGCTGCGCGCCGCCACTACGAGAAGGGGCGCACGCTCGGCGGCCCGAAGAACGAGGCTCTTGAAAAGAGGCTTGAGAAGAAATGAAGAAGGGCCTTGCAGCAGTCATCGCGTGCGTAGCGGTTGCCGTATGTGGAGTCGGCGACGTGCCGCCCCCTCCCAGCGAGCCGATAGAGCCGCCAGCCGCCGCGCTTGCCCGCGCGCGCCCGGTCATCATAGAGGAGGCCACGGCATCCGAGGTGCTGGCAGCCTGCCGCGCGATGCTGCCCGTTCGCCCAGTGGTGCTCAGCGGTTCTTTGATTCTGCGAAACCGAAGGGGAATTGTGCAGAGCGAACACGACTACCGCCTTGTGATGCGGCGAAGCCCTGACATGTCAATGATGACGGTGCGGCTGAGTCCACGAGGCGAGACGAACGCGACGGCGAATGTGACAATCGCAAGGCGTCCAGGGGTGCGGCCAACGATACGTCTCTCTAAGGCTGGCTCGG
>JAFXIL010000045.1 GCA_017563185.1 Kiritimatiellia bacterium | reverse complement strand
GAGCGGTGGTAGAGCACGTACCATCTGCCGTTGAACTCCACGATGCCGCCGTGGTTGTTCCAGGTGTTCGGGTCGCAGCCGTAGTTGTCGATGATCACGCCGCGGTATGTGTAGGGACCGAACACGTTGGCTGCGGTCGCGTAGCCTATGCACGTGGGGCGTCCGTGCCGGGAGACGTCGGCAAACACTAGATAATACACGCCGCCGCGTTTCGTGAGCTGGATGCCCTCGTGGAAATTGTGGCGGGCCTCGTCGATCACGCCCGTGT
Source organism: Kiritimatiellia bacterium (assembly GCA_017563185.1). Lineage (GTDB taxonomy): Bacteria > Verrucomicrobiota > Kiritimatiellia > RFP12 > UBA1067 > RUG572. Next base: position 22,793 of record JAFXIL010000045.1, on the reverse strand, counting down.
GGAGTGTGCCGGGCTCGATGCCGGAGAGATCGGGCTTGAGCACGGCGCCCTTTGCGGAGAACTGCCCCCAGAAATAGTACATGGTGCCGTCGTCGTCGCGGAACACCGATGGGTCGATCTGCGTGGCCCAGGGGTACGAGAAAGAGGCTTTGAACGGGCCGGATGGGGTGTCGGCCGAGGCGACGCCTTCTCTGTGCGACTTGTCGGGCATGCAGTAGAAGATGCGCCATTTTCCGTTGTGGAATATCGCGTCGGGCGCGTAGAGCGGCGCGTCCGACGCGGGCACGCCGTCGTTCTCGCCCGTTGAAGCCAGAACGCCGCGCCTTGCCGTCCAGGCGCGAAGGTCGCGCGTCTCGAACACGTCGTTGAAGTGAGTGCAGTAGGCACCGCCTGCCGTGCGCTCGTCGCGCGAGCCGAACACGTACAATGCGCCGTCAGGACCAGTGCGCGGGGCGGGGTCCGAGAGGAACTCGCCCTCCGGGGTGATCGGGTTTGTCGCCAAGGCTGAAACCGCCGCAAGCGCGGCAATGGTCAATGTGTGTTTTTTCATGCGCTGAATTATACCAAATCCACGTCCCTCTCGCAATGAGACGGGCAATACGCAAGACGTGCGGAAATGACGTCCGCAAAGTGGCGGCTTTACATCTGGAGCAGGTATTTGCTATAATGTCAACCAGTTGCGGTTGCAGGTTTTGGGTGCCGTGCCGAAAGGCAGATCGTAGGCAGGCGCGCGGACCTGCGGCGGCGGAAATGGCACGAAAGGCAAGGAAAGACATGAAGATTCTCGACATGCCCTGCACAAAGGGCTTCATGCAGCTCGCCCAAGACGGCGTGGACAAGGGCTGGCATGAGATGAACGGCGGCAACCTCAGCTACCGTCTCACGAAGGACGAGGCCGCGAACGTGAAGAAGGTCATGAAGAAGGCCTCCGGCGCATGGCAGGACATCTGCGAAAGCGTGCCGAAGCTCGCGGGCGAGTTCTTCATGGTCACGCGCACAACGGGCTACATGCGCAACGTGATGCGCAATCCTGAGAACGCATTCGGCATCGTGGAGATCGACCCCACCGGCACCAAGTACCGCATCTGGTGGGGCCTTTCGAACGGCGGGCGCCCCACGAGCGAGTTCCCGAGCCATCTCAAGAACCACGAGGTGAAGCTCGAAACGACAGGCGGCGAGCACCGCGTGATCTACCATGCGCACCCGGTGAACCTCATCGCGCTCACGTTCGTTCTGCCGCCCACCGACAAGGCGTTCACGCGTGCGCTCTGGGAGATCATGACCGAGTGCCCCGTCATATTCCCCGAGGGCGTGGGAGTGGTGCCGTGGATGGTGCCGGGGAAGGGGCCGATCGCCGCCGCCACCTCCAAGCTGATGCGCGACTACAACATCGTGGTCTGGGTGCATCACGGCCTCTTCGTCTCGGGCAGGGACTTCGACCGCTGCTTCGGCCTGATGGACACGGTGGAGAAGGCCGCCGAGATCCGCATCCGCGCGCAGTCCACCGGCGCGATGAAGAAAAGCGCCATCCAGGTGCGTCAGCTGCGGCAGATCGCCAAGGACTTCGGCTTCACCCTCAACAAGAAGTTCCTGTAGAAAGGGGCGTCGCCATGCAGACGGCTCTTCGCAGAAAGCGCGGCTCCGCTGCGGTCTTCGTGGTCGTGGCACTTGTTGCCCTGGGGCTTGCGGTCATGCTCTACTTCAACCACCAGTACCAGAGCCGCCAGCGCATGATCGCCTACGAACGCGAGAAGGCCGAGCTCGCCAGAAAGGAGGCTGAGGAGAAGGCCGCCAAGGTCGCCGCGGAAAAGGCCGAAGCCGAAGAGGCCGCGGCACGCGAGAAGGCAGAGGCGGAGGCGGCCGCGAAGAAGGCTGCGTCCGTAAAGGCCGTCGCCGAGCGCGCCAAGGCCGAGAAGGCGAAGCAGAAGCGTTTCGAGGACGCCGAACAGGCTTTCATCGGCGTAGAGGTGGAGATGTGGACGAAGGGCGAGACGGATAACGAGAGCGTGTGGTGCATGCTGCCGCAGGAGGACGGCACCGGACGCTTCTTCGAGATCGTTCCCGCCAACGGCGACACGCCACGTCTGGTGCGCGCCCTCAATGCCGAGGGTTCGGTTGAGACCATGGCGCCAGAGCTCTTCGCCGCGCGCAATATGGACGGAGACACGAGCTGGTTCGTGCTGCGAGGCGGCAAGGCTCTGCTGCGCACCGGCAAGAAGCCGCAGCCGCCTGAGGGCGAGGACGAGAAGATTTCCGTTCCGGATGAGGGAATCGGCTACGACATCGCAGAGAAGATCTACGGCGATGCCGCAAAGGCCGTTAAGGTGTTCAAGATGCGACCTCCGCCCATCAAGTGGCATGTGGCGTTCGTCACGAGGGGAGGGCGCACTATCCCTGTGGGGAAGGTGGCGTTCGGAGAAAAGGTGACGCGCGATCTGTTCCGTCCCGCGGTGAAGCAGGCGCTTGAAGAGGCAGCCGCGAAGATGACGCGCGCGGCCGCGGCCGCGTCAGCAGGGGCCGCCGCAGCCGCAGGCGCGGTTCCGTCCAGCTTCACGCCGTCTAAGAAGCGCACGCACTTTCTCTACGACAAAGGCAAGGTCAAGCGCACTGTCGACGGGCTCATTTACGTGCCGCGCGTCTTCAAGATGGCCAAGAAGGAGTTTTCGCGCAACAAGCGCCAGCAGGAGCAGGACGAGGAACGCGCCGCGCTGCACAAGGCCGAATGGCAGGCTCTCTACGATGAGGCCCTCCGCCAGGAGAAGGCCGAGGCGGCGGAACGCGCGGCGTGGGAGCGGGCCCGTTCGCGCGGCGCTGTCAAACCGAAGCAGCAGCAACGGCGGCAGAAGGTGGAGGTGACGCCTGCGCACATCGAGCGCGCGCTTGACGAAGGGGCGTTCATCTATTCGCCGGCGGACGAATGACGCGATGAAGTTCGACCTCCATGTCCACTCGTGTCTTTCGCCATGCGCGAATCTGGAGATGTCCCCGCGGGAGATCGTGGCTCGCGCGGTCGCAAGCGGCATGGGCGGCATGGCCCTCACCGACCATCAGAGCGCGCGCAACACGCCCGCCATCGCCGAGTGCGCCCGCCGTGCCGGCCTCGCCTGTCTGTACGGACTTGAGGTGTGCACCGCCGAGGAAGTGCACACACTCGCGATATTCGACACTCCCGAGACAGCCAACGAGATGACCGACTGGGTGTACGACGCGATGGTGAAGCGTGTCAACGATCCAGACGTCTTCGGCGACCAGCCCATCGTGACGGAGGACGACGAGATCGTGGACATGGAGTGGCGCATCCTGGCGCTTGCCTGCAGAGCCGACATACCCACCGTCGCCGCAAAGTGCCACTCTCTGGGCGGTCTCTACATCGCCGCCCACATCGACCGATCTTCGTTCTCGGTCTATTCTCAGCTGGGCTCAATCCCCGTTGACGCTTCGGGTGCGCCCTACTTCGACGCTGTCGAGCTCTCGCGCACGGCAGATGAGAGCGCATGGCTGCCCAGGGCCGCAGGGTATGCAGTGGTGCGTTCTTCCGACGCGCACAACCTTGACGACGTGGCGCGCGTGTGGACCGAGGCGCCGCTCGACTCTTTCACCGTAGTCGGCCTTCGTGCCGCTTTCGCCGCACGCTCAACGCGCCTTTCGCCGCGGCTGACAACATTCTAGAGGAGGCGACTATGCGACCTGGATTCTGGCAGATAGTTATAATCGTTGCGCTTGTGGCACTCTTCTTCCACCGTCCGATAATCGCGGTGTTCCGCGCGCTCGCCGGCGGCGCGGAGTCGGGCGGCAAGGGCAAGGAGCATGGCGCTTATGCGCGTGGTGCCGGATCGATTCGCTGCTACAACTGCGGCGCGTCGTTGCCGAACGGCTCTCGTTTCTGCAGCAAGTGCGGACGCTCGCAGGACGTCATCGATGTATGAGAGGAGACGTTGAGCGTTGACGTTCCAGATTGGCGTTTCGCCCGCGAGGCCCTCGAAGGGGGATCGCTAAGCGTAATCATGCCCGTGTTCCGCCTCGCGGATTCGATCGAGGCGAATCTCGCATCGGTGGCAGAATGTCTTGCCGCAGGCGGGATTACGTTCGAGCTTGTGCCTGTGGACGACGGCAGTGACGATGGAACGGCCGCCGCCATCTCTCGTGCGGCGGCCAAGCGTCCAGGAGTGGTACGCCCCGTGCTGCTCGCGAAGAATGCCGGAAAGGGCAACGCCCTGCGCGAGGGATTCCGCGCCGCTCGTGGTTCGTACGTGCTGCTGCTCGACGGCGACCTTGACATTGCGCCGAAGATGCTGCCGAAGTTCTTCGAGTCCATGGTTCGGAACGGCAGCGACGTGGTGGTGGGCTCGAAGCGCCATCCCGAGTCGAATGTGCAGTACCCGTGGCACCGCCGCCTTGCGAGCGTGGTATACTATTCGCTAGTGCGAATTTTCATTGGTCTTCCAGTCACCGACACGCAGACGGGCATGAAGCTCTTCAGGCGGCAGGTGCTCGGCGAGGCGCTCGACCGGATGCTCGTGAAGACATACGCCTTCGATCTCGAACTGCTCGCCATTGCGTGCGGACGCGGCGCAAAGATTTCCGAGGCGCCCGTCGAGATCCGCTTCGGGCAGAAGTTCGGCGCCCTCAAGGCGCGCACCGTGCGCGACATGGTGCACGACACGCTGGCCGTGTTCTACCGCCTGAGGGTGCTACACTACTACGCGAAGGTGGAGGTGCCGCCGCCGATGGAGGGAACGCCGCTTGTGAGCGTGGTGATCGCCTGCCCAGGCGGCAGCTGGATGCTTGACGAGTGCCTGGACGCGATGGCGCGCCAGACGTACCGTAGCTTCGAGGTGATAGTTCTGCCCGACGAGGCGGCGGAAGGGCTTGCCTCGGGCAATGAACACGGCTATCCGCTTTCGGTGATTCCAACGGGCAAGGTGCGTCCCGCAGAGAAGCGCAACGCCGGCATCGCCGCCGCGAAGGGCGAGGTGGTGGCGTTCATCGACGACGACGCATATCCCGAAGAGCATTGGATCGAGAACGCGATCAAGTACTTCAGCGATTCTGAGATCGGCGGCGTGGGAGGCCCGGGCGTGACGCCGCCTGGCGATGGATTCCTCGCGCGCGCCGGCGGACGCGTCTACGAGAGCATTCTCGTTAGCGGCGGCTACCGCTACCGCTACGTTGGCGGAAGGGTGCTGCGCGACGTGGACGACTATCCAAGCTGCAATCTCTTCGTGCGCACGTCGCTTCTGCGCAAGTTCGGCGGCTACCGCACCGACTTCTGGCCTGGCGAGGATACGCTTCTCTGCCGTTCGATCGTGTGCGCCGAGCGCCGTCGCATAGTCTATGATCCCTGGACGATTGTGTATCACCATAGGCGCCCGCTGTTTGGTCCGCACCTGCGCCAGCTCGGGCGCTATGCGTTCCACCGCGGCTACTTTGTGAAGCGCTTCCCCGAGAACTCGCTGCATTTCTCGTATTTCGTGCCGACGCTCTTCGTGGTCTATCTGCTGGCCCTGATGCTGACCATGGTCATGGCGTCTCTCTGCATGCCGAATTTCCCGCATGGAGGGCCTGAATGGCTGCTGCCGCTCCTGTTCATCCTATGGCAGCCGATGAACCTCTACTTGCTGCTTGTGGCCGTTGCCACGTTCAGCTTCAATCCCGCCAGGTGGATTGTGACTGCGCTCGGGGTGTTCGCCACTCACGTGTGGTATGGCATCCGTTTTGTGCAAGGCCTGTGTGCGCATAAGGCTCCGTGCGAATATATCGGTCGCGATCACGCGGCAACAGCACAAGACCAAGTGACACAATGACGTTTTAACAGAGGAGAAAGACATGACAAGCAAAGTGAATCAGCCAAATGGCATGACGCGGAAGAGTTTTCTTGCCGGCATCGGCGCGTCCGCAATGGCGAGGTTTGGTACGGCCGCCGAACCCGTGACGGACTGGCGACCGGCCGAGATGTGGCGCGGGTTCAACCTTCTGGGCATGTTCCGCTGCCCGACGACGGGCCTCGCGCCCGATCCGCGCGTGGACGGGCATTTCGTCGAGTGGGAGTTCAAGGCGTTGCACGACTGGGGATTCAACTTCGCGCGGCTGCCTCTCGACTACCGCATTCTAATTGCAGGGGACAGCTGGACGAATCTGAGCGGGCAGAAAATGAAGCACCTCGACGACGCGGTAAGGTGGGGGCGCCAGTACGGCATCCACGTGCAAATTGCGTTCCACCGGATTCCCGGCTACTGCATCCTCGACCAGACGGAGGCGTTCCCGCTCGGCACGAGTCCCGTGGCGCAGAAGGCGGCCTGCAAGTTGTGGGCGGCGTTCGCGAAAAGATGGAAGGGCGTCCCCAACGAAGTCCTCTCCTTCAATCTCTTCAACGAACCGACGCGGCACACGGCGGGGAAGAACTACCTGCCACTCTGCCAGAAGCTCATCGCGGCGATACGCAACGAGGACGCCGCGCGCTTCATCATGGTGGACGGAAACTACTGTGCTGGGACCCCTGTTCCGGAGCTGTACAAGGTGCCGTCCGTGGGGCAGGCGTTCCGGGGTTATACGCCGATGGCAATTACCCATTACGGGACGGACTACATCAGGGGCATCCCGAAGGCCCCGCCCGCATGGCCGCTTGCGCCAGGTTACGCTTCGGGCGGGTTGTGCGCATCGCCAGAGTCGTCTGTCGCCAAGTATCAGAAGGCTCTCGATGCCGGCGAATGCTGCATGGTGGGTGAGTTCGGCTGCAACAACAAAACGCCGCACGGCACTATGCTTGCCTGGATGGAGCATTGTCTGAAGCTGTGGAAGAGCAAGAACATTGGCTGGGCTCTCTGGAATCTGCGCGGACGTTTCGGCATCATGGATTCCGGACGCACTGATATCGCATACGAGGATTTCAACGGCCACAAGCTCGACCGCAAGATGCTTGAACTGCTCAGGCGGTATTGACGAACCATCGTCTGCTCGCCGAAGGACTTCACGCCGGCGATCGAGAAGACGGTATGGCGTCAGAAACAAGGGAAAACAAAATGAACATGAGAAAACTGGTTGCAGTAGCGTCAATCTGCGTAGCGGCGGCATTGCCGTCGTTGGCTGGAACGGCGGCGGGCGGAGTGGAGTTCAACTCCAACTGGCCGGTCAAGGGCAAGCGGGTGATCAACATCAACACCGTGGTGCGCGTGAACCAGATTGAGGTGTCTCGCGACTGCAACAGGGGGCAGGACGAGGCGCATCTGCACACCGTCGAGGCGGTGGAGACGTTCCGCAAGGCGGTGTCGGACGCGATTCCCGAAGCGAAGGTCACGTGGTCGTTCTCGTGGCGGGCGCTGCAGGATCCGCGTCCCAACTACGTCGCCATCCGCAAGCGAGTGGTGGAATACCACCGCCAGTACGGCGACGAGATCACGTTTATTCCGGGCGCGTACTTCGCGCCGATGTACAACTCGCGCGCGCAGACGAACCGCGACATCCACGACGGACTGAAGCTCGTGAGCGAAATGGTCGGCGGCGGGTACCGTCCCCGCAGCATCGTCGCGGGATTCCTCGCTGCCGACAACCTCCGCTTCCTCGCCGAGGAGGAGAACATCCACGTGGCGCAGGGCACGATATGGAGCCAGTACGGCATCGACAACGGCGACGGCGACGGCTCCATCTGCTATCCCTACTACCCCAGCCTGGAGCACGCATGCAAGCCCGCGCAGGGCAAGGCGGACTTCATCGACTGCGTGAACCTCGACGGCTGGACGTGCGACTTCCTCTGCGCCCGCAAGTTCGGCTGCGAGGGCGGCGGCAATAGCCGCACGGGCGTTGGGCCCATAGAGACCTACGGCCGGCTCGGGCTGAGGGACGGCATGAAGGAATCGCGCGCGGTCGTGCGTTCGCACTTCGGCGACAACTTCAGGCTCAATGGTTTCGGATGGATCATCGTAAACTGGGAAATCTGCCTCGTCAAGCACTACCGGCCGGAGGTCACCGCCGCGCTGACCACGTGGCTGAAGGGAATACGCGAGGAGTTTCCGGACGCCATCGTTCCGCTGATGAGCGAGTTCGGCGAGGCGTGGCGGCGTGAGAACCCGAACAACGACAGATTGGACTACCGCTTCGTGCAGCGCGGCAACCGCATCCACAGGATCTTCTCGGAGCCGAATCTCGAGATCCGCTGGTACATGAACCGCAAGTTCCGGCTCGCGACGCTGCGCGACTGGACGAAGAACGAGCCGGAGATGGTGATCGACTTCACGCGCTACGACCTGCCGGCCAAGGAGCCACCGGACGCCTCGGTCAAGAAGCCCACGCGCAACTGGAGCCTCGTCAACCGCATCAACCAGAAGGGGCGGCGTCCGCAAGACGCGCCGATCCCGCTTTCCGCGCTGACCGAAGAGGAGCGTCGGCTTGTTGACGAGTACTACCAGAAACCTCAATGACCAGCAGTCATTCATTATTCTCCTGGAATGCTTTTATTCACCAGACGGCAGAGTTGAATGAGGTGGCAATGGCGAGCAAGGAAACGGCAACCAATGAAGTTCCGCGTACGGAGCGGCTTGCGTCGCTTGATGCGCTGAGGGGCTTCGACATGTTCTTCCTCACCGGCGGTTCGGCGATGATCCTCGGATTTTGCGAGGTGTTCGGCAGCCCCAAAGGCTGGCTAGCGGCGCAGATGCGTCATGTGAGGTGGGAGGGGCTCGCGCAGCACGACACCATCCTGCCGCTCTTCCTCTTTATGATGGGCGTCACCTGGCCGTTCTCTCTTGCGTCGCAGGAGGCGAAGGGACGCCCCACGTGGCACATCCTGCTGAAGATATTCATCAGGACCGCCATCTTGTTTCTTGTCGGGCTGTCGTTCTACGGCGTCTTGAACTTCAAAACGTATTTCAGGGTGATGGGCGTACTTCAGTTTCTGGCGCTGAGCTGGGGGCTCGCCGCGACGCTGTATGTGTTCGTGCGCAAGAAGCGGGCGCTAGTTTCCGTGGCGGCGGTTCTGCTCGTGGGATACTATGCGCTTCTGCATTTCAGCATCGCGCCGAACGCGCCTGCCGGTGCCAGCACCTACGCGCCGGAGTGGAACATCATCGGATACTGGGACAGGGCTCTTTATCCGAACTACATGATCAAGGGATGGAAGACCGAACCGCAGTCTATCTTCCAGATACCGTCGTCCACCGTCCTTGCTCTCTTCGGCATCATCGCCGGTGCGTTCCTCAAAAGCCGCGCGGAGCGTCCAGTGTGGCACACGCCCGCCATGCTTGCCGCCTACGCGGCGGGATGCGGCCTTGTCGGCTGGCTGTTCGCTGGCTGCTTCGGCGATCCCGTGATCAAGAACCTCTCAACGACGTCGTTCATCCTCGTCACGTCGGCCTACTCGTTCGCGATGCTGTGCCTCTTTCATGTCATCATCGACGTGCTCAAGTTTCGCAGGTGGGCGGAGATTTTCGATCCCGTGGGGAAGAACGCCATCCTTGCCTATTCGCTCCACATGACCGGAATCCTGCATGTCGTCTGGAAGTTCTATCTTTCCGGTATCAGCAAACACTGCGGCGCATGGGCAGAGGTCGTGAGCGGGCTCGGTCTCTACCTGATCCTCTGGGCTTTCCTGCTTTGGCTCAGGAGCAAGAAGGCGTTTATGAAAGTGTGACCTGGAATCGAACTGGCATAAGGAACATAGATATGAAGAAGACCGAGATTGGAACGCTTGCGGCTACGCTCGTCATGGCTGGATCCGCTTTGGCCGGCGATTTGGCGCTTCAACTCCACGCCGGCCGAGTTCGAGAAGGCCCTCCGCGATGTCAAGGACTGGTGCGACCGCAACACCCCTGCCGGCTATCCCCGGCTGATTTCGATCAACGCCTGGAACGAATGGATCGAAGGCTCCTATCTTGAGCCTGACGAGAAATACGGTATGGGATATCTGGAGGCAATTCACAAGGTGTTCAGATAGAGGAGAGGACGATGAAGAACGATAAACGAGTCACTTGGGCCACAACTGCTGTTTTCGCCTTTGCGTTCGTCGGCGCCGTCGGGACGTTCGCTGCGCATACGGGCGACTGCTCCTGCGCGTATGCCGACAATGTGAAGTTCCCGCTGACGCTCTCGTATCCCGCCGGCGGCAAATCACAGGTGCTGCGCCTCGACTTCGGTGCGCCCAGCACGGGCGGCTACGCCGTCTTCGACGTCGCGGCGGCGAAGGGCAGCCCCGTGATGCGCGTAGCATACGCGAACCATCCAGACGGCCTCGGCGAAAAGGGCTGCTTCTCGCGCGAGACGAGCGCGCGGTACCTTGGTCCGACGTTCGACATCCCCGCGCTTCCGGGCAACATCAACCGCCACGAGATCTACCGCATCTGCCGCACGGGCCGCTTCGTCGCTCCGCTCATCCAGGGCCAGCAGCGCTACGCGCGGATACAGCTCGACACTCCCGGCGAGGTGACGATATCGTCGTTCAAGATCGAGAACGCCGAGGTTTTCCGCAATGGTGGATTCCAGGGCTCCTTCAGCTGCTCCGATTCGCGTCTCGACGAACTCTGGAAGATAAGCGCCTGGACGTGCCAGATCGCGGCGTTCCCCAACCACGACGCATGGAAGCGCGCGGGCGGGCGCCTCCTGCCGCGTAAGCTCGAGGCGGCTTCCGGCGAAGGCTTCTGCGCCCTGCCTGCGCCGTTCGACGGCACGCTGACGGTCGAATACGAATTCGACGCGAATCCGCATTTCCCGCAGGGACGCTTCGAGGTGATAGCCGGCGGCAGGCGCACCGAGGTGGTGCAGACGTCCACGAACGAGATGAATACGGTTTCCGTTCCGGTGGCCAGAGGCGAGCGCTTCGGCATCGCCGTTGAGAAGGAGTCCTGGCCGGTGATAGCCTCGATTTCCATCTCCCCGAAGAAGGGCGACAGGTTCTGGGACGCGAGACTCGACGATCCGAAGTCTCTACTCAACTGGGACTTCGCGCGCACTCTCCCGTACGTGGCCGACGGCGCGAAGCGCGACAGGCTCATCTGGAGCGGAGACCTGTGGTGGGCGGAGCGCAACATCTTCTATTCTTTCAATCCAGGAAACGATCCGTACATGCGCGGGTCTGTGATGCTTCTCGGATTCAACCAGACGCCCGAGGGCTACGTGCAGGCGTGCCCGTACGCCGAGCGCACCACGCCGCTGGCGAAGGGCGAGTGGGGGCCGTTCCCGTCCGACGAGTTCGCCGCGTGGTTCGTGCCCGTTCTCCGCGACTACCATCTCTACAGCGGCGACGCGGAGACCGTGCGTGGGCTCTATCCGAATGTGCTGAAGCTGATGGACTACCTCGCCGCGCACACGGCGGATGACGGCACGTTCGTCCAGCGCGCCGAGACCTCCAAGCACGCCTGCAACCTCAACCTCGGCGACACTTCGCACCGCGCGTACATGGACATCCTTCTCTGGAAGTGCTGCCAGGACGCCGCGGCCATGGCCTCTGAATTCGGCGACGGAAAGAGCCATGCCCGCTTCGTGAAGTGGGGCGAGAGGCTTTCAAAGGCCGTCCGCGCGCGCTTCTGGGACGGCGAAGAGGGCTTCTTCAGGCTTTCCGACAGGAACCGCGGCTTCGGTTTCGAGGCGAACGCCCTGGCGCTTGCGGCTCGCTTCGCGACGCGCGAGGAGGCGCTGCGCATCGCGCCGCGTCTGAAGCGCACGGGGCACGGCAAGTTCCAGGCGCTCGCCGTGCGCGGGCTCATGGAGTACGGCTTCATGGACAGGGGACTTCGCGCGATTGCGGCGCACAACTGGTTCAAGCTGCTAGATCCGGGGTGGAAGGGCGCGCGCACTACGACGGAGTGCATGGGGATGATGAGAAGGGGATGGGGCGACGAGTCCCACCCCGACACGGCCATAGCGGGCATCCTCTCGGCGGAGGTGCTGGGGGTGAAGCCTACGGCTCCGGGATATGCGATGGTCGAGTTCCGTCCTCGTCCGTGCGCTGGCGTCTCGTGGGCGAAGGGCGAAGTACCCACGCCGCGGGGCGCGATCCGCGCCGGCTGGACGATGCGGGGCGGCGATCTCGTCGTGACCGCGGCGTTCCCGCATGGCACGGTTGGATCGGTGGCTCTGCCGCCGTGCGGGGAAGTCACGGTCAACGGCTGGAAAGGGGCGGGCCTTGGCGCGCTGCCGCCCGGCGACTACACGATCGTGGCGAAGAACGTGAAGCCGGAGGCGCTTGAAGACCCTGTGAAGGACGTTCCGTACGTCGAGGCGGGCAGAATGCGCTTCTCGGCGTCGTCTTCCCACGAAGCGCCCATCGCATGGAGCCTGCGCAATCTCGCCCTGTCCGCTCCGGGGAGAGGCGTCAAGGGATGGAGCTCCAGGGCGCATGCGAACGCGAAGGAGGAGGAATGGGTGGAGATCGACCTTGGCGCGGAGCGGAGCGTGGAGAAGCTCGAGCTGTGGGCGCGCGACGACGGCGACTCGCGCGGCGGCACGGCTGGCTTCCCGCGCGCGTTCGTGGTGGAGGGCATGGATGGCGCAGGCGCGTGGCGCGTTCTCAAGACGTACGCGGACGTGACGCCGCCTAGGCCTGGCAAGTCCTTCGGCGTTGACTTCTACACGGTGATCGGCTATCCGAAGGTGAAGGCGCTTCGCGTGCGCACTACCGAACTTGGTACGCCTGCCGCCGACGAACCCGGCGTGTGGCGCCTCCAGTTCAAGCGCATCGCTGTTGTAACGTCAGGCATGTGATGGGAGATTCGCCCTCGTAATCAAGCTGGCGGAAGAAACGAACGGAATACGAGATGAAGAAAAGAGCGGCTACGGCGCTGCTCGCCGCGGCGCAAAGGCGCGGGCAGGATCGCGGCGGGCGGCTTCTACGAGCTGACGCTTCCGCCAGCCTTCCAGGCATGCGCGCATCTCGGAAAGTGATCGGCGCAGACATCTTGCCCGTTGGAGATGTCGGCGTTTTCGCCGCGCCGTGACGATTGGCGCCGATTTTCTTGTGTCGGCCATGCACTTTCTCCTGCCAACGGACCAACCGCCGGACTGCGAGTCCAGCTGCGAGTTGGGCGAGAGCATAAGAGCCTTCGACAAGATTCTTCCCACGCCGTAATAACGGGAGCACTCCACAGAGGAAATTTCCAGCGTGTTTCTTGACATGAAAATTCGGTATGTTATATAATGTGCGCCATGGAGAACAAGCGCAAGATTCCATACGGCGTCATCAACTGGGCAAAACTGGTTCGCGAATGCCTGTTCGTGGACAGCACCCGTTACATTCGCGAGTTGGAGGGAGTGGACACGCCCGTGTTCCTGCGTCCGAAGCGGTTCGGCAAGTCCGTCGTCTGCTCGATGCTCGCGCACTACTACGACGTCGATCTCAAGGACCGCTTCGACGAGCTCTTCGGAATGACCGACATCGGGCGCGACCCGACGCCGCTCCGGAATTCCTTCCTCGTTCTCCAGTTCGACTTCTCGACCGTGCAGTTGGGGACGCTCGCCGAGATCGAGCGGAATTTTTGGCGCAACGTCCAAGGCGCAGTGGAGTGTTTCGCCGTCAAGTACAGGGAACTTGCCGACTGGTCGAAGGTCGAGACGGCCACAGGACCGGCCGACTGCATCGACTGCGTGCGGGAGGTCATCCGCAAGAACCATCTCCCCCCGCTCTACGTGATCATCGACGAGTACGACAACTTCACGAACGAGCTCGTCGTCTCTAACCGAGACGCGGAGTACAACGCGATATGCGGCCACGACTCCAAGGGCGACGCCACGCGGGAGTCGTTTTTCAAGGCGTTCTTCAAGTCGTTCAAGGCGGGGCTTGCGGACGGCACGGTGGGGCGCACGTACTTCACGGGCGTTCTGCCGATCACGCTTGACGATCTTTCCAGCGGCTTCAACGTCGGAACGGTGGTGAGCCTCGACCCCGACAAGCTCGGCCTCGTCGGATTCACGCAGACGCAGGTTGATGCGTATGTTGACAACATCTTTGCCGAGCACGGCCTCGACCCCGCACTCAAGCCGGCGGTGCTGGCCGACCTCAAGGCATTCTACGACGGCTATCATTTCCTGCCGGGTTCTGAGCCGCTCTACAACTCGACGATCTGCAATTGGTACCTGAGGTGTCTTGTCGTCGAGCGCCGGATTCCGTGGATGGTCATCGACGCGAACGTGCGCACGGACATCGGCTGGTTTCGACGTCTTGCGCGGACGAACGCCCGCGCGCTGGACAAGGTGCGCGCCTACGTGGAACGAGGCGAGGGGGAGAAAGCGGATTCTTCCAGCCTTTCCGCGAAGTTCGGGCGCGCGAAGTTCTTTTCGGAGGATTTCTTCCCCTACGCGCTCTACTATCTCGGACTCTTGACATTCAGCAGTCCGTTCAGGTTCAACATCCCGAATCTCACGATCAAGAACATGTTCGTCGACTACTACGACGAGCTTTCCGAGTTCACCAACGTAGACGAGGCTCGGTCGGCGTTCATCGGCGCAGCCGAGGCGCTGGCTCTGAACGGCGGCATCTGGAAAGCCCTCTTCGACGCCTATTGGATCCATTACGTGAAGGCGCGCATCCCCGCGCAGACGTTCGACAAGATGAACGAGAACTTTTTCCGGACGACCTTCACCTCGCGCTGCATGGACGTACTGCCGATGTTCTACTCGTTCGAGACGGAGTACAACTCGTCCGAGGGACGCTGCGACTTCCTTGCAATCCCGAAGCCCGGCGTTGCGAAGCCCGCGCAGCTCGTGGAGTTCAAGTACTTCACAAACGCGGCGGCGGAGAAGGGGAAGGTACTCGGACGCGCCGAGCCCGACGCGGAGACCGTCGCGCAGGCGCTCGCCTACCGACAGGCCCTCGCGCGTCGTCCAGACTGGAACCATGAAATCGCCGTGACGGTCGTAGAAGTCTGCGGGAACGCGGGCTACAACTGGTTCGATCTACGAGGTTGAAAAGCGGTGGGAACACCGATGTCAAAACAACAAAACAAGAAACTGTACGCATCCCTTTGGCATGTGGTGTGCTCCGCACGCGCAGGAGAAGGCGAACGTGCAAAACGAAAATGAACTGAAAGTCTGAAGAAGTGAAAATGACGCAAAGGTATTCATCAAGGCGTGAAGTTCCTCCACATGGGCATCAATCCCGGCTGCAAGCAGATGTCGCTCCTCGGCAAGCTTCCCGTGCTGAGCTGGTGGGAGGGGCCTGACGGCTCGCGCGTGCTGCTGGGCTTTTCGCCGGGCTACGGCTGGATGGGCTGGGGCAGGCGGCGTCGCGCTTTCCCGCAGGGGCGTCCGCGTGACGGCGTTCTGCCCGAATCCCGACGGCGCAGGCACTGTCCTTCGCATGTGGGAGCAGGCCGGAAACGCCGGCGAGGTCACGGTCGCGCTTCCGAAGGGCGTTAAGGTGGACAATGTGCAGCCCGTCAACCTGCGCGGCGAAGGGGAGGCGCGCCGCGCACGGCAAGGACGTGTGGCTGGTTCTCGAATATGCGGAGCCTGTGGCGGTGACGCGCTACGAATGGCACACGGCCGACGACACGTCGTACTACACGGAGCGCAATCCGCTCGCGTGGCGTCTGCAGGGATCGTCCGACGGAAAGAGCTGGGCCGATCTTGACGTGGTGGAGTGTGCCATGCCGCACACATTCAACAAGACGCTCGCCTATTCGCGCCGGCTAGACGTTCCACGCGAACCGCCGGAAGGAGCCATCGTATATCCCGCCCGGATGGGAGATGGCCGCCGTCTCGTTTCTTACGAAGTGAACGGCACGAAGATCCATGAGCTTGTACCCGGTGCGAGATAGTGGGCGGCCGGCGACCATGGGTGATTTTCAAGCGGCACTTGAAAACAACAGAGGCCGGATGTTCAATTCCAGATGTCGTTTTACGGTCAAGCGTGTTTCCCATCCGCTTGGCGACGACACCTATGATGTGACGAGTGTGCAGTTCAGGTGTTCTGTGGAAGACCTATACGATTTCAATTACGAAGACGGAGGCAGGGCCGTGCATGCCGCTGCTGTGTTCTCGCGGGCTTGACTTCTCCAAGCTGAAATTGTAAAATAACCGTGGCTGGGCGGAGAGTGGCTCTTCGCCAGGTTGTGTGTTGGCAGTTCGGAAGGAGAGGTTCATGAAAAAGAGAGTGTTGGTTTGTCTCGCATCTGCGGCGCTTGCGGCGGCGGCGTTCGCGGATGGTCTTCCCGCGGGCTATACGGAGGTTCCGTACCTCAAATTGAACGGACAGTGCCGCGTCAAGACCGGGCTTACGCCCACCAGCACCGACATAGTCGAGATGTCGTGGCGGCCAAGCACCGTGAGCGGCAACCAGAACCTCTGGTGCTCTCGAATCAGCGGCACGCAGCAGTTCACTGTCTTCATGATCGGGAACAAAGTTCGCTTCGACCGCGGCGGCGCACAGGTCACCGGCGCCGAGACGATTGCCGCAGCCACCGACTACACGATCGTCGCGAACTACGGGACGCTCGCCGGCACGGTGACGAATGCCGAGACCGGCGAGGCCGTGACGTCGGTGACGATGGCGAGCGGCGACTACACGCCCGGCTCCGAGCTCTGCATCTTCGCCTCGCACGACGCAAGCGTCGATGCCGGGCTCAACAACTACGGATCGTACAGGTTCTACTCGTTCAGGCTGAAGGCGTCCAACGGCACGGTCAAGTGCGACCTCGTGCCGGCGAAGCGCGACTCCGACGGAACTCTGGGCGTCTATGACGTGAAGCGCTCGCTGTTCCTGGAGAACGACCTCACGGGCGCTTTCACCACGGCCGGCATGACGATCACTCCGTCCGACCCGCAGTGGGGCGCGGCACTCTCGGTCAGCGACGAGCTTACGATCGACGCAGGCGACGGCAGACTCTGGACCGGCTCCATAACCGTGAGGAGCGGCGGCACTCTCAGGACGCGCGGCAACCTTACGGTCTCCGGCGCCACTGCGCTCAACGCCGGGGGAGCGCTCGACGTGGAGACTGGAAACGCCTACTTCGCCTTCGCCGGAAGCAGTGTGGTCGGTGCGGTCACGGTGCGCGCCGGCGCGGAGCTGAAGATGAGAGCGAGCGAGGCTTTCCACGGCGACGCCACGGCAAGCCTCGACCTGTACGGAACGCTCAACGTGGCGGGCACGCGCCAGCGCCTCGACAACCTCGCGTTCGTGCGCTTCAGGGACGGTTCGCGGGTGATCGGCAACGGCGACGGCAACGGCGGCCTCGACTTCGGGTGCACTGCGAAGAACCGCATCGTCGTGGAGGGCGCCGTGCTCGTCGATACGCCCGTAAAGTGCCGCACCGGGCAGACGCTCCAGGTGGCCTGCTTCGATGGGGCGACGGTGGGTTTTCCCAGGGGATTCCTCTACGGCGGCGCAGGCAACGGCAAGGGCAACATGGAGCAGGTGGCCGCCACTGCGGAAGAGGGCAACACGGGCGGCACCTGCGCAGGCGCGCGCATCGAAGTGGGCCACAGCAACTTCCAGGGCAAGATGACGTTCATCTCGAAGGGCGTCGTCACCCTTGTCAGCGCGTCGCAGTCCTATTCCGTTGACGTGAACTCCGGCGAGGTCGAATTCCGCGCCGAGTCCGCCCTGGACGACGGAAGCCATGCGATCGTGAAGGCGCTTCCCGCCGTCACGGCGGCGAACGGCGCGGCGGTGCGCCTCTCATCAGGCGGCGGTGTCATTGCACTGCGGGATGCCGCGCCGGCGTTTCCGCTAGTCTTCGACGGCGCCACGCTGCAGATCGCCGCCGACGCGCCCGTCGCCCTCGCAGCGGGCTCCACTGCGGCCTCCGCCACAGTCGTGGGCGTCGAGGGGCTTGCGGCGAACACCGCCGCAACGCTCTTCACTGGCGCGGACTCCTCGTTCGACGTCTCTAAGATCTCCGCCTCGGCCATGCACAACGGCGTCGCAATCGGCACGCCTGCCGCAACTTCGCTCTCGGGCGCGGACGTCGTCACAGCCGGCGTGGCCGCCTACGACGCGGCGGCATGGATCGAGCCGTACATCAAGGCCACCGCCCTCATCTGGCTGGACGCCTCGGACGCCGCGAACTTCGTGTTCAAGGACAACACGTTCGGCCTCGTGGAGACGTGGAAGGACAAGTCCGCCTACAAGCGCGACGCGAAGGCCTACACCGTCCCCTCCCATTCCGCCGCCTGGGGCACGCTCGGCGTAGCCGCCGGAGTGCCAGCCTACCTGATGGGCGAGTGCAACAGCGGCATCGACCTCTCGTACGACCGCATGACGACGATCCGAACCGCGTTCTGGGTGATGTCCGTGCGCCAGGACCAGAAGGCGTTCTGGCTGGGCGACACCTCCGCGTTCCGCTTCCACCGCGGCAACGGCGGCGCCTACTGCTACAACAACGCCAACGCATATCTTCGGGAAGGACCGATATACTGCGACGGCGCGGAGGTGACGGGCGACAAGTACACCGTCAAGGTTCCGACAGACCGCCATGTGTACTCCACGGTGACCACGAAGAACTGCGAGTCGAACCGCCTCACGTGCGACCGCGACTGCGACACGTACGGCCGGCACGGCGGGCGCGAGCTCTCGGAGCTGATCGCGTTCCCGGCCGCGCTATCAGACGCGGACCGCGAGGCGATAGAGGCGTATCTCGCTGCGAAGTGGATGGGCGCGAACCCGTCCGCGGCCGGAACGGACGGCACGTATGCCGTCTCCGGCGACATGGAGGTTGACGGCACGCTCGGGGGCGACAAGAGCCTCGCTTTCGCGGAAGGGGCGTCCGTATCCGTATCCAATCCCTCCGCCACTGCGCCGATGCTCTCAACGACGGGCTCGGTGACGATTCCCGCAGGCTCGCCGCTCGCCGTCACGGTCGATGCGGGCAGCCTTGTGCCTGGAACCTACACCGTCATGCAGGCGGCGAGCGGCATTACGTCGCTCTCGCAGTTCAACGCGACGGCCCAGGTGGGCGCGGGCGCCACGGCCACGTTCTCTGTCGCTGACGGCAAGCTTATGATGACGATCACGGCGTCGTCCGCCGTCGCGTCGCAGACGTGGCGCCCGCAGTCCGCGGCCGACCTTGGCTGGAACTCGACGAGTGCGAACTGGCTCTACGACGGCGGCGCGACGGGCGGCTTCATCGGCTACGTGCCCGCCTTCATCGACGGCGGGGAGGCGGTCTCGGGCGACATCACGGTTACGGGGACGCAGACCGCAGGCCCGATCACCTTCACGGGCGCGAAGGACTACACTCTCAAGGGCGACGGCGTCATCGCGGGCGGCGACACGGTCACGTTCGGCGGTACCGGCACGGTCACCCTCGACGGCGTCTCCTTCGGCGGCCAGGACATCGTGGTGAAGGACGGGCAGAAGGTTGTGCTCGGCTTCGGCGCGTCGCAGAAGTCGCTCGGCGAGGACAGCGGCTCGGCGGGCGGCAAGGTGACGGTGAAGGACGGCGGGCAGCTGAACATCAACGACACCGAGACCACAAGCACCACCACGTCGCCGAGGCATGAGATCACGCACACCAAGACATTCTCGATCGCGGGCGACGGCCCCGACGGACGCGGCGCGCTCATCAACGACGCGCTCGACGGACGCGGCGACCTCAACCCCTACGGCTCGCAGTTCAGGCGCATCGAGCTGGAGGGCGATGCTACAGTGGGCGGCACGCACCGAATGGAGGTGCGTGCGAAGGGCAGCACGGCCGCAACGGCCACGCCGGGCATCTACGGCCCCGGCAAGCGCCTCACAGTGAAATCGACGAATCCCTACGGCTTCGGCATCGTTTCGCAGCCGATCAACGTGGGCGCAATCACGATTTCTGAGGGTGCGACGCTGCGTCCCGAGGCGATCGCCGAGTCGCAGCTGGACATTCCCGGCGGCATCACGCTGGACGGCGGCATCATCCACGGCTACGGTACCACCTATCCGGCCTCGGTGCCGATCATCGTGGGCGCGGGCGGCGGAGCGATCGACTCCCAGAACGGAACCACCACGTTCAAAGGCCCCGTGAACGTGCCGGAGGGCGGCACGTTGACGCTGAGGGGCAGCTATACGATGACGTTCAGCGGTGCGATCACGAACAACGGCACCATCGCCTCAACGGCGGGAACGATGAACTTCAACGGCGCGATCGAGAACAACGGCGCGATTCTCCGCACGGGCGGAAACGCCTACTTCGCGGGGCCGTACAGCGGCGCGCCCTTTGAACAGACAAACGGAGACACGTATCTCGCCAACGGCTTCACGGCGGGCGACCTTGACTTCAGCATGGCTGCCGGACACCTGTTCCTGAGGGAGGGAATGAAGGCCGGCGTCATCAACGTGTCCGTCAAGGGCGGCGTGCCCGGATTCTATCCCGGCAGCGGCACGGCGCCGCAGTTCACGGAGTTCAACGTCACCAAGACGAGCGATGCGTCTGGATACGGCTTCGACATACGTCCGCAGGCGACGGGGATGATGGACGTGCCCGGAAAGGTGAACGTCAACTACGACGGCGCCGGCACGATCTACGTCTATGGTGCGGCCAGAGACGGGCAGTACGGCATGGCGCTCAACCTCTCCGGCTCCGTCGATACGCTGATCGTAGGCTACGACGCCAACCATGCGGGCGACCTGCGCCTGAAGGCAGGCTCCGACCTCACTGCCAAGAAGGTCTATACCGGCTACAACAACTCCGGCACGTCGCACGGCGGAATCGTGATCGACGCGGGCGCGAAGCTGACGGCGACTAGCGAGCTGTTCATGGGCCGCTACGGCGGCGCGCCCTCCACGATGGCCGTGCAGCTGATGGACGTGGCCGGCGTTCTCGACGCGGCCGGAATCAAATTCTGCTCCGCCTACGACACGCCGCGCACCGAGACGTACATCCGCGAGGGCGGCGTGGTCAAGGTGAACGACATCACGATGAACAGGAGCGACGCCGGCGGCGACACGAAGATGAACAACAACTCCTGGGCGTACGGCAGCGGCGTGGCCGCCGCAGAGGGACGGCACTGGCTCATCATGGAGGGCGGGCGTCACGAGATGGGGGGCGGCGGCCTGCTCGGGCAGCGCGTGCCGGGCGTCACGAAGATCGATCTCCAGAACGGCGAGCTCGTGAACGTCAAGGCCGCGTGGGGCGGCGCGCAGGGATTCCCGGTGTTCTTCGGATACGAGAAGCTGGGCGGCAGCTTTACGTTCGACTTGGACGAGTACTACGTGAGCTGGAACCAGGGCCTCTCCGGCGCGAGCGACCTCACGATCAAGGGCTCAGCGGACTTCACCGGCCACCGCAAGGAAGACCGCATGCAGGGCGTGATGCTCGGAAAGGTGACGGTGGAGAACACGGCCGCGAACGACCTGCGCGTGACGTCCGCCTTCTCCGGCGGCCTGAAGCTCGCCGAAGGCGTGAACGCGGAGGTGGCGAAGTACTCCGACGAGCGCTATCCCTACGCCGTCGCCGGCTACGTGATCGACCAGATGGCGGAGACGGCGTGGAGCTATCCTTTCGTCTCGGCGAACTTCTGGAACTTCACGGCGAAGAACTATTCATCGGGATCAGCCCCGTATTCCAAACATTCCACGTGGGCGGGACGCGGCGAATTCTACGTGCCGGCGGAAAAGGCGGGCAAGTGGTCGTTCGCCGGCCAGTGCGACGACTGGGTGCGCCTCGACGTCGACGGCGTGCAGGTGATGAGAAGCGCCTCGAAGTGCGCCGTGGCGCAGGGCACGGTGGAGCTCGCGGAGGGCTGGCACAAGTTCACCTTGGCGCTGACTGACTGGGAGGGCGGCGCCGGACCGTCCAACGCCGGATGGAAGGACGTGATGGCGGTCGGCTTCATCGTCGGCGAATCCACCTCCACCGCGCCGGGCGACTATACGCCGTTCAAGCCGGGCGCGAGCCTCGGAGACGGCGCGACGCTCCAGGTGCGCCCGAAGGCGAACGCCTGCGTGTGGAGCTGGCAGAACGGCAACGGCAGCTGGAACACCACCGAGAACTGGAGCCACATCAAGTGCCTCGACTCCGTGGAGTACATGCACAGGTACGGAAACTCCGGAACCGACGCGACGGGCTACTTCAACAACAAGAAGGTGAGCCGCTTCCAGGGCTGGTTCAAGGTCGAGGAGAACCAGGGCGGACAGTGGTCGTTCGACATGCACTACGACGACTACAAGATGCTCGTCATCGACGGCGTGACTTTGATCAACGTCGGCAGCTGGGGCGATCCCACGAACGCAAAGGTCACGCTTGCGCCCGGCTGGCACCGCTGGGAGGCGCGCGTGGGCGACAACACCGGCGGTTATGGTCCCAACAACGACAAGAACAAGTACTGGACGCTCAGCTACGTGGCCCCGGACGATCCTGCCGAGAAGCAGTGGATCGAGACGAACCTGAAACTCGCGGCCACTTTGGGCGACATCGCCGTTCTCGAGCCTTCTGGCATATACAGGGAGCTGGAGCTCGGCGAAGGCGCCACGCTCATGTCTGCCGGCACGATGGCGATGCCGATCTTCGGCACGCTGAAGGGCACCGGCACGCTCGCGGGGGCGTTCGAGTTCGCGGGCGGCTCCAGCTGCTGGGAGGTGGAAGGAAAGGGCAACCGGCGCGAACTGGCGAAGGCCGTCTTCGCCGCGCCCACGGGAGCCACCTTCAGAGGGCTCGGGAAGGTCAAGGCGACGTTCGACGGCAGGCCTGTGTGCGGCACGTATCTTCTCGCCGAAGGCGTGGCGGACGTCTCGCAGGAGGACGTCGCCGGCGTGGCGGTGGAGGTGACGGACGGCGACAGGGACTACTCCGAGAAGTTCTCGCTTGTGGTCCAGGGCGCCAGCCTCCTTCTCAAAAACGCCAGCCCCGGCGGCATGACGCTGTACGTGCGGTAAGGCACTCTTTGGACAAGGCACTCTT
>JAFXIL010000044.1 GCA_017563185.1 Kiritimatiellia bacterium | reverse complement strand
GCCATGAACGCCGCCGTGGCGAAAAGGACGCCGGGGCCGAAGTGGTCCCAGATCCAGCCTCCGGCGAGCGCGTAGAACACGGTCACCACGTGGTTCACGGAGATGCCGGAGGAAAGGGTCGCGGTCAGTTCCTCCTGGGAGTCGGAGAGCGTGCGGGCGTAGAGGTTCGTCGCCATCGAGGCGTTGCTCAGCACGGCGTCGAGGACGTAGTTCACGCACACCACGGCCACCGCCACGCGCGGCGGGAACCAGTCCTTCGCGAATCCGTAGAGCAGGCACACGAAGAACAGCACGACCGTATCCCAGATCATCACGTTGCGGTACCCCCAGCGGTCCACGAGCCGCCCGATGAGGCGGCCGCCCCACAGCGCGGTGAAGAGCGCGGCGGCGGCGAAGAGGATCGCGACGTGCTGCGTGTCCATGCCATAGACGCGGATCAGCACGAACGGGCCAAAGGTGAAGAACACCTGCTTGCGCGCCCCGTAGAAGAGCTCCAGGATGTAGAACGTCGTGTATTTGCGGCGGAAGTAGAACGACGGACGCGCGTGTTTCGCGAGCCCCGGCTCTTTCACGGACGCCGCGACGGCGAGGCTGGCGGCGAGGAGCAGCGCCACGAGCACCCACGTCACATCATAGAACGCGCGGCGCGGCGCGTCCGACCAGAAGTGTACGCCCAAGTAGAAGATGGCCGCCACGAGGACGCTTCCCGCGACCGTGCCGGCGTTGATCGCCCCCGTGACGATTCCGAGCGATTCGCCGCTCCGCCCTTCCCGGGCGATAGAAAGCGCGAGCGACTGGCGAACGGGCATGACAAGATGCTCGCCCAACGCCCAGACGACGATGAACGCGACGGCCCACGCCCATCGGACGGGCACCAGCAGCAGCACCGCCGCGACGAGGGAACAGGCCGTCCCGAAGCGCAGGATCTTCCAGTCGGAGAACCGGTGGAGCGCGGCGAAGATCGCCACGAGCAGCACGCCCGGCGTCTCGCGCAGAAACTCCAGCACCCCGCGGTCGAAGCCGTTGATGTCGTATGTCTCGACGAGGAAGTTGTTGAACGCCGCGCCAAAGCACCCGATGCCGACGCCCCACACGAGGATGCTCATGAAGAACGCGCCCGCACCGGTCCCCGGTCGGCAGACGGCTTGATAGGATGAAAGTGGATTCTTCATTTCAACGCGCCCCTTCTGCCTTTGACAGACGTACCGTAATACTGCGTCGCGGCATACATCCCCGGACGGCGTCGACGATTCTCCTCTTCGGCCATTTTGCGAAACTCCTCCTCTTTTTCCGGCGGAACGACTTCGTATCCCCCTTCACCAAAAGCCTCCGCCGACCATCTATCCGGCCTCTTCAGCGTCTCAATCATGTCATCTCTCAGTGGCATCGCCATAGTCTCTACTCCACCAATGGGGTCCCTTTGTAGGCCATGAACTATTTCACTCTGTTCTTCTTTTGCGTCGGCACGGTAGACTTCACCTTGTTTTCCCTCTTCAAGAACGCTGTCACCTGTGACTTCTCCGGCAACTGCAACTGATATTTCGAGACGAAGAGTTTAGGATCGATAAAGGTGTTCACGTATTCCATCGTTTCATCACCGACTGCCGTACAAAGCAAT
>JAFXIL010000043.1 GCA_017563185.1 Kiritimatiellia bacterium | reverse complement strand
CCAGGACTCTACTTCGCAGGCGAAGTGCTAGACGTCGACGGCCCCACAGGCGGCTACAATCTCACGATCGCATTCGCCACCGCCCGCCTCGCAGTCGCCTCCATCGTCGCCTCGCGTCGCCGATGAGGCTGCCAACGCGGCGTCAGTGGATGTTGCCACGAGAGGGATGGGACTTCTTCTTCTTGGCGTCAAGCTTCAGGAATGTCGCGAACCTGAGCGCCTCGGCGGGAATCTCTTCGCCGGTCGTGTCGGGCATCTCATCGATTGGCGGAGGCGGCGCCTCGAGGTGCTGGTGGGCACGCGGCTTCGGGTTCACAAGCCTGCGTAGCTCGGCCTTGAACGCATCCACACCCACCGGACCGTCATAGTCCTTGAGATCCGCATACTCCCGCAGATCCTTGAGCGACGGCTCGCACGAGAGCGCCACCGGCTTCACGCCGGTCTCCTTTGCGAAGCGGGCGAGGTTTTTGCGCGCGGCAGCCCTGTCCATCTTGTTCGCCACGACGATCCATGGGCGCTCCGGCATGTCGGCGCTGTACTCGGCGATCTCCTTCGCGAGCGTCTTGTAGTCGTCCCACGGCCTGCGGTTGTCCGTGCCGGCCATGTCGATCACGTACACGAGAACGCGCGCCCTCTCGAGGTGCTTGAGGAAGGCAAGGCCTAGCCCGACGCCGCGCGACGCGCCCTCGATGATGCCCGGAACGTCCGCCATCCGCACCTGCGCGTAGTCGTCGTACTCGATCGTGCCGACGATCGGGTTGAGCGTGGTGAACGGATACGAGGCCACCTTAGGGGTGGCGCTAGAGAGGCGCGAGAGAAGAGAGCTCTTGCCGGCGTTTGGGAATCCCAGCAGGCCGGCGTCGGCAATCGTCTTGAGCTCCAGCCTCAGGCGGCGCTCCTCGCACTCGCCGCCGAGGGTGTGCTCGGTGGGAGCCTGGTTGACGGACGTCTTGAAGTGGACGTTTCCATAGCCGCCGGCTCCGCCCTTCGCCACCACCACCTTCTCGCCGGGCGACGTTATGTCGGCCACCACTAGCCCGGTGTCGCGGTCTGTCACCAGCGTTCCGCACGGCACGTCCACCACGAGGTCCTTCCCTCTGCGGCCGAAGCAGCGCCCGCCGGAGCCCGGCACGCCGTCCTCCGCGAAGAGGTTCGGATTGTAGAAGAGCGAGAGAAGCGAGTTCACGTGGACGGACGCCCTCAGCACCACGTCGCCGCCGCGCCCCCCGTCGCCGCCGTCGGGCCCGCCGAACGCCACCAGCGCCTCGCGCCTGAACGTGGCCGCGCCGTCGCCGCCCTTTCCGGAGCGCACGTGCACGTCAATCTGGTCTATGAACGTCTTGTTCTTCATCTTCTCCCTCTTCGCTTTCTCCGCTCCGTCACTCGCGCGTTGGCTTGAGATATAGCACGGCGTCGGTGATCGTCCAGGCGTCGTCTAGCGACATGCGCTTGTACTCGTGGCCAGCGCCCCACGTGTCGGTGTACACTATTTCCCTGGTCTTGTCGTTGTAGCCGATTATGAGGCGCATGTGCCCGCCCCTTGCCTGCGGGATGTCGGGCTCCGGGTAGATCCCCAGCGTCACGGCCCAGATGAGCGGCACGCCCATGTTCACCTGCCCGTGCAGCGCCTTCTGGAAGGCGCGGAACCTGGGGCTCTTGAGCTTCATCGCGCGCATCACCTCCGCGTCCATCGCCTCGCGCGCCGCGTTGGCGTCTATCGCGTGCCCGCGCATGTATGCGCTTCTGGGCAGCTCGGGCTTCTTCATCTTCTTCGCGGCCTTGTTGTAGTTCTCGATCTCCTTGAGGAACTGGTCCACCCTGCCGGAGACGTCCTTGTTCAGGTCGCCGTACACCACGTAGGCGGAAAGGCCGTGGCGCCGCCCGATGGTGCGCACGGTCTCGTACATGGCCACGCAGGAGGTGCCTCCGTCGGCGGTGGATCCCGCCGAGGCGCCGAGCTCGTGCTCGTCCACGTTTTGCCCGTAGTAGCGCAGCACGCGCTCGCTCGTCGCGACGGCGCAGTAGCCCTTCTGGCCCTGGTCAACCATGGGCATGCCCGCGATGTACACGTCGCCGCTCTTCGCCTTCGCGATGCCGTCGGCTCCGTCGGCCGTCACCTTCACCACGTTCTTCTTGATCGCGCCGCGCCGTATGTCCTTCTTCTCGGCGAGAGCGTCCTTCACCGCGGCGGCGCCGCCGGACGAGTTGACGAGCGTGAGGCGCACGAAGTCCACGTCCACTCCGCCGGACGCCTTCTTGTAGCGCCACGTGAGCTGGGCGGCGGCAGGCTCGCGCGCCTTCCAGGTGATTGTCTTCTGCTGCACTCCGCCGCCCATGCTCTCGGTGTCGGGCCGCGGAGGCTTCGCCCCCTCTTCCGTGAGCTTCTCGCGCACGGTCTTGAGGATGTCGAGCAGGTCCGCCTGGGAGAGCGCCCCGGAGGCGTCGCCCTTGTTGTAGAGCGAAAGCTCTATGCGCGCCACGCCGGCGTCCGAGAACCAGATGCGCGTCTCGTACACTTCAAGGCCATAGCACTTCACGTTGCCCTCGCGTATGGCGTTGGCGGAGTCCTTCTTCGTGTTCTCGAGGAATCTGAAGTAGTTTATCTCGTGGGCCTTGACGAACTCCTCGCCCTTCTGCCCCCACGCCTCGGCCTTGTCGAAGTCGGCGCCGATGTCGTACGCCTCCCTTGCAATCGGAATGCGCACTCGCGCCTGCCCGAACAGAGCGCCCGCGGCCACGAGCGCAAGAGCCATGATCGCCGTCTTCATCTCATCCCCCCTGCATGTTCCTTCACTTGAGGCCAAGCGCCTCTTTGACGGCGCCGCCGAACGCCGCCGCCATCGTGGCCATTCCCAGGTCGTTGGGATGACAGCCGTCGACCGTGCCCTCGCAGTCGCCCGGGTACATGCGAGTCTTCGGCAGATAGACGAGATTCTTCCAACCCTCATTGACAAGCTTCTCGTAGAGGGAGCGCATATAGAGATCCTTGGCGTTCGGCGCGCCGCAGAACACGTCGCACTGCTCGGCCATGACGATGGGCACGTTCGGACGCTTCGTGCGCAGATTGCGGATGAAGGGCTCGTAGTTCTCCTCCACATTGCGTCCACGACGGTTCTGTCCTTTCACCGAGCCCATGTTCCACAGGCAGTCGAGCACGTAGCAGCTCGCGTCGATACGCGCGAGGTGCTCGCTCATCTCGAACTCCATCACGCCAGAGCCAGAGAATCCAAGCCCCACCACCGGCACGTCGAGGTCGCGCCCCACGCGGTTCACGAAGGCGAGGCCCGGACGCGAACAGCAGCCGCCGTGGGTTATGGACGTGCCATAGAACACCACCGGCTTGTCCACGCCGCTCCTACGCGGTCCAAGCGCCTCCACTTTCGCGCCCTTGTCTATTCCAAGCGAGAAACTTTTCACACCGTTGTAGAGCGGCAGATTCACGAGACACGCGTCGCCTGGTTTCCAGGGAATGGACATCGTGGCGCCCTTTGGACTGGTGATGCGGCCCGTCCTCACGTAGAACCAGCGGCCGGCCTTCTCGTCGAAGCGGTACACGTCGATGCCGCTCACTCCTGTGGAGGGCATGTGGTCCATCGAGAGATTGCTGTTATACGGCGTCCACTTGAACCTGAGATTGCGCGAGTCGGTTCTGAAGCGGAAGAGCATTCCAGACGTATGGTGCTTCATAGACCTCACGCCGCCGTTGACCTTCGCGGTGACGTTTGCGGGCAGGCGGTCATAGTAGTGCTCCACGTCGTCGAAGGCACGCCCTTCGATCGGCAGGAAT
>JAFXIL010000042.1 GCA_017563185.1 Kiritimatiellia bacterium | reverse complement strand
CATCTCCAACTACTGCGTGGAGAGGTGGCTTGCCATGTCGCCAGAGGTGGTGTGGCGCGTCATGCTGGGGGCGGAGTGCCTGCCGTGCGTGATGTACCTCGCGGCGCTCGTGAAGGTGCCGGAGAGTCCGCACCAGGCGAGGGTGGAGGCGTCGGCGCCGCTCTTCGTGAGGCGCAACATGAGGCCGATCATGCTGTGCTTCGTGGTGGCGTTCTTCAGCCAGCTTTCGGGAGTGAACGCGGTGAACTTCTACTCGCCGCGTATCTTTGGAATGATATTCGGAGAGGGAAGCAAGCTCGTGTCGCTGGCGGGCACGATAGGAGTTGGAGTCGTCAACCTCGTGTTCACGATGCTGGCGTTCTTCCTCATCGACAGGTTCGGGAGACGTCCGCTGCTGATCTCCGGCTGCGCGTCGATGGCGGCGATGCACGGGCTCGTGGCGTGGCAGATCTCGCTCGGCGCGGACTGCACTCCGTGGCTCGCGGTCACGGGCGTGTACGGGTTCATCGCGGCCGTGGCGTTCTCTGCGAGCGCCGTCATCTGGGTGTTCATTTCAGAGATATTCCCGCCCGACGTGCGCGCGAAGGGACAGAGCTTCGGCGGCATGGTGCACTGGGTGATGTGCATGTTCGTCACATGGCTCTTCCCCGTCGTCGCAAAGGACACCGGCACGTATGCGTTCGCGTTCTTCGCGGCGATGATGCTAATCGAGATGTTCTGGGCGATCTTCGCGATGCCAGAGACGAAAGGCCGCGCCATAGACTAGTCCCGCGATTTTTTCACCGGGGGCACTTTCATTCCGCCGCATATTTTGATATACTATACATTCCTTCGCCCAAAGACGGGGAAGGCACGGCAGAAAACCGCGATCAGAAACAAACCTAAACAAGTTCATAATTACATGGCCATTCGCAAACCCACGATGCCGGCCGAGAAGTCTAGCGTGTTCGCCGACTTCCTCAAGGAGCAGGCATCTTCGCAGGACCAGCAGTTCAAGCCCGGTTCCATTATCGAGGGAACCGTTTCCTCAATCAAAGACGGCGACGTGTTCGTCGACATCGGCTACAAGAGCGAGGGCATCGTCTCCCGCGACGAGTTCGGCGCCGATGCCGAAGTGAAGCCCGGCCTCAAGTTCCAGGTGATGCTCCAGCAGCTCGAAGACGACAAGACCGGCATGGTGCGCCTTTCCAAGAAGGCTGCCGACGACCTCATCCGCTGGCAGAAGGTGCTCGAGCAGTACACCGAGGGATGCATCGCCAAGGGCACGATCCGCAGCGCGGTGCGCGGCGGCCTGCTCGTCGACGTCGACGGCGTGGAGGCGTTCCTCCCCGGCAGCCAGGTGGACGTGTCGCCCACGCGCGACCTCACGCCCTACATCAACCAGACCTACGATTTCAAGGTCATCAAGATCGACAACAGCCGCAAGAACATCATCGTGAGCCGCCGCGAGCTCATCGAGGGCATGATGGCCGAGAAGAAGGCCGAGCTGCTCGCGAGCCTGCAGAAGGGCGAGGTGCGCAAGGGCCATGTGAAGAACATCACCGACTTCGGCGCGTTCATCGACCTCGACGGCATCGACGGCCTCCTCCACATCACCGACATGAGCTGGGGCCGCGTGAAGCACCCGAGCGAACTGCTCAAGGTCGGCCAGGAGCTCGACGTGATGGTGCTCGACGTGGACCGCGACAAGGAGCGCATCTCCCTCGGCCTCAAGCAGATGACCGAGAATCCCTGGACAACCATCACCGAGCAGTTCCCCGTGAACAGCCGCGTGAAGGGCAAGGTGGTGAACCTCGCCGCATACGGCGCGTTCGTGGAGATCGCTCCCGGCATCGAGGGCCTCGTTCACATCAGCGAGTTCAGCTGGACCAAGCACGTCACGCGCGCGAGCGACATGCTCAACGTCGGCGACGAGATCACCGTCCAGATCCTCTCCGTCGACGCCGATAACCAGAAGATCGCGCTCGGCATCCGCCAGACGCAGGAGAACCCCTGGGACAGCGTCACCGACCGCTACCCGGTCGGCAGCCGCGTGAAGGGCAAGGTGCGCAACTTCACCGCCTACGGCGCCTTCGTGGAGCTCGAGGAGGGCATCGACGGCATGATCCACGTCACGGACATGAGCTGGACGCGCCGCCCGAACCATCCCACCGAGTGCCTCAAGAAGGGCGAAGAGGTGGAGGCGATCGTGCTCGAGGTCAATCCCAAGGACCAGCGCATCTCCCTCGGCCTCAAGCAGGCGCAGACCGACCCCTGGGCCGACATCGCCTCCAAGTATCCCGTCGGCTCGATCGTCAAGGGCAAGGTGTCCAAGGCCGCGTCGTTCGGCGCGTTCATCGAGCTCGAGGACGGCGTGGACGGCCTGGTGCACATCTCGCAGATCAGCGACCAGCATGTGGACAAGGTCAAGGACGCGCTTCAGCCCGGCCAGGAGGTCGAGGCCCGCGTGATCAAGGTGGATCGCGCCGAGCGCCGCATCGGCCTCTCGATCAAGGCCGTGAACATGTCGGAGGAAGAGGTCAAGGCCCTCGAGGACGAGGCCGCCGACTCCTCCACCCTCACCGGTTCCAGCTCCGGCTCGCTTTCCGGCGAGCAGCTCGGTTCGCTCGGCGCGGCGTTCGACGACGCGTTCGGCAACGTGGAGTGGCAGCCCGGCGAGGCTGACGAAAAGTAAAGACTTAAAGAAAGGGAACTCAAAATGTCCAGAGTCTGCGAAATCTGCGGGAAGGGTCCGTCGGCCGGTCGGTCGATCGTGCGCAAGGGCTCACCGAAGTACAAGGGCGGCATCGGTCTGCACACGACCGGCATAACGAAGCGCCGCTTCCTTCCGAACCTCCAGACCGTGCGCGTGACCGACGGCAAGGGCAACACCTGCCGCAAGCGCATCTGCACGCGCTGCCTGAAGTCCGGCAAGGTCACAAAGGCCTAGAAAACAGGTTCTTTGCAAAAAAAGAAAAAGACAGTCGGTGCTTGCGCATCGGCTGTCTTTTTTTTATAATATATGTAATTAGTTTTTTCAGGCACGGAGGCTTCATGAACGAAGAAGACAACAAAGAGCTTGAGAGCGCGTCCACGGGATTCGGCGATGACGAGACCGGAACCGAGATCCGCGACACGGACATCGTGTTCGACTGTCCGCACTGCGGCCACAACCTCGCGATCGACTATCGCGGCGCGGGGCTGCAGATAGAATGCGTCAACTGCGGCGAGAGCGTGCTCGTGCCGATTCCTGACGGCATGAAGATCGACGACCTCGACATCGAGCCAGGCGAGATACTCAAGCAGCTCTTCGCCACGCGCCGCAACCTGCAGCGCGCCGAGAAGAGAGTGGAGGCGCTTGAGGAGGAGCTTCGCCAGATGACGGCGCAGCGCGACTCCCTGCAGGACTCCGTGTCGTTCGCAAAGACCCGCCTTGCCGACCTTCGGGGGATGTGCCGCCAGCAGGCCGAGGGGCAGGAGCGCACGGCGGCGATGCTCGACCGCATCGTGGCCGACTTTGACGCAGGCGCCCAGGCCGGTGAAGAAAGCGTACCCGTCGTTTGATGAGCAGCCGATTCCATTCGAGGTTCGTCAACGCGCTCACGTTCTCGCGCGTGCCGTTGATCTTCGCCTTCATGGTCTGCGCCGTCCTGGGGCATCACGCCTCATGCGCGTGCGCCAAGGCGTGGCTTTCCGTGGCGGCTTGCGCGCTCATGGGCCTCGCGGGGATTACCGACCTCGCCGACGGCAAGCTGGCGCGCAGGTGGGGCGTGGTCTCCGCCTTCGGCAAGCTCGCCGATCCGCTGATGGACAAGGTGTTCTTCATCGTGAGCTTCCCGACGCTCCTGTGGCTCATAGGCGCCCAGGGCGACAATCCCGCGCACGCCGTAATCATGCTTGTGTTCACGGTCCTCTACATCCTGCGCGACCAGTGGGTGACGTTCCTCCGCGCTGTCGCGGCCGCCTACCATGCCGACGTGAGCGCAATGTGGCTCGGGAAGGTGCGCACGGCCCTCTCGTTTCCGGCCGCCGGCTACATCTACCTCTATCTCGCGTTCCATCATCTGCTGCCCGCGGGCTGGGCGGCGCCCGTCATCTGGAGCGTGTACGCGGTGGAGCTGTTCCTCATCTGCCTGAACGTGTACTCGTGTGCGGTCTACACAAAGGCGTACTGGCCGTACATGGTGCGCGCGATGGAGGCGAAATGAGCGCGTTTCCGCTTGACTTTGGACCATGGATAGTCCATAATCTTACCACAACAAATCCCGAATAAGGAGTTCGTTCAAATGCAGAACCAGGAAGTCTACGACAAGGTGCTGGCCGAGTTCGCGGCCAAGTTCGGCGGCAAGCCGGAAAAGGTCGCCTACGCGCCAGGGCGCATCGAGGTGCTCGGCAACCACACCGACTACAACGAAGGATACGTCTTCTCGGCGGCCATCGACAAGGGCACGTTCTTCGCCGCGTCGCCGGCGGAAGACGACACCGTCACCCTCGTCGCGCTCGACATCAACGGCGGCGAGACGTATTCGTGCAAGCTCGCCGACGTCAAGAAGGTTGAGAGCGGCTCCACTTGGGCGAACTATCCGCTCGGCACTTTCAACTGGCTCTTCGACGGCGAGCCCGCCAAGGCCGGCAAGGGCTTCAAGGCCGTGTTCGGCGGCAACATCCCGCTCGGCGCGGGTCTCAGCTCGTCCGCCGCCCTCGAAATGTCCACCGTGCTCGCGCTTGCGGCGATCTACGGCATAGAGAAGGACAAGACGACCCTCGCCAAGATCGGCCAGAAGGCCGAGCACACCTTCGCTGGCTGCCCCTGCGGCCTCCTTGACCAGGCATCGTCCCTATACGGCAAGGAGGGCTCGCTCGTGAAGAGCGACTTCCGCTACTGCCAGTTCGAGAACGTGGACCTCGGCCCCACCGTGGCGTTCATGATGGTGAAGTCGAACGCCAAGCACGCGCTCGTGGACGGCGCGTACGCCTCGCGCCGCCAGGCGTGCGAGGACGCGGCCAAGTACTTCGCCGGCGTCCTGAAGCATCCCGTCACCCATCTGCGCGACGTCTCCTGCGCCGAGTGGATCCTCTACCGCGGCGGACTCTCCGAGACCACGGCCAAGCGCGCCATCCACCCGATCGGCGAGGACGAGCGCGTGCTCGGCGGCGCAGCCCTCCTCGAGAAGGGCGATCTCGCCGGATTCGGCTCGCTCATGTTCGACTCGCACGAGTCGAGCCGCAACTGGTTCGAGAACTCCTGCGAGGAGCTCGACACGATCGTCGATGCCGCCAAGGCCATCCCCGAAGTGCTTGGCGCGCGCCTTTCCGGCGGCGGGTTCGGCGGCAGCTGCTGCCTGCTCGTGAAGCCCGAGGCCGCGGACAAGATCGCCGCCGCCATCACGGCCGCCTACAAGACGGCATACGGCGACGAGCCCGTCTGCGCCCTCATCAAGCCCAGCGCGGGCGCGCACCTGGTCTAACGAATAGGGCATAGTGAATGGTGAATAGTTTTTCAACAACTCAAAAAGGAAAGAGCAATGAGTGACAATCAGCAGAAAAGCATAAACTGGGTGGCCGTCTTCACGATGTTCGCCCTCTACGGCATGATTTCGTTCGTTACGAATCTCGCCGCGCCCATGGGCAACGTGTGGGTGCTCCAGAAGGGCATCGACGGCAAAGCCGCGCTCGGCATGATGGGCAACATGATGAACTTCCTCGCCTATCTCTTCATGGGAATCCCGGCGGGCAAGATGCTCACGAAGTGCGGCTACAAGAAGACGGCCCTCATCGCCATCGCCACGGGATTCGTGGGCGTGGCCATCCAGTTCGTCTCGGGCCTCGTGCCCCCGGCGGCGGACGGCAACGCGGTTGGTCCGTTCTGCGTGTATCTTCTCGGCGCGTTCGTGTGCGGCTTCTCCGTGTGCATGCTGAACATGGTGGTGAACCCGATGCTGAACCTCCTCGGCGGCGGCGGCAACAAGGGCAACCAGCTCAACCTGATCGGCACCACGTTCAACTCGCTTTGCGGCACGCTCACTCCTATGCTCGTTGGCGCGCTCGTGGGCGAAGTGACGAAGGCCACCAAGGTCGCAGACGTCAACCTCGTGATGTACATCGCCCTCGCCGTCTTCGCGCTCGCGTTCGTCATCCTCCAGTTCATCAAGATCGAGAACCCCGAGGCCACCTCCACCACCGAGGACATCCCCGTGTTCGCCCCCCTCAAGTACCGTCACTGCCTTCTGGGCGTGATCGCGATCTTCATGTACGTGGGCATCGAGGTGGGCATCCCCGGCACGATGAACATCTGGCTCGCCGCGAACGGTGGCGAACTCTCCAAGCTCGGCGCGGCAAAGCCTGCAGCCGTTGCTGGTGGCGTCGTTGGCATCTACTGGCTGCTGATGTTGGTGGGCCGCACGATCGGCGCCTTCATCGGCGGAAAGGTTTCCTCGCGCCTGATGATGATCGTCACCACCGTGACCGCCATCGTGCTCATCCTCATCGGCACGCAGACCACCGGCGCGTCCGTTAAGATGCCCGTGTACACCATAAAGGAAGGTTTCGCCATGGCGCAGGTGCCGCTCACCGCGCTTCTCTTCGCGCTCTGCGGCCTCTGCACTTCGATCATGTGGCCCAGCACCTTCAACCTCGCCACCGAGAAGCTCGGCAAGTACACCGCCGCGGCCTCCGGTCTCTTCATGGTGATGGTGGTTGGCGGCGGCATTCTCCCGCTCGTGCAGAATCACATTGCCGATGCTCTCGCCTCTGGCACGCGCGACGCCGCAGGCGCCGTGACGGATGCGGCGAAGTTCACGTCCGCCTTCATGTGGGCCTACATCGTCCCCGTCGTCGGCCTCGCCTACATGTTCGTCTATGCGGCCTTCTTCTCGAAGGTGCCGGAAGACTTCAAGGTCGATTGATCTTGACCGTGTAGCGTTGAACGGCGGCCTTGTGCGCCGCCTAGGGAAAGCCGCCCGCCTGCGTGGGCGGCTTTCTTTTCAAATGCCCCGATGGAGTGCGCCATGAGAAGATTCCAGATTGCCGCCGCGTCAGCTGCGCTTTGCGCGCTTTCGTGCGCCGCTGCGCCGCAGGCCTTCCTGCTGCCGGTGGAGAACTCCGACGGACGCGCCGTGCGGTATTTCGCGAGCCACGCGATCGATGCCGTGGACACTAACGCGGAGCACGCGGTGGTGATAGTGCACGGACTTAACGGCGGCACCCGGGACGGCGCATGGCGCGTGCGCCAGATCGCGGCCGCGCGCGGCCGCGACATCTCGCGCGTGTACTTCGTAGCGCCCTGCATGCTCGTGGAGAAGCTTCTCAAGCCGGAGGAGCTCTCGAAGATCGTCTATTGGAGGGGAGGCGGCTGGCAGGGCGGCGGGGACTCCCCGGTTGCGAAGGGGTTCTCGTCGTACGACGTTCTGGACAGGATGTTCGAGCGTCTCAACGACGCTAAGCTCTACCCGCGCCTCAGGTCCGTGCTCTTCTGCGGCTACTCCGCCGGGGCACAGGTGATGAGCCGCTACATGGCCACCAGCCCGATTCGTCCGCGCAGGGGCCTACAGGTGAACTTCGCCGTCGGCGCTCCGTCCACATGGCTCTTCTTCGACGGGAAGGCCCGTTGGCACTATGGCCTCGACCGCAAGGCGAACCGCTACGCCTCGCGCCTTTCCGACGGGGAGATCATGCGCAATCTCGCGGGGCGGTACTGCCTCGCCTTCTGCGGCACCGACGACGTCGGCGAGAAGTCCCTCGACATGAAGAAGGGCGCCATGGCGCAGGGACCGAACAGATACAGGCGCTTTCTCAACTTCAGAAGGCATGTGGCCTCGTTCCCCGAACTTCGGAACTCCTTCACCTTCCTTGAACTCGTCGGCAGGAAACATGGCGGCCAGTGCTACGACAGCGACGCCTTCGTGAAGCTCATGTTCGGCGAGCGCGGCAAGCCCAATGTCACAGAACCTATTTCTGGGAGAACGGGCTTCCAGCCCGTTCCGAACGGGCAAGATGCCCGTTCTCCCAGTCCATCCGACTACTCGGCGCGTCTTGTCGTTGAGCTCAAATGATCAGCCCAGTCGGTTGTGAACCGCCCAGTAGCCACTCTGGGCACATCCGGTAGGGCGGCCTGTCCCCAGACCGCCGCAATGCCGGGCCCCCGTCAGGCACCTGCCGGGCGATTCCATCTGCAATGCTGGGCGGCTGATCCAAGTCCCGGACGTCTCGGAGGTCCTGGAGGTCCCGTCAGCCACGCCCGGCACCCCAGGCACTCCAATGCCATTTGCAGTTGCTTCACATTCGCCTCACAAAGAATTGACACTTGTTTCATTGCCTTTCACGCATGCCTTGCGCTATCATCTAGGCATCGGCGCACAGTGTCGCCGCAGCTGAAAGGAGATGAACCAGATGAAGCGTAAAGCCCAGCAGCCAGTCACCGCCCAAGGCGAGCTTGTGAAGTATGCCCAGCAGGGAATGCCTCAACTTGAGGTATGGCTTGAAGGGGAGACCATTTGGCTAACGCAGAAGCAGATGGCGGAGTTGTTTGGATGCACACTTGAGAATGTCGTCTTGCACCTCAAGAACATCTATGCTGAGGAAGAGTTGGTAGAGGTGGCAACTACTAAGGATTTCTTAGTAGTTCGGATTGAGGGGAAGCGTAGAGTCTCTCGCAGTGTCAGGCATTACAACCTTGATGCAATAATATCTGTGGGTTATCGAGTGAACTCCAAGCGCGGCGTTAAGTTCCGCCAATGGGCTACGTCTGTGCTGAAGGAGTATTTGCTTCGTGGCCTTGTGCGTGATCGGCGGATCGGCAAGCTCGAAAAGCGCATGACGGCCGCCGAGCGTTCGATTGACTCGATCATCTACACCCTCATGCCGCCTTTGACGGCGGCCCGCACTCCGATAGGCTTCGGGCAGGATGGTGATAACTCCTGAAAATGTTGCCAATGTTGCCAATATCCAATTCCAATTACTAACTTGTCCGCCGTAGCCTTGGCGTAGGCGGATTGGTCATTGGCAACATTGGGATTGGCAACACTTCCACATTGTCAACATTAACCCAATGCCACTCTCTCTCCCGCCTAATAACGTTTCTGGGCGTATCCGCGAAATTGGTAGGGCGGCCTGCCCCCAGGCCGCCGCAATGCCAGGCCCCTGAGAATGTGAAATTGTTACCAATGTTGCCAATATCCAATTCCAATTACCAACTTGTCCGCCGTAGCCTTGGTGTAGGCGGATTGGCCATTGGCAACATTGGAATTGGCAACACTTTCACATTGGCAACACTACCCACGGGCCAGCGAAGTGTTGAGGGGAAATCCGTTAAATGATATACTAATCGCATGCACATCAATAGAAAAGCTCCAGAGATACTCGCCCCTGCGGGCGACATGACATGCCTCCAGACCGCGCTGGACGCAGGCGCCGACGCGGTGTACATTGGACTCGGCTCGTACAACATGCGTTCGCGCTCCGGCGTGAATTTTACGCGCGAGACGCTTCCCGAGGCGGCGCGCCGCTGCCGCGAATACGGCGTGAAGCTGTACCTCACGCTCAACTCGATCGTCTTCGAGGGCGAGCTTGCCGAGGTTGAGGACGAGATCGCGTTCGCGAAGGACTACGTCGACGCCTTCATCGTGGCCGACTGGGGCGTGGCAGCAATGTGCAGAAGACATGGCGCCGCGTTCCACGTCTCCACCCAGATGAGCTGCTCCAACTCTGTGGCCGCGAAGTTCATGAAGGAGCAGGGCGCCTCGCGCATCGTGCTCGCACGCGAATGCACGCTTGACGAAGTGCGCGAGATCGCCGCGTCCGCCGGCGTGGAGGTGGAGGTGTTCGTGCATGGCGCGCAGTGCGTGGCCGAGAGCGGGCGCTGCTTCCTTTCGCACGATGCATACGGATGCAGCGCGAACAGAGGCGAATGCCACCAGCCGTGCCGCCGCAGGTTCCTCATCAAGGCCGTGGATAGATACACTGACGCAAACGGCAATCCTCTCCACGACGCCGACGCGGAGTTCGAGGTTACGCCGCACACGGTTCTTTCGGCGAAGGATCTCTGCTCGCTGCCGTTCCTCGACAAGATCGCCGCCGCGGGAGCGGCGTCCCTCAAGATCGAGGGCCGCGCCCGCAAGCCGGAGTACGTGCGCGCCGTGGTGCGCGCATACCGCACCGCGCTTGACGCCGTGATGGATGGCACGTTCACGCAGGAGCTCGCATCGCGTCTCGTGGAGGACACAAAGAAGGTGTTCCACCGCGAACTTGGCGTTGGACTCTTCTTCGGCCGCCCTGGCGCGGACCAGTACACAGACAAGGAGGACTCCCTCGCCACCGAGGTGAAGCGCCATTCGGGCGTGGTGATCGACTACTTCGCCAAGGCCGGAGTCGCGCAGGTGCAGATACAGGACCGCGCGCTCACGGTGGGCGACCATGTGCAGGTGCATGGCGCTACGACGGGAGTGGTGGATCTTACGGTCGAATCGCTGCGGCGCGACGACGAGACGCTCGAGCGTGCCGAGCGCGGAACCTGGGCCACGTTCCCGTGTCCGCGCGTGCGCGTGGGCGACAAGGTGTTCCTCATGGAGAGCTGTGCCGGGAGGGGTGGCGAATGAGCTCTGGAAAGCCTTTGCCCGCGTCGCGGAATCCCGCATATCGCGACCATCCCGTCGTGACGCGCGCTAGGAAGGTGTTCGGCACGAACGATTTCGACTATGTGGAGGAGGCGGTTCTCGTGGGCACGAACAAGCTGGTGCTTACGCGGCCCATCGCGTACGGAACGCTGCATCTGCCGGATACGAACGGCACGGTGAAAGTATTCGCGCCGCGTGATTATCTTGGTCCGCTGATCTATATTGATAATCCAGACGGCGACATCTGGTGGAGGCTTCATCTTGTGAGAGACAGGCCGAACATCACGGCAAGGATAGGGAAGAACCTGATCACCGTCATTGAGAGCTGTATCGTCCGGTGGTGCGTG